>CAZJZO010000138.1:0-3106 GCA_964550495.1 uncultured Porphyrobacter sp. | reverse complement strand
GCGCTTTCGTTCATTCCGGTGACGAATTCACCCTCGGTGCCAATGGCCTTATCGGCCGCAAGCATCAGGAAAGCGCCCATTGGATAGGCGTGACCTTCGCAGACGGTCACGACAGGGGCCGGATGGCGGAGGATGGCCAGGATCGCGTCTTTGCCGGCCTGAAGTTGGGCGGTCGCGACCTCCGGACCCGCAGCAAACCCTTTCAGGTCGAAACCGGCAGAGAAAATGCCCTTTCGGCCTCTGATCGCGACGGGCGCCTGATCGCTCGCACATTCGCTCAGCGCGTCGACCAGCGCGTCGAGTTTTTCCTTGTTGAGCGCGTTTACCTTGCCGTCATCCATTGTGATGACGTGTGCACCGTCGGTTTGTTCGATTGTGATCATTTTTGGCTCCGATCCGCGATTGCGATTAGCGTCTGGTTATCGCGCATCGCAAAGCGATCAATGGTGTTTTTGAGCATGCCGCTAAGGCGCGCTACGGCAACTGAGCGGGAAAATCTTCAATCGGCTCGGAGCGTCAAGACCATCTGCAGATTGCAGCGGTCATAGGGCGTCTCCCACACCTCGTCATCGGACAGCGCAACGAAGCCTTTCCGTTCATACAGCGCGGTGGCCGCTTCCAGCTTGTGGTTGGTTTCGAGCCAGATCCGGTCCGATCCTCGGGCATGTGCTTCATCGACGAGACGGTCCACGACTGCCGAACCAATGCCCTGGCCCTGCGCCGAAGGGTCCGTCGCCATCTTGACGATTTCCATCCACCGATGACCATCGTCGGGTGCCTGGGCTGCGGGCAGTATCGCGCCGGTGCCAACCACCCAGCCATTGGCGTCGGCCACGGCAATGTAGCCGCCGGGGTCGAGAATTGCGTTCTTGGGATGCTCGAGCTGGCGGCGGTCTTTCTCCTCCATCCCAAACATCTCGTCGATCCAGCGCCGGTTGAGCGCAGCGAAAGCTGGCGCGTCAGCCATTCCGAATTCGCGGATTTTCCAGTCAATCTTAGCCAAGTGTCGCTCCCGGGAAGGACACTAGCACATCATAGGCGCTCTTGTCTGCGACACCGGCAACCTTGAACCCGTGCCGCAGCCAAAAGGCGTGTTTCACAATCTCGGCCTGCTGCTCGATCCCATATGCCGTGAACGGCTGCCCTGGCTTCAGGCTGTAACTGTAGCGGCAGAACGGATGCCGGTGGAGCAACAGATACCATTCGCCGCGTACCTGGGTTTGCCAGACATGGGTCAGCTCGTGGATGAGGAAACCCTGCTTGAGCATGTTCTCCTTGGAGAAATCGTCACAATAGGCATGACCGTGCGGGTGGAAGTGCAAATGCCCACGCGGCGCCATTGTAATTCTGCGCGGTTGCAGCGGGAAGAACTTGCGTCGCCTTAGCCGTACATCTTTGTACCGAATGGCATCGCCAAAGACTGTGCGCGCCAGTTCGATTTCGCCCGGTGTCAGGCTCCGCTCTCCTCCGACTGGACATGCCGGGATAGAAAGCGACGTATCTGAACCGGACGAAATTTCGGTCAGCGCTCATCCCCCGCAGCCAGCACCTCGGCCTCGAACTTGTGCCGCTTGCCGCCTGCAATCTTCAACGTCACTTCGGTTTTTCCACCGGCGACAAGCGTGTCGGACGGTTCGAATGCCATGACGTGAAGCGATCCCGGTTCGAACTTCCTTTCCGTGCCATTCGTCAATGCGATCGGACCTGCCTCCGCCATCGTCATTTCGAAATTGTATTCCATCATGTCGTGGACTGTGGCGCTACCGGCCCCTTCGACTTCCGCGCCGCTGATCGAAATCCCCCGTTCGCCCTCGTATGCGAGGTCGAAATAGACCGCGGCAGGATTGCCTTCGACCGGGGCCAGCATGACGCGTGCGTTGCTGACGGTCAGGCCAGGAACGACCCCTTCCACTTCTTCGACAGGCGCCTCAGTCTCTCCGCATGCGCCCAGAGCGGCCATGCTGCCCAAAGCTCCTGCGAATGCCAATTTGCGGATATTCATGCCGATAATTCTCGTATTGCTCACAATCTTGTCCCCTCCTGAGATGATGCAAAAACTAGGGCCTGCGATCTCTTGTGCCAAGCAAAACCGCACCTATATCCCGCTCATATTCGAGCCGCCTGATCGTTTTGCCGATTAAGGGAAGCGTGTGGAGGCGGTGTCCAACGACCTGCAATGGATGGGGAAATAATGGGTAAAGTAATCGGTATCGATCTCGGCACCACCAACAGCTGCGTGGCTGTTATGGATGGGGGCAAGCCAAAAGTTATCGAGAATTCGGAAGGCGCGCGTACGACGCCTTCGATTGTCGCCTTCACCAAGGATAGCGAACGTCTGATCGGTCAGCCGGCAAAGCGCCAGGCGGTGACCAACCCTGACAACACGCTGTTCGCGATTAAGCGCCTGATCGGTCGCCGGTTCGACGATCCGCTGACCAAGAAAGACATGGAAATCGTCCCCTACGACATCGTCAAGGGCAAGAACGGCGATGCCTGGGTCGAAGCCGGCGGCGAAGAGTACAGTCCTTCGCAGATTTCGGCCTTCATTCTCCAGAAAATGAAGGAAACCGCCGAGAGCTATCTTGGCGAGACGGTCGAGCAAGCCGTCATCACGGTCCCGGCTTACTTCAACGATGCTCAGCGTCAGGCGACGAAAGATGCCGGCCAGATCGCCGGTCTGGAAGTTCTGCGTATCATCAATGAGCCGACTGCTGCGGCGCTTGCCTATGGCATGGACAAGAACGACGGCAAGACCATAGCGGTCTATGACCTTGGCGGCGGCACGTTCGATATCTCCATTCTCGAAATCGGTGACGGCGTCTTCGAAGTGAAGTCGACCAACGGCGACACGTTCCTCGGCGGCGAAGACTTCGACAACGCGATCGTCGAATATCTGGCAGATGAGTTCCAGAAGAAGGAAAACATGGACCTGCGCGCCGACAAGCTTGCGCTGCAGCGCCTCAAGGAAGCGGCGGAAAAGGCCAAGATCGAGCTGTCCAGCTCGGCCACCACCGAAGTCAACCTTCCCTTCATAACTGCACGTATGGAAGGCGGCAGTTCCACGCCGCTCCACCTCGTCGAAACCATCAGCCGTGCCGACCTTGAG
>CAZJZO010000137.1:0-9224 GCA_964550495.1 uncultured Porphyrobacter sp. | reverse complement strand
CGGGTCATTCGCGACGCGTAGAACAGCATGAACAGGGTCGTCGCCCAGATCATGAGCGTGAGCGCGGGACTCTGCAGGGTCTCCGGAACATCCGCGATTGCGTACTGCCAGGTATTCGAGCCCAGCAGGCCAATGATCGCAACCACCAGCGCGTGTAAGGCAAAGCGTGAGCGCAGCAGGATCAGCACCGACCCGGCGATCGCGCCCCACACGCCCAAGGCCCAGAACGCGTTGGCCCAGACCGGACTGCTCTCGAAGAACGCGATCTCGGTCTGACTCATGCCGAGATCCTCCAGCTTGCCCAGCCGCGTCATCGTGTAGCTGAACCCGCCGACCGAATTCCAAAGCAGGCTGACGAGCCCCACCACCCAAACGTGCCACGGCGTTCTTGCGACAGTATTCATGATTTCCCCTCCCCGATAGCTCGGTGCGAACCGATCCATTACCCAGGAGATTAGGCTCGGACTGCCAATCCGGCAAACGCGTTAAGGATCAAGGACTTTGGATCTGCCGGAAGAGACGGCTCCAAAGCCTCCGCTAACGAGCACAGCCTATCGCAACACGCCCGCCGCCGTCATCCGCCGCGCATAATAGGCAAGGCCGATCACAGACAGCCAGATCAGCGCGGAAAAGACCCAGAAGAACGGCGTCGACATCTCGGCCGGCATATTCGAGGTGAACGAATAGACGGTCGAAGCAAGCAGCCCGAACAGCGAGATCAGCATGGCGTGAAACGCGAACCGACTGCGCAGGAGCAGCAACAAGGCGCCGGCAACCGCACCCCAGACGCCGAGCGCCCAGACCGCCGATGCCCACAGCGGATAGCTGCCAAAGTATGCCTGGATGGTTTGCAGAGATACGCCCGACGCATCGGCCGCCGCCTGCATGTATTCGATATTCTCGGTCTTCATCTGCACATAGTCGTTGGCCCCGCCTGCAAACCAGACGAGGCTGATGATCCCGAGCGCCCATAGGTGCCAGGGCGTCTTCGCAAGAGTGTTCATGGGTTCCCCTCCCCAAGTCGGCGCGACCCGATCCATGGGGCGAGGTTAAGCGCGCAGGCGGCCGGCGGCCAACCGATTAACGATCAGCCGCCAATGCCTGTCGATCAAATCCGCTCGATCCGCTTGGCGACTTCATCGATGATGTCGACAATCTCGTCCATTACATCCTTGTCGAGTTTGCCGGCGCGGGCACGGTTCTTGAGCACATTGGCCAAGTTCCCCATCGCGCGGAAGAGATCGGGCGAACGTACCTTTTCCGCGCGTTCACCATGCTCGTTGAGGCGTCCCATCAGGGTTTCGACCTCGCTGGCGCGTTCCTCCAGTTCGGCCTTGCCATCCTTGGTCGCTTCGAAGGGCTTCTTGCCGCCATTGTCGGCTTCCTTGGCCTTGCCTTTCGGCTTGGCCTTGGCCGGTTTGATCTTGCCTTCGTCCTCGAGCAGCTGAAGCGTCGGATAGACCGCGCCCGGGCTTGGCGCGTAGCCACCGCCGGTCATGTCTTCGATCGCCTTGATCAACTCGTATCCGTGGCGGGGCTCTTCGGCGATCAGCGCCAGTAGTGCGAGGCGAAGCTCGCCCTGACCGAACATCCGACCACGTCGGCGACGACGGCCCGAACCGCCATGGCCACCGCCCCAGTCTCCACCCCAATCGCCCCAGTCGGCATTCCATTTGCCGCCCGAGGCCATCATTGCCATCAGCGGCCCGTACATTTGCCAGGCAGCGTTGCCGCGGCGATATTTGCGTCCATTCTTCCAGGTCATATGTCTCTCCAGTGGGTCTTCGATAGAGCAAAGATATATCGCAGATGCTTCGATTCAACCCTTGTTTGGAGGCGCGATGGCATTTTCTGACCAGTTGCCTATGTGGTCCGACGAATGGCAGACCTGTTCCAAGACGATGCACCGCCGCCCGCACGCGGCGACGTGCCACGCGACGATGCGCCGCTGGCAGACCGACTGCGCCCGCGCTCGCTGTCCGAAATCATCGGACAGGATCACCTGACCGGCCCCGAAGGCGCGATCGGCCGGATGGTGACCGCGGGCAAGCTGTCGAGTATGATCCTGTGGGGACCGCCCGGCACCGGAAAGACCAGCATCGCCCGACTGCTCGCCGATGCGGTAGGCATGCGGTTCGTTTCGATCAGCGCGGTGTTTTCAGGGGTCGCCGACCTCAAGAAAGCTTTTGCCGAGGCAGACAAAATGGCCGGTGCCGGGAAGCGCACGCTGCTGTTCGTGGACGAGATTCACCGCTTCAATCGCGCGCAGCAGGACGGCTTCCTGCCCTATGTCGAGCGCGGCACAGTGACGCTGATCGGCGCAACCACCGAGAATCCGAGCTTCGCGCTCAACGCGGCCTTGCTCAGCCGCGCCCAAGTCCTGATCCTCGAACGGCTCGATCACGGCGCGCTGGAAGCGCTGCTGGCACGGGCAGAGGAACTCGAGGGCCCGCTACCGCTCGTCAAGGATGCCCGCACCGCGCTGATTGCCAGCGCCGATGGCGACGGGCGGTTCCTGCTCGGACAGGCCGAGACGCTCTACAACGCCAAGCTTGCCGAGCCGCTCGATCCGGCCGGACTCGGGGCGTTCCTGCAGCGCCGCGTGGCAGTGTATGACAAGGATCGCGACGGGCACTACAACCTGATCAGCGCGCTGCACAAATCGTTGCGCGGTTCGGATCCACAAGCCGCGCTCTACTATCTCGCCCGGATGCTGACCGCCGGCGAGGAGCCGCTCTACGTGCTGCGCCGGATGGTGCGTTTCGCCAGCGAAGACATCGGACTTGCCGACCCGCAGGCATTGACCCAATGCCTCGCCGCCAAGGACGCCTACGAATTCCTCGGCAGCCCCGAAGGCGAGCTCGCCATCGTTCAGGCCTGCCTCTATCTCGCCACCGCCCCCAAATCGAACGCCGCCTATGCCGCCCAAAAGGCCGCATTCCGGTCGGCCAGGGAAACCGGCAGCCTGATGCCGCCAGCGAATATCCTCAACGCCCCAACCAAGCTGATGAAAGATATTGGCTATGGCGAAGGCTACTCCTACGATCACGAGGCGCGGGACGGATTTTCCGGCGACAATTACTGGCCGGAGGAGATGAAGCCGCAGAGCTATTACGAACCGGTAGAGCGCGGTTTCGAGCGCAAGGTCAAGGAACGGATGGAATACTGGAACCGACTCCGATCGGAGAGACAGTTCGATGCGTGAATTCGACCATTTCGTCGCGATCGACTGGTCCGGTGCGCGCGGTGAGCGGCATAAGGGGATTGCGATCGCAATTGCCGAGGCCAAGGGCGGTCCTCCGGTTCTGGTGAAGCCTCCCAGGGGCGGATTCTCCCGGCCCGAAGTCCGCGACATTCTGCGCGACGAACTCCCTGCCAATTCATTGGTCGGGCTCGATCTCGGCATCAGCCTGCCGTTCGAGGATTGCGGCGCGTTCTTTCCCGGCTGGGACCGCAGCCCCAAGAACGCCAAGAAGCTCTGGGCCCTGATCGACGCAATTTGCGATGGCGATCAGCATCTTGGCGCACACAGCTTTTTGAACCATCCCGATGCGCGGCGCTATTTCCGGCATGGCAAGGATGATGTCGGCGACCGCTTCCTGTTGCCGGGCGCGGCAACAGGGGAAGGCCGCTTTCGCGAGGCCGAAACCGCCCAGCGCGCGCAGAAATGCCGACCGGTCAGCAATTTCAACCTCGTCGGCGCTGCGCAAGTCGGCAAGAGTTCGCTCACCGGAATGCGTATGCTGCACCAATTGCGCGGCCATCTGCCGGTCTGGCCGATGGATCCGGTGCCCGAGAAACGCATCAAGAGCGGCGGGTCGATGGCGGTCGAAATCTACACCGGGCTCGCGTCGAAGGAGACCGCAGCTTTGGGCGGCCGCACAAAACTGCTCACCTATGCCGACCTCAATTCAGCGCTCGAGGTTCTGGAATGCCCGCCGGTCGATGAAGTGGGCGAGGTCGATGACCACTCAAGCGATGCGCTGCTGACCGCGGCATGGCTGCGCAAGGTCGCGCCGGAGCCCGAACGCTGGGAGCCGCGCTGCCTGACCGCCCAGATCGCTTACACCGAAGGATGGACCTTCGGCGCGTTGTAATCGACCCATCGATGCGGCAGGCTGGCGCAATGAGCGATAGCGACCACCCGACAATCGAATTCCTTTGCGACCCGGAACTCGAAGGCACCATTCCCGCGCCGCAACCCGCCGTGCGCTTTGCACCCGAATGGTTCAAGCGGCTCGACCGCGAAATGGGAGTGCCCGATGCACTGGGAATGCCGGGTATGACCGTCAAGGCGTGCCTGCCTGTCACCGACGCTTTCGCGCTCGGATACGTCATTCCCCTGCCCTACGATATCAACTTCGGCAGCGGCAACGGTGGACCGACCAATCTCGACATCCGCTGGGCCGAAGACTGCGCATTCCAGCCGATCGAACAGCACCACCCAGGTCAGCTCGGTGCTCCTAACCCGCCCTTTGCCGGAGTGCTGCCGCTCAAATTCATCAATCCGTGGCGGATAAAGGTGCCCGAAGGCTACTCGGTGCTGTTCCAGCCGGTGCTGAACCGACCCGAGCTGCCGTTCTACTGCTTTTCGGGAATGGTCGATTGCGATCGCTTCGCGACCACGATCAACTTCCCTTTCATCTGGACCGGCGGGATGCAGGAGTTTCGACTCGAGGCCGGAACGCCGATCATCCAGCTCATCCCGATCCGGCGCGATAGTCTCGTCAAGCATCACGCCGTGCGCGCGTCGAGTGCCGACGAACTGAGCGAGCAGGAGGCCGCCAGGCACCGAAAATACAACGAGGAATCGACCTACCGCAAGGAGTGGAGGGTCAAGAAGTGATCAAGCAGTCGGTCCGCCGCAACGGATAGTCCGGCTTTCAGCGTTCGACCCGCGACGGATCGAGCCGATTGCGGCTGAACCCGGTTTGGCGCAGGTCTTCGAGCATTTCCGCGCGGCGGCGATCGGCTGGCGTTTGCGGGTTGGCCAGTCGCTCCTCCGCTTCGCGCGAAGGATCGTAAGTGATCTCTTCGATCAGCTGCATGTTGTAATCGCGCACCAATCCGGGGATCAGGAACAAATCTGCCAGCAACCATAGCGCCAAGAGCGCCCAGCCGACAATCGGGATGACCAGCAGTATCAGCTGCGCAATCCCAGTCTTCTTGCTGCCAGCATAGAATCGGTGAGCGCCAAAAATGCCCAGAAAGAACCACAGCAGATAGGTCGCAGCCACCGACTTGCGGTTGGCTTCGAATAGCATGTGCTGGTGTGCGCTGTGTTCCATGATCCGTCCCATATCCACCACCGATTATGCGCGGCTTCGGCGACAGTGCAAGCAAATCGCCGGGATGTTCGATTGATGACAAAGATTGCTCGACGAACTCTGGACAATACATGCCATTTGCGGCTAGCGCGCGTTTTTTCCGTCCAAACGCTTCGCTGCATGAGGGTGGATCGTTCTCGCCCTGACGCGTCGCTGCTTGAGGGCATGGTGTGCCGGCTTAGCTCAGTTGGTAGAGCACCTGATTTGTAATCAGGGGGCCATGGGTTCGAATCCTGTAGCCGGCACCAGTTTTGATCAGAGGAAACCATCTGGGGGATGGTTTTCCGTCAAAACTCCCGAGCGCAAGCGAAGGGCCGGAGCAACTCTTACCCCGCCCGCCCAAATTCACTCGTCCGACGGAATCAGCGTCAGCTCGGTTTGTCTCCCGTCGAGAAACCGCACGATCTCGCCGTCGAACCACGCATCCTCCTCCGAACGAAAATCGACCTTCTGCCCGCCCCATTCGGGCACCGCATTGTAGGATGTGAGCTCGATCGACCAGGTCGTGCCGGCATGGACGGGATATTCTCCGCGCGGATCGGCGTCCTGGTTGTCCCAGAACCCGATCGCCGTACCGGCCCCGTGGCCATGGGTACCGATCGGGTGCGAATAGATCGATGGTTCGAGCCCTTCGGCAACGGCTCTTGCCCGCGCGTCGGCAAGGATTGCGTTCCCGCTGACATTCGGGCGGAAGGAGGCAAGCAGCAGATCCTGCACCCGATTGGTCGCTGCCAGTCCGGCCCGCAATCCGGCAGGCGCCTCGGTCTCACCCGGTTTCAGTACATAGGCGAGGTGCTGTGTGTCGGTGCTGAGCCGCAGATAGGTGATGCCGAAATCGGTCCATAGCAGGTCGCCCGGCATGACGACGGTATCGCCGCGCAGCATTTCTTCGGCGCCTTCGCGCTGGATGCCGACCGAAGGGTGGAACCATGGTTTCAGTCCGAGCCGGGCCAGCTCTTCGCGATACCACCATTGGACATCCGCCGCCGTCGTTTCGCCCGGTGTAATGACTTCGCGCGAGAACGCCCGGCCGATCAGCGCATGCGCAATCCGGACGACACCCGGATAGATTTCGAGCTCGCTCGGCGTGCGGCTTTCCAGCCAGCGCACGGATAACGTTTCGCCCGATACAACTCGATCGCGCAGCCGCTCCGGAAGCTTCGCCGTCATGGCGCGGTACTGGCTCAGCGTCATGCCATCGCCAAAGGCCGTGATATCGGAGTAGTTGATCGCAATCTTGTCTGGATCGCGCTCGGCTATGATGTCAGCCACGGCCTGCCATTGATCGGGTTGCTGCTCAGGATCCCAAGCCGGTTCGAACAGTCCGGCCAGACCATAGCGACTGACCGTCATCCGCTCGACCGCCTGCCCGTCGCCCGGATCGTGGAAGATAAGGATCGTGCGCCGCCGCGCGGCCATGCTGCGCGCATCGAGCATGGATTCGACCACCGGTTCCTCGAAATATTCGCGCGACATGAGCAGCCATAGATCGATGCCTTGCTCTCGCATGATGAGCGGGATGATCGTGTCGAGCCGCTCGGCCAGAATGCGATCGATCAATTCGGCACGATCCCGCATCGGCAGGATCGGCGGCATGTCAGGCGCGACTTGCTCGATCTCGGTCATAGGCAAGATCGGCGGCGTAACCTGCTGAGCCTGCGCAGCCGGTGCAGTCAGAGCCAGCGCCCCTGCGAGGAATACTCCGGATTTCATATGCATGCGGGCTCCTTGATGTCCTCATCGCTATGATGAGACCCAAGCCAACCTGTCAATCTCGAGTAGGACTGGCCAGAGCCAACTTGCTTCGCTACATAAGTTGCAAATAGCAATTTAATTGGGAGGGACTCTTGAGCCTTGATAAGCCTCTGACACTGCCATGCGGCGCTGTGCTGCCAAACCGGATTTCCAAAGCGGCGATGACCGAAGGGCTGGCGACGCCCGATGGCAGACCTACCCCGGAACTGGAGCGACTCTACGGCATCTGGTCCGATGGCGGTGCAGGCATGCTGCTGACCGGTAATATTATCATCGACAAGGACCACCTCGAACGTCCCGGCAATGTGGTGATCGAGCGCGAGCCCGACGCCGATATGGCCGCGCGGCTGAAGAGCTGGGCCGAGGCCGGAACCCGCGGCGGCAACCACCTATGGGCACAGATCAGCCACGGGGGTCGCCAGACGCAGAAGCTGGTCAATCCCAATCCCAAGTCGTCCTCTGACGTCGCATTGGCGCTGCCGGGCGGGCAATTCGGCAAGCCCACGCCGCTCTCCAAGGAGGAGATCGGCGATCTGGTGCAGCGCTGGGCGATCGCCGCAAAAGCTTGCCAGGATGCAGGCTTCACCGGCGTGCAGATCCACGGAGCGCATGGCTACCTGATCTCGCAATTCCTCAGCCCGCGCGTGAACCTTCGCACCGATGAGTATGGCGGCAGTCTCGAAAACCGTGCCCGGATCCTGCTCGAGGTGGTCGCGGCAACCCGCGCTGCCGTGGGTCCGGAATTCCCGATCTCGGTAAAACTGAACAGCGCCGACTTCCAGAAAGGCGGCTTCGCCTTCGACGACAGTCTGGCGGTGGTCAAATGGCTTGAGGAGGCCTCGGTCGACCTGATCGAAATCTCCGGCGGCACCTACGAACAGCCCAAACTGATGGGGATCGAGGGGATGGAGGACGAGGAGAAGCAGAACGTCGCCCCCTCCACTGCTGCACGCGAAGCCTACTTCGTCGATTTCGCCAAAGCGATGCAGGCCGAGGTGTCGGTGCCGCTGATGGTGACGGGCGGTTTCCGCACCCGCGCTGCCATGGAACAGGCGCTCGACAGCGGCGCGGCGGATGTGATTGGTCTCGGCAGACCGCTCTGTGTGGTGACAGACGCACCGCAGCAACTCATCGATGGGCTCGACACACTCCCGCGCTACGAGGACGGTCTCGACATGATCCCGAGCTGGCTGGGCTTCCTAAAGGGCCTGCAAATGATGAAAGCGATCAACGGCTTCGCCGGAATCTACTGGTTCTACCAGCAGATCTGGATGCTCGGGCATGAGGGGCGCGTCGACGATCGGTTCCCGGTGTTCAAGGCGTTCCGCATGGTCGATGCGCGCAACAAGTCGATCATGAAGCAAAGAGCGGCCTAGGCGCTCCACTCCTTCGAACCATGGAAAAAGGCCCGGCCACCAGGTGACCGGGCCTTTTCAATTTTGTGGTGCGGTCGGGCTTAGAAGCCGATCCGCAGCGTGGCGCGCGCCGAGTGAGCGTCGTAGCCGCCACCGAAATCGCCAAGATAGCCAACGCCGATCGAGAACTGATCGCTGACGTCGACATCGAGACCAGCCGCCAGTTCGAAGCGATCCTGATCCGGTGTCAGGACGCTCGTCGTGAAGGTCGGCAGCTGCGCCGAGCTCAGACGGAACGAACGCGGGCTGTCGGCAAAGTCGTGAATGATCGTGCCCTGGATGAAGCCATCGACCTTGTCGGAAACCTGCGCGGCCAGTTCGATACCGGCCCGGCCTTCGATGAAGACTTCATCGCCGCGCTCGACAGTGAAGCCGAAGCCGCCAGCCTCGGCACCGTCGTCGAAGCTGATGTCGGCCGCGTTGATGCCGAGGGTCGGCGTCAGCGACACGTTCTCGTCCGGCAACAGGTCGTAGCCGACCGTGAAGCGGGCTGCGAGACCGTCGAAGTCATAACCTGACGTGATCGGGCCGAAGAACCCGGTCCGCGCGGTCGAGACATCACCCGTGAGGTAGGCCAGTTCCATATTCAGGAACGAACGCTTGCTCGGAGTCCACGAAGCGTAGGTGCCGAGCTTGATGCTTTCGACGTCGGAATCGTCTTGCGTCACGTTGCCGGCGAGGTCTTCGATTTCGATATCGGCATAGCTCGCCAGAACGCCGACGCGGA
>CAZJZO010000136.1:0-9291 GCA_964550495.1 uncultured Porphyrobacter sp. | reverse complement strand
ACTTCTCGCTCTGTCTTCGGCTGCTTCGGTTGCGCTGTTCGCTGCAAACCCGGCCCTCGCCGACGATCACGCAGAAGCCAAAGCGGAAACGGCCAATGCCGTACTCAAATCCGGCCCGGAGGGCCCGGCGCTGTGGAAAGTCGCCGACGAAGACACCACCATTTACATGTTCGGCACGATCCACGCGCTTCCCAAGGAAATCGAATGGTATGACGCAGAGATTGCCGAAGCCCTGACGTCTTCCGACGCGGTCGTGACCGAGATCAAGATGGATCCGGGCAGCGAGGCGGCGATGCAGCAGCTGGCCATCAGCAAGGGCATGCTGCCTGCCGAAACCACCTTGCGTTCGCTCCTGAGCGACGAGCAGACCGCAAGCTACGAAGCTGCCATGACCAAGATCGGCCTGCCGGTTGGCGCATTCGATCGGCTCGAACCGTGGATGGCTGCCTTGTCGCTCACCATGCTGCCGCTGATGCAGCAAGGCTATTCGCCCGATGCCGGGGTCGACAAGGTGATCCTGAAGAAGGCCGGCGACAAGGAACAACAAGCGCTGGAAACCGCCGAGTTCCAGATCAACATCTTCGACAGCTTGCCGCAGGAATCGCAAGTGCAATTCATGATGGAAGCCGCCGAAGGCATCGATGAGGTGAAGACCGTCCTCGACACAATGGTGGCCGAATGGGTCGAGGGCGATGCCGAAGCGCTGGCCGCGATCATGAATGAAGGCATGACCGATCCGATGGTGGCCGAAAAGCTGCTTTACGAGCGCAACAAGAACTGGGCCGAATGGATCGACACCCGCCTCGACAGCCCGGGCACGATCTTCATCGCGGTTGGTGCAGGCCACCTTGCTGGCGAGAAGAGCGTGCAGGACTATCTCGCCGAACGCGGCATTTCGACCGACCGCGTCCAATAATGGAGTTCCGCATTGCCAGCGTTCGGGCGCGACCTTTCGGCTTGCGTGCCTGGATGCTGGCATTGGCCAGCCTCGCTCTGGCAAGTTGCTGGTCAAATCCTCCCCAACCCGAACCCGGCACCAGCCCGCCGCTGTTCGAAATCGTCAACGCCAATGGCGAGATCGAAGGGTGGATGCTCGGAACGATCCATGCGCTACCGGACGATGTCGGGTGGCGGACGAACGAAATCGAGCGCGTAATCGACATCGCCGACATTCTGGTGGTTGAAGTCGCCGATATGGAAGACCAGCAGGCGATCGCCGATGCCGTCGCCGAACTCGCGGAATCGGAGGGTCTCCCGGCTTTGCCGCAACGGGTCGCCCCAAGCCTGAGACCGACCCTGATCGATCTGGTCGGGCGATCCGGCGTGACGCTCGATCAGTTCTCCGGCACGGAAACATGGGCAGCGGCGCTGGCCCTCGCCCAAGTCGAGGCGCAAGGGGATCCGAAGAACGGAGTCGATCGCGCGGTCATCGGCGATTTTGAAGACCGCGAAGTGATCGAATTCGAAGGTGTCGTCGGGCAATTGACCATTTTCGACAGCCTCGCCGAGGAAGATCAGCGCGACTTGCTCGAAGGCGTCCTGCAAGAATCCCAGCTGGCTCGGGAGGATCCGGGTCGCTTGCGTCGGGCGTGGTTGAAAGGCGATCTCGGCGCGCTCGAACAAGCGACGACCACCGGCATCATGGCGGACGCGGAACTGCGTGAAGCTCTGTTGATCAAGCGAAATCGCAACTGGATCGGCAAGCTCTCAGGCCTGCTGCGCGACCGTGACAGGCCACTCGTTGCAGTGGGAGCGGCTCACCTCGTCGGCGAGGATGGGATACCCGCTCTGCTCGAAGAACGCGGCTACAGCGTCAGGAGAATTGGCCGATAACCGCTTGCCAAGCGCGCCTGCCCGCTGTAACGGGCCGCGCTTCGGTGTCTTGGTCATCCCTGGAGGCGGGCACCGGCTGACAACTCTAACATACGCATTCGAAAGGTAGCATTATGAGCGACGCTCTGACACTGCCGGCCAAGGCGCGCGAACGGGCTGGCAAGGGAGCCTCCCGAGCACTTCGCCGCGAAGGTCGGATTCCCGCTGTGATTTACGGCGGCAAGGAAGAACCCACCACGATTCACATCGAAGAGAAGGAACTGGTCAAGCAATTGATGACCGGCCACTTCATGAACTCGATCGTGAATATCGAAATCGGCGGTGAAAGCGTCCGCACGCTCCCGAAAGATGTGGCTCTGCACCCGGTCACCGATCGCCCGACCCACGCTGACTTCCTGCGCCTGTCTAAAGACGCGAAGGTCGAGGTGTCGATCCCGGTTGTGTTCACCAACGAAGAAGAATCGCCAGGCCTCAAGAAGGGCGGCGTTCTCAACGTGGTCCGCCACGAAGTCGACCTGATCTGCGCCGCGGACAAGATCCCGGGCGAGATCGAGATCGACGTCACCGGCAAGGAAGTGGGCGATTCGATCCACATCAGCGAAGTGAGCCTGCCCGAAGGCAGCGAAAGCGCGATTACCGATCGCGACTACACGATCGCAACGCTGGTCGCACCGTCGGCGCTCAAGCGCAGCGAAAGCGAAGAGGAAGAGGCTGAAGGCGAAGAAGTCGCAGCCGACGAAGTCGAAGCAACCGCCCAGAAGGGCGACGAAGAAGAAGGCGGCGACAGCGAGTAAGCCCCCACCTTCTCGACAGAAATCACCAAGGCGCCGGATTGGGAAACCAGTCCGGCGTTTTGTTTTCCTGGGACATCCACGAGCGGTTGACGCTTTACATGCAACAATATTGTTGCATAACGAGGCATGGGCGTTCCATTCGATCCCAACCTCAGCCGCCTGTTCCGCGCGCTTGGCGACGATACGCGGCTGTTAATCCTGGAACAATTGCGACACCGGGACGATCAGAGCCTGTTCGAACTGTGCGCACGGCTGGTCGAGGAGCACGATATCACGCTCACCCGCCAGGCCATCACCCGGCACCTGAATACGCTCGAAGAAGCCGAGCTCATCACCACGGCTTGGCGCGGTCGAACCAAGGTCCACTCGCTCACCGCCGATTCCTTCGAAGCGACCATCAATCCGTGGATCCAGTCCTATTTCAAGGGAGACGTTGAATGAAAATGTACGGCAAAAGCGTGATGGTCGAGGATCAGCAGAAAGCGCTTGCGTTCTACACCGAAACGCTGGGCTTCAAGGTCAAGCACAACATCCCGCTCGGCGAACACTACTGGATCACTCTGGTATCCGAAGAAGAACCCGACGGTACGGAACTCCTGCTTGAACCCAACGAATACCCCAAGGCGCGCGAATTGCAGGAAGCCTTGATGGAAGACGGAATTCCCTGGACGGCCTTCAGCGTCGATGACATCGAAACGGAAGTGACCAAGCTTGAAGCGAAAGGGGTCAAGTTCACCCAGCCGCCCATGAAAGCGGGCGACGCGACGATGGCAGTGTTCGATGACACTTGCGGGAACCTGATCCAGCTGATCGAACTCCACGCCTGATCCGCCAGCTCCGGGCAATCGCAATCTGCCCCTCGCAATTCCCGCAGGCGAGCGCTAACGCGCCAGCATGCAGATATGGGTCGGCCTCGGAAATCCTGGAGCAAGCTACGCCATGCACCGACACAATGTCGGCTTCATGGCGATGGATGTCATCGCCGACATGCACGGCTTTGGCGCGGTTCAGAAGAAGTTCTCCGGGTGGGTCCAGGAAGGGCGCATCGGCAATGAGAAGATCCTGCTGCTCAAGCCCGCGACCTTCATGAACGAGAGCGGTCGCAGCGTCGGCGAAGCAATGCGCTTCTACAAGCTCGACCTGTCGGCCCTCACCGTCTTTCACGACGAGCTCGATCTCGCGCCGTTCAAGGTCAAGGTCAAGCAAGGCGGCGGCACCGCCGGCCACAACGGCTTGCGCTCGATCGACAAACACCTTGGCGCGGATTTTCGCCGCGTACGGCTCGGCATCGGGCATCCGGGTCACAAGGAACGGGTGACGGGTCATGTCCTCGGCAACTATGCCAAAGCGGAGCAGGATAAGCTCGCCGATATGCTGGGAGCCTTGGGCGCCGAAGCACACTGGCTGGCAGAGGCAGACGATGCCCGCTTCATGAGCGATGTCGCGCTGAGGCTGCAGTGAAAAACCCTTACGACGATCTGCGGACCATGACCGCGTCCGAGATCTGTCAGGGCCTCGGAGCGCAAGCGGTGCTGTTCGTCGGGCTGGGTATCGGACTGTGGGCCTCGTCCGGGCGATATGTTGCCGACTTTCTGTCTGTTTCGTTCCGGGAAATCGGCCTCGGCATCGGCCTCGCAGCTGCCCTGATTTTGGTCGCGGGTGGCCTGTTTCGGGTCTTTCCCGATCTCGCCGAACGTATGATCCGGCTTCAGGCGCGCAATTTTGCCTTCCTGGCGAATGGTTTGCCGTTCCCGGTGATCATCTTCATTTCGATCTGCGCGGGGGTCGGTGAAGAGGCATTCTTTCGCGCGGGATTGCAGACGCTGATTTCCGACTATGCCCCCCTGCCCGTGGCCATCGTCGGCGCCAGCTTCCTGTTCATGCTGATCCATTTCGCCAAGCCACTGATTGCGGCGGTGATCTTCGTCATCGGCGCCCTGTTTGGCGTGGCTTACTGGTGGACCGAAAGCTTGCTGGCGGTGATGATTGGGCACGCGCTCTACGACGTGTACGCATTCTGGCGGCTCGAGGCTGAAATGCGCAGCCTCGGCCTGTTCGATGAGATCGAAGAACCCTCCGCAAACTGCGCAGCTGAAGCTTGAGCGATGCAGCGCATCATGATCATTGGCCCGTGCGGAGCGGGCAAATCGACGGCGTCGGCAAGGATTTCCGAGCTGTTCGGACTACCCGTGTTTCATATGGACAAGCTCAATTGGAAGCCCGGATGGGTCGAATCCAGCAGCGAGGAGCTTCGCACCAAGGTTGCGGCTGTTGCTGCTCAAGATCAATGGCTTATCGAAGGCAATTACGGCGGAACCCTGGAATTGCGGCTGCCGCGCGCGGACGCCGTGATCTATCTCGACTATCCGATCACGCTATGCCTCTATCGCATCGTCAAGCGGTATGTGCCGCATCGCGGACAGACCCGGCCGGACATGGGCGATGGCTGCAGGGAGCGGCTTGGCCTGGCCTTCCTGTGGTATGTCGCGCGCTGGAACAGTGGCCCGCGTTTGCGCACCGAAGCGAAGCTGTCGGGTCATCAAGACAAGATCATTCGCCTGCACCACCCGCGCGAGCTCGACGCATGGCTTGCCCGACAGGCCGGTTAATCACACGCAGGTGAACTGCTCCATATCGAAACACCCCATTTACTGAGGCAAGACAGCTGCTCCGTGTTTGCTACCAATGCGATCACGTTCTTGGTCACTCGATCAAATTGAAAATTCGTACAGGGGTTCGGTCTTATGCGTCGTTTCAATCTGGTACCCGCCATTTTTGCTGCCACGATGCTGAGCGCGTCGCTGGTCGCTCCGGCTCAGGCTCTCAAGCCTCCGCCGCACGAACCGCCGGTCAGCAGCTCGGGTTCTTCGGGCGGTGGGGGAACGCCCGTACCCGAACCTTCGAGCCTGGTTCTGTTTGGCGCCGGTGCAGCCGCCTTCATGATGGCCAAGCGGCGCAAGAACACGCGCGGCTAAAACGCACAGTCTTCCTGGCACCTTCTGCGTGGTGCAAGAGGGCGCGTCTCCTGTGGTCGGAGACGCGCCCTACCCGTTTATAGGCGTTGGAAACCCTCGCCGATGGTGATAGTTTTCACCTATGGCCAACATCAATCGCAGAAACCTGCTCGCAGGAGCCGCCGCCACCGGAGCTTTTGCCGCAACCGCCGCCTTCGCCCAGCGCGATGTTATCGAAACCAACCCTTCGCTGGCGGGCAAGAGTATCCTGATTACAGGCTGTTCGACGGGCTTCGGCAGGTTGGCTGCCGAACACTTTGCACGGCTGGGTGCGAAAGTCTTCGCCACCATGCGCCGCACTCCGCGACCGGAAGCCGAGGAACTGACGGCGATTGCCGAGCGCGACAAGCTCGACCTCCACGTCATACGGCTCGACGTGCTCTACCAGTACGAAATCGACGACGCGGTCGCGCATGCCGAGCGCCTCGCTGGCGGCGCGATCGACGTCTTGATCAACAATGCCGGGATCTCGTTCGGCGGTCCGATCGAGATTCAGGACATGGAGGCGACCCAGCTCACCTTCGACACCAACGTGTTCGGACCGCACCGCATGGCCCGCGCTGTGCTCCCCGCCATGCGCAAAGCCAAGTCGGGGCTGATCATCAACGTATCGTCGCAGCTGGGCCGTGTGATCGCCCCATCCTACGGCCAGTATTCGCCGACCAAATTCGCGCTCGAAGCCATGAGCGAAGGTCTCGCTTACGAGCTGGTACCGCACGGTGTCGATGTGACGATCATAGAACCCGGTGGCTACCCGACGATGATCTGGTCGAACGCAAACAAGAATAGTATCGATCTGCTGGGACGCGCCGATGAAAAGCACACGTCCGGCTATCCGCAGCTGGTCGATCGGCTCGGCAAACGCACCGGTGGCGGCACGACCGACCCGATGGACGTTCCGCGCGCCATGGCCAAGGTGATTGCCACACCGGCCGGGCAAAGGCCGCTGCGCGTCGCAGTTCACCCGGGTGGCAAACCACAGCTGCCGATCAATGAACTGACTGCGAAGGTGCAAGTCGGCTGGCTTGGAAACTCGCCCTTTGGCCCCTGGATCAAGGACGTTCACAACAGCTGATTGCTGTCGTCCCGGGCTGGCATTCGCTCGCCCTGCCCGCTAAGGGCCGCGGCCTGACATTTTTTCGGAGTTTTCGATGGGTTTCCGTTGCGGGATCGTCGGCTTGCCCAATGTCGGCAAGTCCACCCTTTTCAATGCGCTGACCGAGACGCAGGCCGCACAGGCCGCGAACTATCCGTTTTGTACGATCGAGCCCAATGTCGGGCAGGTCGCAGTGCCGGATGAGAGGCTCGACAAGATCGCAGCGATTGCGAAAAGCGCGAAAGTGGTCGCCACGCAGTTGGCCTTCGTCGACATTGCCGGCCTCGTCAAAGGTGCAAGCCAGGGCGAAGGGCTCGGCAACCAGTTCCTTGGCAACATCCGCGAAGTCGATGCGATCGTGCATGTCCTGCGCTGCTTCGAAGATGACGACATCCAGCATGTCTCCAACAAGGTTGATCCGATTGCGGATGCCGAAGTGGTCGAGACCGAACTGATGCTTGCCGACCTCGAGAGCCTCGAAAAGCGCGTTCCCAATGCGCAAAAACGCGCGACCGGGGGCGACAAGGAAGCGAAGATCCTCACCAGCGTGCTGGGGCAGGCGCTCGATCTGCTCAAGGATGGCAAGCCTGCACGGCTGACCGAACCCAAGGACGACGAGGAAGCTCGGCTGTTCGAGCAGGCGCAACTGCTGACCGCCAAGCCGGTCCTGTATGTCTGCAACGTTGCCGAAGACGAGGCGGCGACTGGCAATGCCCTGTCTGAGCAGGTGTTTGCCAAGGCAGAGGCCGAAGGCGCCCAGGCCGTCGTGGTCTCCGCCGCGATCGAAGCCGAACTGATCGCCATGCCGCAGGAAGACCGTGCGGAGTATCTCGAAGCCTTGGGCCTCGACGAGAGCGGCCTCGCCCGCGTGATCCGCGCTGGCTACAAGCTGCTCGGCCTCAAGACCTTCTTTACCGCCGGCCCCAAGGAATCGCGCGCCTGGACCTTTCCTGACGGCGCCAAGGCACCGCAGGCGGCGGGCGTGATTCACACCGACTTCGAGAAGGGCTTCATCCGGGCCGAGACCATCGCCTATGACGATTATGTCGAACTCGGCGGAGAAGGCCCGGCGCGCGAAGCCGGGAAACTGCGCCAGGAAGGCAAGGAATATCTGGTGCAGGACGGCGATGTGATGCTGTTCAAGTTCAACGTCTGACCAAATCCTGCCAGCCAGAACGGCCAACCTGCTGCAAACTGTGCTACGCTCGACTTGGGCGCAGATCATAATGCGGCGGGGACATCATGACCGAACCAATCACCGTAGAGACTCTGCCGGCACAGCCGGTGTTCGAAGTCGCGGCAGAGCCGAAGCTCTATCAAATCCCATCTGCGCTGGCCTCCGGGTTTGCAGAAGCGGCAGCTGCAATCGAAGCGGCCGGAGCGGAACGCACGGGAATGCCTTATGCTCGATACTTGGAGGTCGACTGGAATTCTCTGGACAACAGTGCGCTCAGACAATTCATCGATATCTTCTTCAAGCGGCAGAAAATGCAATTCGGATTGAAGCTCGCAGAAGCGCATGAGGTCGACGGCGTTGAATTCGGAACCGAGATCCCCGCCGGTCGATACATCAGGACCATACATCGCGGCGCATATCACAAGGTCGGGGAGACATACTCGCTGATCGTGGCCTGGGCCTCGGCTCAGGGGATCAAGCTGGCGGACAATTCCATCGAGCACTACATCGACGATCCCACCGAAGTGCCAAAGGCCGAAGTCAGGACCGAAGTGTTCGTTCCCATCGCCGATTGAGTATCGACACGACTGATTCAGGCGAAAAACCTATCTTCCGCTACGTAACCATCCTCTCACACTTGGGAGTGGCATTCTCCGGTTCTAAATGGCATTCCAGTTTCAAATTGAAACGGAGATACCATGCTGTATTTCGAGGATTACACGGTCGGCCAGCGCGCGGCGTTCGGCAGCTATCATGTCACTCGCGAAGAGATCATCGAGTTCGCCTCAAAATACGACCCGCAGCCGTTTCACCTCAGCGACGAGGGCGCGGCAGGCACGCATTTCGGCAAGCTCTCGGCCAGCGGCTGGCACACCGGCGCCATGTGCATGGCGATGCTGGTCGAGAACATGAAGAACGTGAAGCACGCCAGCCTGGGTTCTCCCGGCCTCGATGAACTGCTGTGGAAGAAGCCTGTGCATGCCGGCGACACTCTGCGCGTGGAGACAGAGATGATCGAGAAACGCCGCAGCAAGTCACGGCCCGAACTTGGCCTGACCAAGAACCGTATCCAGGTCTTCAACCAGAACGACGAACTGGTGATGCAGTCGGTCAATATCGGACTGGTGATGGTGCGCGACCCGAGCGCGCCAATCGAGGACTAGCGCTCCCCACTCCCACCCTTCGCGATGCGGTCTCAACCCCGAGCGAGGGCGATCGCGCCATCGCGAATCGACGATTGTTGACCAATTCCTTTCCGCAAAATCGGGCCAGCCAATCTCCTCGCATACTGGCGTTCCCTGCCGTTTACCCGGTCTTAACAATCGTGAACCGCAGTCTTTGGGAAACCCGCGAAAAATCGGGGGCATAGCTACGATT
>CAZJZO010000135.1:0-9449 GCA_964550495.1 uncultured Porphyrobacter sp. | reverse complement strand
ACCCCGCCTCTGGTCGATACCAAGTCGGTCTCACCGACCGGTTGTCCGATCGAACCGGATGCTTTTCGGGCTTGGCTGGCAGGGTTCGGGCGCGAAGAGAGACTCATGTTGCGGTTTTTGCTGCCTGCATTCGACCAGCGAGTCAAAGACCAATCGAACTGTTCACATCATCCTTGGCCCTCGTCTCAAAGCAGGGCACTCTATTTTTCCGGGAAAGATTTCTTAAGCGACCGATGCTATGGGGACGGGCATGACGAATAGCTCCACCCCGCGGATCCTCCTCGCCGAGGACGAAGATGCAATGCGCACCTATCTGGAACGCGCATTGAACAATGCTGGTTACAGCGTGGCGACTGTAGATCGGGGAACCGAGGCCATTCCTTTACTCGAAACGGAGCATTTCGACCTGTTGCTGTCGGATATCGTCATGCCGGAGATGGACGGGATCGAATTGGCGCAGCGCTGCGCGGAGATCAGCCCACGGACGAAGGTGATGTTTATCACCGGATTCGCAGCCGTTTCGCTCCGAGCAAGCCGCGAACAGCCGCACGCAAAGGTGCTTTCAAAGCCGTTTCACCTGCGCGATCTCGTGCTCGAAGTGGAGCGCGTGTTCGAAGAGCAGCGCGAAGCGTCGCTCTAAGCCCCAATTGCAGACATTTTGGGCAAGCGAATCGCTTGCACCTTTCGCGAAGCCGCGTTAATGCGCCGCTCCGCCCACAGATAAGGGCGCAAAACCGATGGTTCGGGCGTATAGCTCAGTGGTAGAGCACTGTGTTGACATCGCAGGGGTCGGAAGTTCAACTCTTCCTACGCCCACCATCGTCTTTCCCGCACTCAGATGCCACAAACCTGGCGGGTCATGGTCTCCAGTCCTTCTTCGACTGTGTTGAGACCCATGGCCTTGCGTCGTTGGTTGACCGTCGCGGGGTCTTCAAGCGGTTTCAGTCGCATCGAGCCGTCTTCTTCGCATTTCCACGTGGGTTGCGTGCCATAGAGTTGAAGTTGGCCCGTGTTCACCGCCACTCGGTCATAGAGATAGGCGTAGTGTTTCGGCCTTACGCCTCCGTTCTCAAGATAGGGCTGCATCCTTTCGAGCACGTCAGCCTGAAATCCCGGATATCCATCGGCGTGCTGGACCAGAATCCAGGCATGGTCGGAAATCGCTGATCCGAACCGCCTCCGATCGATCCAGTCGAATTCGCCTAGGATTCCTTCCATGTAGCGTTTTGAGCGCTCGTCTGTGGATCTGGCATTGGCAACCGAAAGCCGCTGGGCCCAGAACTTGGCACCGCTCTTATCATCGGTCTTGAGCCCGAGATATGCGAAACGTCCTGCCTGATCTTCCTGCCACAGACGCGTTATCTCTTGCTGGACAGATCGAATCGGTTCCTTCTTCTTGAAGCGATGACGCTTCTCCCGCTTCACGCCATCCAGCGCCGCCTCAAACTTCGAGTCGAACAGCGCCCGCCCCTTCCTAAAGGTTTCTTGGCAACTGGCAGGATCGAGTGACGCATGAGCGACATCTATTGCTCCCCCAATCAGGACGGCCTCTGCCACCGCAAATCCGTCATGCGATCGCGCCGCATCTTCCAACGCCAGTATCTCCTCAACCGATGCGGGTTTTACCTTCTCGGCTTCTCGATCGACTGTCTGGCAGTACTGGGCCGGGTCGAATGTCGAGACGCTCATACGCTCGGTGGCGACAAGCTCAATCGAGAAGGTTCCGGCCAAGACTGCAGCACCAAGTGTCGCGATCCTTAAATGCATCATCCTGCGTCCTTCCCTGCGAATTCCTCGGCAAAACGGGCCGGAAGCGGGCGTGCTTTGACCGCATCAATCGCCGCTGTGAGCGCGTTGATGAGATCGCACTCAATCTCTGCAAACAGCGCACGATAGACCACCGCAGTGTCCTCCATGCACTTGATCAGAAGAGCGGCCTGGTCCCGTCCCGAATGTGTCAAAGTGTATTGGGTCCGGCGGGCATCCAAGGGGTCGGGATCCTTTACGACCAAATCCAGCGCCTGAAGCTTCTTGATCCTTTGTGCGACCAACTGATGCTGCAGACCCAAGCCCCGCGCGATGTCGGCAAGCGACGAGTCCTCGTGCTTTGAAATGAAATGCAAGACCGATGACACCAGCACCGGAATGGTGAGTCCTCTGTTCGCGTAGATTGTTTGCATTTGCTCGCTGGTCACGGTCGTGAGCTGCGACGCAAGCTTGCCCAGATATGCGTCTTGCACATGACTGTGAGCGATGAAGTCGGGCTGTAAGAGTTGGGTCACCATCGGAATCATTCCTGCAATTATTTGCGCAATTTATTGCATATTGTCACCGATCTCGCAAACTCGCTCAATTGCACGTCGCCCTATCTTGCGCCGCGCGACGCCTCTGCTAGAGCGCGCGTGGGATCAATTCAGAACTCCTGTCGATCAATCATAGTCCACAGAAGGATGGGGCGTCAGCCATGCAGAAAATCAAAGTCGTGAACCCGGTCGTCGAACTCGACGGCGATGAGATGACAAAGATCATCTGGCAATGGATTCGCGAGCGGTTGATCCTTCCCTATCTCGACGTCGATCTGAAGTACTACGATCTCTCGATCGAAAAACGCGACGAGACGGACGACCAGATCACTATCGATGCCGCCAATGCGATCAAGGAACATGGCGTCGGCGTGAAGTGCGCCACCATCACCCCTGACGAAGCGCGCGTCGAGGAGTTCGATCTCAAGAAGATGTGGCGCTCGCCCAACGGCACGATCCGCAACATCCTTGGCGGCGTGGTCTTCCGTGAACCAATCGTGATCGACAACGTCCCTCGCCTGGTACCGGGCTGGACCGATCCGATCGTGGTCGGTCGTCACGCATTTGGCGACCAGTATCGTGCAACCGACACACTGATTCCTGGGGCGGGCAAACTGCGCCTCGTGTTCGAAGGGGCGGACGGCGAGAAGATCGACCTCGATGTGTTCGAATTCGAAAGCCCGGGCGTCGCCATGGCGATGTACAACCTCGACGATTCGATCCGCGCCTTCGCCCGCGCCTCGATGAATTACGGCCTAGACCGCAAGTGGCCGGTCTATCTGTCGACCAAGAACACCATCATGAAGAAGTATGATGGCCGCTTCAAAGACCTGTTCCAGGAAGTGTTCGACACCGAATTCAAGGACAAGTTCGAAGCAGCAGGCATCACCTATGAGCACCGCCTGATCGACGACATGGTCGCCGCCGCCCTCAAATGGAGCGGGAAGTTCGTATGGGCGTGCAAGAACTACGACGGCGACGTTCAGTCGGACACGGTCGCGCAGGGCTTCGGCTCGCTCGGTCTTATGACTTCGGTGCTGATGACACCCGACGGGAAGACCGTCGAAGCAGAAGCAGCGCACGGCACGGTCACCCGTCACTATCGCCAGCACCAGCAGGGCAAGGCGACCTCGACCAACCCGATCGCTTCGATCTTCGCATGGACCCGCGGGTTGATGTATCGCGGCAAGTTTGATGACACTCCGGAGGTGGTGCGCTTCGCCGAGACGCTCGAACGCGTTTGCATCGAGACGGTCGAGAATGGTCAGATGACGAAGGATCTGGCGCTGTTGATCGGCCCGAGCCAGAACTGGTTGACCACCGAGCAGTTTTTCGAAGCGATCGTTTCCAACCTCGAAAAAGAGATGGCCAACTGGAGCTGATGGCCTGCGCGAACAGGCCTCGCCTCCCACAACACTAAAGTTCAGGCCGCGCCATCTCCAGGTCGGGGACGGCGCGTGACAGCGCTCCGCCGCTAGGATAGATGAGAAGGCGGTGGCAGGCGAACTCGAACTCTCTCCGGTAATGTCCGATGCGCTGGTAATTCTCGGCGCTGCTGGCATCGTAATCCCGGTGTTCGCGCGGTTTCGGATCACTCCGATCATCGGATTCATCCTGATCGGGATCGCCGTCGGACCCTATGGCCTGGGTACCCTCGTCGAAGAGATTCCCTGGCTCAGGCATGTCACGATATCCGATCCCGAAGCGTTGACGCCTTTTGCCGACTTCGGGATCATACTCCTGTTGTTCGCAATCGGCTTGGAACTGTCGTTCGACCGTCTCTGGCAGTTGCGGCGCTTCGTCTTTGGATTGGGCTCGCTCGAGCTGCTGATCATCGGCAGTTCCGGCGCAATCTTCCTGCTCTACGCCGGAGGAATGGAACTGACCGCGGCGCTCGCACTGGGCTTTGCATTGGCGTTCTCTTCAACAGCGATCGTGTTGCCGATATCGGGCACGCGCACTCCGGTCGGTCGCGCCGCCCTTTCGATGCTGCTGTTCGAAGACATCATGATCGTTCCGATCGTGTTCGTACTTGGCGCCCTCGCCCCGCATGCACAGGCAGAAGGCTGGACCGGGCTGACGGACACCTTGCTGTATGGTGGGTTGGTTGTCGTCGCCTTGCTGATCCTCGGCCGATTTGCGCTCCCTCGTCTGTTCTCGCAGGCAGCCCGGACCAAGAGCCCGGAGCTGTTTCTGGCCGCATCGATGCTTGTGGTCATCGGGGCAAGCCTGGCGACAGCTGCAACCGGCCTCTCGCCGATTGTCGGTGCACTGATTGCCGGGCTGTTGATTGCGGAAACCGAGTATCACGGCGAAGTCGAAACCATTATGGCGCCGTTCAAGGGACTGGCGCTTGGGGTGTTCCTGATCACGATCGGCATGAGCATCGATCTGATGACCATCTGGGATGATCTTTGGCAGATCAGCGCTGCGGTGGTCGGCGTGCTGGTATTCAAGGCGATCGTGACCGGCACGCTGCTGCGCCTGATGGGGGCGCGGCGCAGCACTGCCGCCGAAACCGGCGTACTCATGGCGAGCCCCAGCGAAACCACCCTGATCGTCCTCGCCGCCGCGACCAGCGCGCTGGTGGTCGATCTTGAGACTGCGCAGTTCTGGCAAATCGTCACTGCGATCGGGCTGACGGTCACGCCGCTCTTGGCAAAACTCGGAAGGGTCATCGCGCGGCGGATAGAGGAAACACCGGAATTGCCCGACGAGGACGAAGACGAGGTCCGGACGATCATTATCGGTGGTGGACGTGTCGGCCGATTGATCGCTGACATGATGACAGCGCACGATCAGCCCTATGTCATGCTCGATTCCGACCCGGACCTGATCGTCGCCGCCAAGCGCGATGGCTACCGTGCCACCTTTGGCGATGCCGCTCGCGGCGATGCGCTGTCCCGACTTGGTATCGAACAGGCGCCGGCTGTGGTGCTGACCATGGACGAGCCTGTGCTGGTCCAGAGGCTTGTCACTCGGCTGCGGTCGAGCCATCCCGAACTGCTGATCGTCTCTCGCGCCCGCGATGGGGAGCACGCAGCAGCCCTTTATCGTGCTGGGGCCAGCCACGCCGTCCCCGAAACCCTCGAAAGTTCGCTTCAGCTCTCCGAAGCGGTCTTGGTCGATATCGGAGTTGCCATGGGTCCGGTGATCGCTTCGATCCACGAAAAGCGGGACGAATACCGCGAACGGCTCGAACGCGACGGCGGCCTGGCGCAGAAGCCCAAGCTTCGTACATCCACGGCTGAAGTCGAGGCCGGAACCTAGCCTGCCAGCGCAGCCTTGACCGCCTCCAACGCTTCTCCGGCGGCGCTGCCGTCGGGACCGCCACCCTGGGCCATATCCGGCCGACCGCCGCCGCCCTTGCCGCCCAATGCAGCAACACCGGCACGAACCAGGTCGACGGAACTGAACTTCGCAGTGAGATCGTCGGTCACGGCAGCGGCAATGCTCGCCTTGCCGTCATTAACAGCCACGATCGTCGCGACCCCCGAGCCCAATCGCTGTTTGGCTTCGTCAAGCAATGGCCGCAATTCCTTCGGGTTCAAACCGTCAAGGATCTGACCGGAAAACTTGATGCCGCCAATCTCCTCGTCCGAACCTTGATCTCCGGCAGCACCCCCGCCGCCACCGAGCGCGAGGGCCTTCTTCGCTTCGGCAAGTTCCTTTTCGAGCCGCTTCCGCTCGTCCAGCAAAGCGGAAATCCGGTCCGGCACTTCTTCGGGCGTGGCGCGGATTGCGGCCGCAGCAGCTTTCAGCGCTTCCTCGCGTTCGACCATCCAGGTGCGCGCCGCTTCGCCGGTCAGCGCTTCGATCCGCCTTACCCCGGACGAGACAGCGCTCTCCGACACAATGCGGAACACGCCGATATCCCCAGTCGCATCGACGTGGGTACCGCCACACAACTCGACAGAATAGTTGCGTCCATCGTCCGAAGCCCTCCCCATCGAGAGGACGCGAACTTCGTCGCCGTATTTCTCTCCGAACAGCGCCAGAGCACCCGCCGCGACGGCATCCTCGGGGCTCATCAGCCTTGTACCAACCGGCTCATTGGCCCGAATTTCGGCGTTCACTTCGGCTTCAATCGCCGCAATGTCCTCAGACGAAAGCGGGCTGGGCTGGGAGAAATCGAATCTCAGCCGATCTTCGGCAACCAGCGATCCCTTCTGGGTGACGTGGTCACCCAGACGATTGCGCAACGCTGCGTGGACAAGATGGGTTGCCGAGTGGTTGGCACGAATCTGCGTCCGACGCTCTGCGTCGACTTGAAGGTGCACATTGTCCCCTACCG
Source organism: uncultured Porphyrobacter sp. (assembly GCA_964550495.1). Taxonomy (GTDB): domain Bacteria; phylum Pseudomonadota; class Alphaproteobacteria; order Sphingomonadales; family Sphingomonadaceae; genus Erythrobacter. The sequence continues at coordinate 2,852 of CAZJZO010000135.1, read as the reverse complement.
CAATGTCTCCGGACTGGATGCTGGCATGATGCGCGTGCAACCGACCGAGCGGTTTCGACGTGTCGGTCACCCGGGCCGCCAAGCCGGAAGCTGACGATATTGTGCCGGTGTCTCCGGTTTGCCCGCCGCTTTCGCCATAGAATGGTGTCTGGTTGGTGATGATCACGGCATCATCGCCAGCACCTGCGCGATCGACCTCGCTTCCATCCTTGACGATCGCCACAACCGTGCCCTCACCGACCGTAGCCGCGTAGCCGGTGAACTCGGTTGCGCCTTCGCGCTCGGCAACGTCGAACCAGACTTCGCCGGATGCGGCTTCGCCCGATCCCTTCCATGCCGCTCGGGCCGCTTCCTTCTGACGCGCCATCGCCGCGTCAAATCCTGCGCGATCGACTCCAATTCCGCGCGCGCGCAATGCGTCCTCGGTCAGGTCGTAGGGGAAGCCATACGTATCGTAGAGCTTGAAGGCCGTTTCACCGTCGAGCTCTCCGCCTTCCGCCATTGAGCCGGTTGCTTCGTCGAGCAGCTTAAGTCCCTTGTCCAATGTCTTGCGGAACTGCGTTTCCTCGCGCAGCAGGACTTCTTCGATAAGCGCCTGACCGCGCAGGAGCTCGGGATAGGCTTGACCCATCTCGGCCACCAGGCTGGAAACAAGTCGATGCATCAGGGGCTCGCTTGCGCCCAAAAGGTGGGCGTGACGCATTGCCCGGCGCATGATCCGACGCAGGACATAGCCTCGGCCTTCGTTGGAAGGCAAAACGCCGTCGGCCATCAGGAAACTGGTCGAACGCAGATGGTCGGCAATAACCCTGTGGCTGGCCGAATGATCGCCGAATGCCTCTACGCCGGTCAAGTTCTCCGATGCCGCGATCAGCGACTTGAAGGTATCCGTGTCGTAATTGTCGTGAACGCCCTGCAACACCGCCGCTATCCGCTCGAGCCCCATGCCGGTATCGATCGACGGCTTAGGCAGGTCGCGGCGCTGACCGTCAGCGCCCTGATCGAACTGCATGAACACGAGGTTCCAGATCTCCACAAAGCGATCGCCATCTTCATCGGGGCTACCCGGAGGCCCGCCCTGGATGTGCTCGCCATGGTCGTAGAATATCTCGGAACACGGACCGCACGGCCCGGTATCGCCCATCGACCAGAAATTGTCGTTGGTGGCTATGCGGATGATGCGTTCTTCCGGCAAACCGGAGATCTTGCGCCACAGGCCGAAGGCTTCGTCGTCGGTGTGATAGACCGTCGCTGTAAGGCGCTCGGCAGGAAGACCCCATTCGCGTGTCAGCAGAGTCCATGCATGATGGATCGCTTCTTCCTTGAAATAGTCCCCGAAAGAGAAATTGCCGAGCATCTCGAAGAAGGTGTGATGCCGCGCCGTGTAGCCGACATTGTCGAGGTCGTTGTGCTTGCCGCCAGCCCGGACGCATTTCTGCGATGAAGTCGCTCTGGGCGCCGGCGGCGTTTCCAGGCCGGTAAACGCATTCTTGAACGGCACCATCCCCGCATTGACGAACATCAGCGTCGGATCGTTGTACGGGACCAGCGGTGCACTCTGCACGGATTCGTGTCCTGCACTCTCGAAATAGTCGAGGAAGGACTGGCGAAGATCATTGGTAGACGTCATGAACTGGCAGTTAGGCAATGCAGGCGAAAGCGACAAGTCACTGTATCGCCGCCAATGGCGCACAATTGCAGATGCTCTGAACGCATAAGCCGATCACAGAAAAACCGGCGGTGCCTAAGGGGGTGAAGGCACACACCGGTTTTCCGGTTTCCCGGGCGCAGGTCCAGGCCTGCATTGCCCGCTTGAGGATCAGTCGTCGGAGGTCTCGTCAGGCCCCGTCATCATCTCCTCGGCGACCTCGTCGGTGCGGCCGCGAATAGCGGCTTCCAACTTGTCGCAAACTTCCGTGTTCTCAGCGAGATACTTCTTCGCGTTCTCGCGTCCCTGGCCGATCCGGATACTGTCGTAAGAGAACCAGCTTCCCGACTTCTCGACGATGCCGGCTTTCACACCAAGATCGAGAATTTCGCCAATCTTCGAAATACCCTCGCCGTACATGATGTCGAATTCGACCTGTTTGAACGGCGGAGCGACCTTGTTCTTGACCACTTTGACCCGGGTCGAGTTGCCGATCACATCGTCGCGATCCTTGATCTGACCGGTGCGGCGGATATCGAGGCGCACCGAGGCATAGAATTTGAGCGCGTTACCACCCGTCGTCGTCTCGGGATTGCCATACATGACGCCGATCTTCATCCGCAGCTGGTTGATGAAGATGACCATGCATTTCGAACGGTTGATCGACCCGGTCAGTTTGCGCAGCGATTGGGACATGAGCCGCGCTTGCAGGCCGACATGGGAATCGCCCATCTCGCCTTCGATTTCGGCGCGGGGGACAAGCGCCGCAACCGAGTCGACCACCAACACGTCAATGGCGTTCGAGCGCACAAGCGTGTCGGTAATTTCGAGCGCCTGCTCGCCCGTATCGGGCTGCGAGACGATCAGTTCATCGATATCCACACCAAGCTTCTTGGCGTAAACCGGATCGAGCGCGTGCTCGGCATCGACAAACGCCGCCGTACCGCCCGCTTTCTGCGCTTCGGCAATCACGTGCAGAGCAAGCGTCGTCTTGCCCGAGCTCTCTGGCCCATAGACCTCGATCACGCGTCCCTTTGGCAAACCACCGATGCCAAGTGCGATATCGAGCCCCAGCGAACCGGTCGAAATCGATTCAACTTCCATCGCTTCCTTGGAGCCCAGCTTCATCGCCGAACCCTTGCCGACAGCGCGCTCAATCTGCGCCACCGCGGCGTCGGGCGCCTTTTGACGGTCCACGTCTTTT
>CAZJZO010000134.1:0-9475 GCA_964550495.1 uncultured Porphyrobacter sp. | reverse complement strand
GCATCCGCCCGAGCTTACAGCCCAGCCACCCGCTCCCTCCACCCTTCCACCCGGATAGTGTCCCGGTAGGCTCCGGGTGGAAGGGTGGAGGGAGCGGGTGGCCAGGAACATCAATTGAGGAAAATACAATGCCCGTCATCGACGTCCCCCAACCCGAGTTCATGGAAGACGAAGAGATTGCGATCTTCGCCGACGCCGTGGGCAAATTTTACCAGCAGCACGCGCCTGAAAAGCGCGTCCAGAAATGGCGTGACGAAGGGCAGGTCGAACGTGAGTTCTGGAACGAGGCGGGTGGAGCCGGCTTGCTCGGCGTGTCGGTGCCCGAAGAATACGGTGGCCACGGCGGGGATTTCCGCCATGATATCGTGGTGATCGACCAGCAGGCCAAGCACAATGTCGATGGCTTTGCAGCAAGCCTGCACAACACCATCATCCTGCCCTATCTCGTTCGGCACGGCACCGAAGAACAGAAGAAGAAGTATCTGCCTAAACTCGTCACCGGTGAGCTGGTCAGCGCAATTGCCATGACCGAGCCGGGTGTCGGATCCGACCTCCAGTCGATCACAACCACCGCATTGAAGGACGGCAATGGCTACCGCATCAACGGCGCCAAGACTTACATCTCTAACGGCCAGACCGCCGACTTCATTGTTGTTGTGGCCAAGACCGATCCGAACGAGCGTGCCAAGGGAATTTCGCTGATGCTGCTCGAAACCGAAGGTGCGGAAGGGTTCGAACGCGGCAAAAAGCTCGACAAGATCGGGCTCGACGCGGCAGATACATCTGAGCTGTTCTTCGACAACGTATTCGTGCCAGCCGAAAACGTTCTCGGCGGGGTCGAGGGCAAGGGCTTCTACCAGCTCATGGGTGAGCTTGCGCAAGAACGCCTTGTCATCGCGATGGGTGCTGCGACGGGGATCGAGAAGGCGCTGGAGACCACGATCGAATATGTGAAGAGCCGCAAGGCATTCGGCCAGACGATATGGGACTTCCAGAACACCCAGTTCGTGCTCGCAGACCTCAAGGCGCGTGGAACCGCCGCGCGTGTCTTTGTGAACGACTGTATCGGCAAGCTGCTCAAGGGCGAGCTTGATGTCGCTACGGCAGCGATGGCCAAGTACTGGGTCACCGAACTGCAGGGCGAAGTCGTTGACAAGTGCCTGCAGCTGCATGGCGGCGCGGGCTACATCAACGAATATCCGATCGCGAAAATGTACCGCGACAGCCGCATCACTCGGATTTTCGGTGGCTCCAACGAAGTCATGAAAATGCTAATCGCTAGATCTATGTGATTTCGCTCGCCCATCCGGGCGAGCGTCCTCGGTGCTAATGTTCGCTTCGCTCACGCACCTGCGGGGCGGCCGCGTGGCCTTGCGACGCCTGCGGCGTCGAGTTCAGCCTGACCTAGCTACCGCGAAGCGAAGCACGGTCGCGTAGCGACCGCAAGGGCGACCGCCCGCCCGCAGCGGGTCCGCAGCGGAGCGAAGGACATCTAGCGAGGACGATCGCCCGGATGGGCGATCGCAAAACAAAAAAAGGACGACCCGGTTTCCCGAGCCGCCCCTTTTTTCATTCGGAGTTCTCAGATCAGAACTGTGTACGCACCGTCACACCGTAAGTTGCCGGCTCCTGTGGGAAGGCCGAGCGCGAGGTGCTGCGCAGCACGGTGTTGAAAGTCACACCGCGCGTTACCTGGTCGGTGATGTTGTTGCCCCAGACTTCGATCGTCCAGGTCTCGTCGATCGAACCGATGCCCGCGCGAAGGTTGATCTTGGTGTTGCTGTCCTGAACGTCATAGGGCAGCGGTGCCTGCGTCGCGAGCACGACCGCCTGGGTCGAGGTACGACGATCGCTTTCGGTACGGATCTGACCCGAGAGGAACCCACGCAGGCTGCTACCAATGTCGCGCTCGTAATTCGCTCCCATGATAGCCACCACTTCCGGAGCGTTGGTCAGCGGATTACCGCACAGCGACGTGACGTTGATCGATGTCGATGTGCCCGCGCAGTCGCTCGGATAGCGTGCATCGGTGTAAGTGACGCCGGCGTTGATCGTCAGGTTCTCATCCGGACGGATAACCGTCTCCAGTTCGAATCCCGTCGAGATCGCGCTCGCCACGTTGAAGGTCGTGAACTGAGCTCCGGTGAATTCGAGAACCTGGAAGTTGCTGAACTCCTCATGGAAGATCGCCAGGTTCGCCGTAACCGCGTCATCAAGGAACTGCGCCTTGATGCCGAGCTCGTAGGCATCGACCTCTTCCGACAGGAAGGTTGGGTCGGCGCCACCCGTGTTGGCCGTGATGTCGAGGTTGATACCGCCCGACTTGTAGCCATGGGTGAAGCTGGCATAGGCGGTTACCGGCGCATCGAACTGATAGGTCAGCTTACCGGTATAGATGAGCTCGCTATCGCTGAACGGCACGTTGAATTCGCGCGGAAGCGGGAACAGCTCACCATCGGCTCCAAGCGCCGGTGCGGTGAACGCGAAGCAACCAAGGCCCAAAACACTCGGGACCAAGGCATTGCCCACCGTGCCTGCGATCGTCGGGACTCCGCCCAACAGCGACAGACAAGACGGGTTGTTGATCGCCGTCTGGGTGAAGCCGCCGGTCTTGCTCTCATCCGAATAACGCAGACCGATCGTCGCGCTCAGATTGTCGGTGATGTCGAGCGTGTTGTGCGTGAAGATCGACCAGCTCTCGCTGCTCTGGGCGTAGACGTTGGTCGCCGTCGTCCCGGCCGGGCTCACGCCGCTGCCGTTGGGAATGCCGTCATCGATCAGATCGTTGAGCAAGGTCAGCGGCGCCGGACCGAGTGCCCCACCGAACAGGCCGCCCGCTAGCAGATCGTACTGGCTGCCGAGCGAGAAATCGATTTCCGCCGCGATCTGTTCGTCGGCGTAATAGCCACCGATCAGCCACGACAGCGAACCATCGAGCGCTTCACCCTGCAAGCGAAGTTCGGCGGTGAAGGTCTCGATGCCGGTATCGAGACGATCGACGTCGAAGACATCGAGGCCGGAGAAGTCGGAATCGTAGTTCTCACTGGCTGAGAAGTCGCGATACGAACCGATGAAGATCAGATCCGCATCATCGCTGATCGGGAATTCGATTTCGCCCGTAATGCCCCATTGCTCGACCTCAGCCAGCGGCAAACGATTGGCTGTGGCGATGCGATTATCGAGCACCTGCTCGGCGACGGTCGGTTCGAACGGAGTCGTGGCCACCAGCGGAGCCGCCATGCCACCGCGCGGACCACCGCCCAGAGCTGCAAGAGCTCCGTCCAATGCGGGCGCGGCCAGCAATTCAACCGCTGCACAACATTGGTTCTCGCTCTCGGAATAGTCGAAGATCAGGCGAACATTGACGCCGCTCTCGCCTTCATAGCCAAGCTGACCACGAACCAGAAACTGGTCGATCGTGTTCGATTCACCGATGAAGGTACCATTGGCATCGACCACATCGACATAGCCATCGCGTTGACGATAGGCTCCGGTCAGACGAACCGCGAGCGTGTCTTCGACAAGCGGTGCGTTGACCGCACCCTGGATGTTGATCAGGTCGAAATTGCCATAGGTGGCGTTGGCGAAGCCACCGAACTCGGTGACGTCCGGGCGGTTGGTGGTAATGTTAAGCGCACCGGCCGACGTGTTACGGCCGAACAGCGTACCCTGCGGACCACGCAGAACCTCAACCCGCTCGATGTCGACGAATTCACTAAGCGCCACACCGGGCCGCGACTGATAAGCGCCGTCGACAAAGATGCCGACCGCGGATTCAAACCCGATATTGTTGGAGGTCGTACCAACGCCGCGAATACGCAGCACGACCGAACCCGAAGCGATCTGCGCATTTGAAGTAGAGAAACTGGGCGAAACCTGCGTGATATTCTGAACGTTGACGACGCCTTGCTTGTCGAGCTGTTCCTGACCCACAGCGGTCACAGCGATCGGAACATCCTGAATGTCTTCCGCACGTCTTGTGGCCGTAACGATGATGGTGTTGTCGTCGGCATCAGGAGCAGCCAGTTCGTCCGAATCCTGAGCGAAGGCTGGTGCTGTGAACGAACTGCAGGCCATTAGGCCAGCAGCGTAAGCTGCAAGCTTGCGTGTCATAGATTTTCCTCTCCACAATGTCGCCAGACCGTTTTCGGACTTGTTCGCGACGATCGCGTGACCCTATCAGCGCAATGCTGCCTAACAAGAGTCACCGGAGGGTTATTTGAGGGGCGTAGCAAAAATGCAACATAATGTTGCATGCCGCACTTTCAGTTCGCGGTGCGGCTACTCGCTCTAATTTTGTTGCAGCGATCAGTACCCGAAGCGAATTCCTGCCCAGATGGTCCGCGGGACTCCGAGATCGATTGCACCCCCTGCATTCCGGGTGACGATGGTCTCGTCGAGCAGGTTTTCGCCTCGCAGAACAAGCGCGACCTCGCCGAATAATGGCGCCTCGGCAAATACGTCGAGCGTGGTTGCAGCCGGCAAGCGATCGGTTTCCTGATCGTCTTCGAATTGCGCGCTGATATGGCGTAGAGTTCCCGCCAATCGCCAACCTTCCGCCGGTTGCCATGCGAGAGTAGCCGAAGCGGCAAACTCGGGCGTTTGCGGCGGCCGATTGCCATCGAGCGCGAGTGACGCGGCTTCGCCCGCTATCACCGCATCGGTATAGGCCAGCGAAGTCTCCACTCTCACTTTCCCGAAGGCTGCCGACAATGACGCTTCGATGCCCTGTGCCTCGATCGCGGGAAGGTTTTGGCGCTGACGCAGATTGGGCTGGAGCGTGACATTCGCAATCGCATTTTCGACTTCGTTGTCGAATGCCGTGAGCGAAAGCACGATTTCGTTTACAGGCTGCCAATCAAGTCCGACTTCGAACCCTTCGAGCCGCTCATTCTCAAGCGCGGCGTTAGCCTGGGTTACAACCGGGAACACAACAAACGGGCGATAGAGTTCGTTCAGAGTCGGCAGCCTGAGCCCGGTATAGGCGGAGGCACGAATCTCCAACCGCCGCGAGGCATAATATCGCGCCCCGGCGCGCCAGCTGAGCGACCAGTCCGAACGGTCCGGGGCGAGGGTCTCGCCAACCAAGCCACCCTTCGCATCAACAGCTCGGAAGAACCCGTCCTCGATCCGCGTGTGATCTGCGCGCAGACCACCGGTCAGCAACAGCGGCCCGATCGACCAATCATCTTCGATAAAGAAGCCCAGGTTGCTGTTGGTGCCTCCAGCACGCCGCCTTTCGCGCAGCAGCTGAGTGAAGGCGCTGAACGCCTCCTCCTGCAACTCGCCGTCTGCGCGGCGATAATCGACGCCGATCCGCACCGTGTGCGCTTCATCGATGGGCGGGCGGATCTCGATCTTTCCTCCGAGACCGGTCGATGGCGTGTTGCGTTGGTCCAGTACTTGGACGAAGCGGGTGGAGCTGATCACGATGTTCGAGAAATTGCGCGCCTGTACATAGGCGAGCGCATCGAACTGCCATTCCCCGCGCCCGACTAGACGAATGCTGGCATCTTGACCTTCGCTGGTCGAATCCGCACCGTCGAAACGCAAGGTCCGCGCATCGTGGAAGATCTGTCCTCGCGCCTGAAGCTCGACCGTTTCGGTGAGCGGCGCTACCGCGCGCAGTCCAACCGACCAGCTTTCGAATGCGGCACGTGCGCTCGCCGGAACCCGCTGATCGTTTGGAGTGGTGAAAAATCCCTGCCCGCGGTCCCATCGCCCGCTCACCACGGCAAAACCCGCGCCGAGATTGGTCGAAAGGCTCGCACTGGCTTCGGTTTCTTCGCGATCGTTGATCAACAGGCTGGCAGCAACCGGGCCGAGCGTGCGCGCATCGGCGCTTTCGAGTTCGATGGTCCCGGCAAGCGCTCCTGAACCGAACGGGCCGGCACCGCCTCCCCGAGTTACGCGGATATTGGAAAGCGTCTCGGGAGCGATCGAGCTCAAGGGAATGTATCCGAAAAAGGGATCGCTGATCGGCACACCATCGAGCAGAACCAGCGCGCGACTGGTGGCGTTGCCGCCGAGCGCGCGCAGCGTCACACCTTGCGCGCTCGGATTGGAGGAACGGCTGTCCGAGCGGCGAAACTGCTGAAATCCCGCCACGTTCTCCAACACGTCCTCGATCCGACCCGAACCACTCGAGACAATCGTTTCACGATCAATCTCGGTGATCGAATAGGCGCCGATCGAAAGCGCTTGTTCCAGCCCCTCTCCGGTGACGACGATATCACCTTCGGGATAGTCCACAGTGGCTTCATCTTGCGCAATCAGGGGAGCGGGCGCACAAAGGAGATAAATAGGCGCTGCGAGCCGAAGTCTGTCATTCATGGCGCGGCGCCTAGCCGATTGAGCAGTTGCAGTCAGTTGCAAAATGCAATCATGACTCGCTTTTGTCGAACCGCTGTGCTTACATTGATGTAAGTAGGGAAGAGAGAGACCCGATGTTAGCGACACCCCCAGATTTCGATGTGCTGATCGTCGGCGCCGGTATTTCCGGCATCGGTATGGCTGCACATATGGAAATGAAGACGCCCGGGCATAGCTATGCCGTCGTCGAGCGCCGCGAAAATCTCGGCGGGACGTGGGATCTTTTCCGCTATCCCGGCATCCGGTCGGACAGCGACATGCACACGCTCGGTTTCGACTTCGAACCTTGGAAGCACGAAAAGTCGATCGCGGACGGGCCTTCGATCCTCGAATACCTTGATCGCATCGTCGATGAACGCGGCATTCGCGAACATATCCGCTTCGGCCATAAGGTTCTTTCGGCCGATTTCCGCGAGGACGAAGCGCGCTGGTATGTCGAGATGGAGCGCGAAGACGGTTCGCAAGCCCATCTCACCGCTAACTTCCTTTATCTCGGTTCGGGCTATTACGATTACGACGACCCCTACGACGCCGGATTTGACTTCAGCGAGTACCAGGGCAAGGTCGTTCATCCTCAGTTCTGGCCGCAGGATCTCGATTATTCCGGCAAGAAGGTGGTGGTGATCGGTTCGGGCGCGACCGCGGTTACGATCGTGCCCGCGATGGCGGACAAGGTCGAATCAATCACCATGCTCCAGCGCACGCCAACATGGATGGTAACGCGTCCGGCCAAGGACCGACTGGCGAACTTCCTGCGCAAGATCATGCCGGAATCGTGGGCCTATGCGATCACGCGGTTCAAGAATATCCGGATGCAGGATTACACCTTCAAGGTTGCGCGCGAGAAGCCCGACAAGGCCAAGGACGCGCTCTACAAGGGCCTCGAGAAAGCACTAGGCCCCGATTACGATAAGGCCGACTTCACCCCGCCCTACAACCCTTGGGAACAGCGGCTTTGCCTGGTGCCGGACTCCGACTTCTTCGACGCCATGAATTCGGGCAAAGCGCAAGTCGTGACCGGCCATATCGAGCGTTTCGAAGCGAATGGCGTACGGCTCAAATCGGGCGAGCTGCTCGAAGCCGACATCATCGTCACCGCAACCGGCCTCAAGATGTGCGTCGCCGGCAAGATCGCAGTGAGCCTCAACGGTGAGCCGATCGATTTCAGTGAACGCTTCTATTACAAGGGCTGCATGTTCTCGAACCTGCCCAATTTCGCGGTGGTGTTCGGATATCTCAATGCCAGCTGGACGCTGCGCGCCGACATCAACTCGGACTATGTCTGCCGGGTGCTCAACCACATGCGCGCGAGCGGAAACAACCTAGCGACACCGGTGCTGACTCCCGAAGCCGAATCCGCAATCGAAGAAGACGACATCTACGATTTCTCCGCGGGCTACATCCAGCGCTCCAAGGACATCCAGCCGAAGAACTCGGTCAGTTTCCCGTGGCGGCTGAACCAGGAATATGTCGTTGATCGCAAGCAGATGAAGGAAAGCCCGGTCGATGACGGATTGCTTGCGTTCACGCGAGCGGGAGCCAATTCTCGGGCTGCCGACGAGCAGCTTGAGGCGGCGGAGTAACCTCACTCGTCATTGCGAATGGCAGGCAAGGCAGTCAATGGCCTGTCCTCACGCGCATTGCCAACGCCGGTCGATCAATCGCCTGCTGGCCATTGGCTTTCTGCGAATTCGAGCCTCGGCCTCCTTGCCATGACGAAGTGCTTTTTTATCCTCGCAATTTCGCCTAGTCCCGCCACATGACCTCACCCGAAAAAATCTGGACCGCCGGGCTCGTTGTCATTGGCGATGAGATCCTGTCCGGGCGAACCCATGACAAGAATATCGCGCAAGTTGCCAGCTGGCTGCAGGTTCAAGGCATTCGGCTTGCTGAAGTGCGGGTGGTGGCCGATGACGAGGATCGTATCGTCGAGGCGGTCAATGCCTTGCGCGCTGCCAACGACTACCTGTTCACCACCGGCGGGATCGGACCCACACACGACGACATTACGGTTGACGCCGTGTCGAAGGCGCTCGGCGTGCCGGTAATCATCCATCCTGAAGCGCGAGCGCTGCTTGAGCGCTATTATGCCGACAAGGGAGGCCTCAACGAGGGGCGCCTGCGTATGGCGCGTGTCCCCGAAGGTTCGGAGCTAATTCCCAACCGGATGTCGGGTGCTCCGGGCATTCGGCGCGCCAATGTCATACTCATGGCCGGCGTCCCGCACATTTGCGCAGGCATGCTCGATGCGTTGACGGGAAAACTCGAAGGCGGAATTCCGCTGATCGCCGAGACCATCGGATGCTGGGTCGCCGAGAGCGAAGTCGCCGCCTTGTTGCGCGAGGTAGAGGAGGCGCACGAGAACTGCCAGATCGGATCCTATCCGTTCTTCAAGGAAGGCAAGGTCGGCGCCAATTTTGTCATCCGGTCGACCGATGCCGAGATTCTTCAGAGCGCAGTCGATGCGCTGACAGATGGACTGGCAACCAACGGCTACGATTTCACGCCAGGTGGGATCTAATCCGGCGCCGGATCGGCTCCAAAGCTGAAGATTGTCGCATCTCTACAAGTCTAAGCGACAGATTCCATTTGCGAATACTTTGAAGTGCGAACATCCTTCCAGAACTTGACTGGGGGGAAACGTGTCATGCCAAATGTGTCTGCGTCGGTTGTAGCAGCGCTGGCTCCAAGCAGCGTTCGCGCACTTGGAGTCACAGCGGACGGCAATCCTGTGGTGCGCACCGAATTCGGATCGGACGGTGACCGCGCCGATTACATCATCACGGCCGATGGTGCGATCGGGCTGGATGGCGAGACGGTCGATCGCAGTCGGGCCGATACTGTCGCGATCGATGCCAATGTGATCGAAGTCATTGCCGAGCGCCGGGTCAGCTTTGAGCATGCCTTTATCGAGGCCCTGTTCGGCGGCGCTCCACCGCAAGGCACCGTCGAAGATGTGCTCGAACGCGCGACGAGTTGGATCGCCGTCCTCCCGGACATCGCGCGGCGGGACGTAAAAACCGGGCTGTTCTTCCTGGAGATCTGGCTCGGTCGCAGCTTCGACTCTCTGCCGATTGCCGATCGCCAAGAACGCCTGCGCACA
>CAZJZO010000133.1:0-9527 GCA_964550495.1 uncultured Porphyrobacter sp. | reverse complement strand
CTCTCACGACCCGAGCCTGGGCCCTTCACTTCGACTTCGAGGGTGCGGACACCATGTTCGGCGGCTTTCTTGCCGGCGTCGTCTGCAGCAACCTGCGCTGCATACGGAGTCGACTTGCGGCTGCCCTTGAAGCCCATCATGCCGGCGCTGGACCAGCTGATCGCATTGCCCTGCGCATCGGTGATGGTGATCATGGTGTTGTTGAAGCTGGCGTTGATATGCGCAACGCCGCTGGTGATGTTCTTTCTGTCGCGGCGCCTTACTTTGCCGGGTTCGCGTGCCATTTCGTGTGTTCCTTTAGCTCGTCAGAAGGAAAAAGCCCTGAGGTCTTCGACCCTGGGGCTTACTTCTTCTTGCCTGCAATCGGCTTGGCCTTGCCCTTGCGGGTACGGGCGTTGGTGTGCGTGCGCTGACCGCGGACGGGCAGCTGGTTACGGTGGCGCAGACCGCGATACGAACGCAGGTCCATCAGGCGCTTGATGTTCATCGCGGTTTCGCGACGAAGGTCACCTTCGACCATGTAGTCGGCATCGATGGTCTCACGAATGCGCAGGACTTCCTCGTCGGTAAGATCCTGAACGCGGGCGCTGTGAGGGATGCCGAGCTTGTCGGCGATCTTCACAGCCGTCGTGCGGCCAATTCCGTGAATATAGGTCAGCGCGATGATAACACGCTTGTTTGTGGGGATGTTTACCCCGGCAATACGAGCCACTTAATTCTCCATGCTCCACAGGGATTTGCGGTTCCAGAACCGGCGCCCCTATCTCAACGCTCAATTCATCAACTCGCCCGCTGCCGTATTGGATCCAGATCTGGCAAGATCTCGAAACGGCAAAAGCCCGGATGGCATTCGCGCAAGAGCGATGCCTGCCGGACTGGGTTCGAACGTGTCGAATGAGCGGCGCGCTTACGGTGATTCGAGCAATCCGTCAACCGTCAGCAACGCATAAACGACCGAGCCGCCGATATGGGCCGCTCAGCTTGGGTTTCAAGGCTCGGAATACACCGAAATCGCGATGCGGTCAAAACCGCCCCGATTGCGGCGGTGGATTGCAGTCAGAACGGGTTTGGAATCAACCGTCAACCAGATCGTCGAACGCTTCGTCGACTTTCGAAGGTCCGGGCTCTGCGGCCTCGTCCTCATCGTCGACCGGCGGAGCCTCGGGCTCCTTGTCCGTTTCGGCCGGGGGATCCGGTTCGTCTACGCGCCCAAGCAGCTTTGCCAGCCCGTTGAGCTGCTGCGTCATGACGCCATCGACCGCCTTCGAGATCACCGGCACTTCATAACGCATCGAACCACCGACATTGTATTCCCACACGATCCGGGTGCCCTCATCGACTTCCGACAGCACGATCGTAAGCACGCCCATCACCGGCTCGCTTTGCAGCGGGCCCAGCCCGCCCTGCATCCTCAGCGCCTTTTCTGGAAATGCCTGGATCACGCGCATGTGCTCCACGCTTCCTTCGAGCGAAATCGTGTTCGGATCGGGATCCTCAGGGATGCGCTCACAGAAACAGCCGCCGGCTTGCGGCCGCAGGGTCATGTTAGCGGCATTGCCCGACCAGGTATGCGCGGAATTCCACCACCGGCCCGGGCTGATCAGGGCCAGCCAGGTCGCCTTCAAATCGGCTTCAACGACCGCCTCGTCGCGGGTGATGAAGCTCCGATCGTCGGCATCGGTCACTTCGGCTGAAAGCGGTGCAGCCGCCAGCGCCAAGGCCAGTCCAACGCCGCGAGTTATTGTATTAGGCACGATCCTGTTCTCCCGTCTTGCGCAACAGTTACGGGATGGATCGCGCGGGCGAAAGCCCCCGCGGGCGCTCAGGCCAGAATTGCGTCGACCGCGCTTGCGACTTCGTCGATGCCCGCCATGCCGTCAACGCGGCTGACAATGCCGCGTGCTTCGTAGCCCGGCAGGATTGGCGCGGTCTCGGCGCGATAGACGCCCATACGCTTGCGAACCGTCTCTTCATTGTCGTCCGGGCGGCGCTTGAACTCGGTGTGACCGCATGCATCGCACACGCCCTCTTGCGATGTCGGGTTCGCAGTGTCGTGATAGAGCGCACCGCAATTGGCGCAGGAAAATCGCCCGGTGATCCGCTCAACCAGAGCGTCTTCGTCGACCGCCAGTTCGATCACATGGTCGAGCGAACGCCCATGCTTGTCGAGCAAGCCGTCAAGCAGCTCCGCCTGCGGCTCGGTGCGGGGATAGCCGTCGAAGATGATCCCGGTTTCGGCAGGGATCTGCGCCATGTATTCATCGAGGATCTGGGCCATCAGCTCATCCGGGAACAGCTTGCCGGCCTTCATGATCTCGTCGGCCATCTTGCCGACTTCGGTCCCGGCTTTCACTGCTGCACGCAGCATATCGCCGGTCGAAAGCTGTTTCATTCCGTGGCGTTCGACCAGACCCGCGCTTTGCGTGCCCTTGCCGGCCCCGGGAGGGCCAAGAAGAATGATGTTCACCAGCAATCCCCTATTGTCACACGAACGAACGCCGTGCTCTTCAACATCGAAGCGCCGCTTGTGCCCTAGCGCATGCGGCCTTTCAACTTAGCCTTCTTGATTAGATCGCCATACTGGTGGGCCAGAAGGTGCGACTGCACCTGGCTCAACGTATCGACTGTCACATTGACGACGATCAGCAGGCTGGTTCCGCCGAGAAAGATCGGAACCCCGGTCTGGGCGATCACATATTCCGGGAGCAGACAGACGAATGCCAGATAGGCCGCCCCGACCACGGTAATGCGCGAAAGGACATATTCGAGGTACTCGGCGGTGCGCTTGCCCGGTCGGATGCCGGGGATGAAACCGCCATTCTTCTTCAAATTGTCAGCGGTCTCTTCCGGGTTGAAGACGACTGCGGTGTAGAAGAAGCAGAAGAAGATGATGCCGACGCCGTAAAGGCCGAGATAGATCGGCGCGCCAGGCTGCAGGTACTGGTTGAGCGTCACAATCACGCTGCCGAAAGTGCTTTCGGTGTCGACCGAATTGCCGGCAAATTGCGAGATCGTGAGCGGCAGGAGCAGCAGCGAACTGGCGAAGATCGGCGGGATAACGCCCGCGGTGTTGAGCTTCAGCGGCAAGTGCGAACGGTCGGCCTGCATCATCCCCTGCTGGGTAGCGCGCTTCGGATACTGGATCAGCAGCCGCCTTTGTGCGCGCTCGACAAAGGAGATAAGCAGGATCAGGCCGATCACCATGAACACGAAGAAGATGATGATGGTCGGTGCGATCGAACCGGTACGGCCGCCTTCGAACAGGTTGGTCGCAAAGGTCGGGAATTGCGCGACGATGCCGGCCATGATGATCAGCGAAACGCCGTTGCCGATTCCGCGCGAGGTGATCTGTTCGCCCAGCCACAGAAGGAACATCGTCCCGCCGACGAGGCTGATCACAGCGCCGATCCGGAACATATAGCCCGGATTCACGACCGCCTGGATGCCGCTCTGGCTCGCAAAGCTTTCAAGCCCCGAAGCGAGGAAGTAGCCCTGGATCGCGCACAGGAACACGGTGCCGTAGCGGGTGTACTGGTTGAGCTTCTGTCGCCCGGTCGCACCCTCTTTCTTGAGTGCCGCCAGCGTCGGATGCAGCGCCGCCGCCATCTGCACCACGATCGACGCAGTGATGTACGGCATCACGCCGAGCGCGATGAGGCTCATGCGCTCCAGGCTGCCGCCCGAGAAGGTGTTGAAAATGTCGAGGATTCCACCCCGCCCCAGATCCGCAAGGCTTTGCAACGCCGCCGGATTGACGCCGGGCAGCGGGATGAAGCTGAGAAAGCGGAACACGATCAGCGCCCCGAGCGTGAACCAGATGCGTTGCCGCAATTCGGTCGCCTTGGCGAAATTGCCAAGGTTCATGTTGCTGGCGATGTTATCGGCGCGTGAAGCCATGATTGTATCGTCGATCCTAATCTATTGTCGGCTCGGTCCGCATGAGACCTTCCAACTCAGAGACGATAAGTAGGGAGCGGTTGCCCGGTTGTCGAACCCCCGCCCCCAATTTTGTCGTGTTATTCGCTATCGGCTGCCGCTTCGGCTTTGGCCGGAGCGGTCACTTCGACGCTGCCACCGGCCTTCTCGACCGCGGCAATCGCGCCCTTGGTGGCGCCGGTGACTACGAACTTGGCCTTGGCCTTGATCTCACCCTTGCCGAGCAGACGCACACCGTCCTTGCCGCCCCGGACCAGACCGCACGCGCGCAGGGCTTCTTCGGTGATGTCCTTCTTGCCGTCCAGCTTCTTGGCGTCGATGAACTTCTGCACCATGCCGATGTTCACTTCGGCGTAGTCCTTGCCGAACGGGTTGTTGAAGCCGCGCTTCGGCAGCCGCATGTGGAGCGGCATCTGACCGCCGGCGAAGCCCTTGATCGCGACACCCGAACGGCTCTTCTGGCCCTTCTGGCCGCGCGCAGCGGTCTTGCCCTTGCCCGAGCCGATACCACGGCCCACACGCATGCGCCCCTTGCGGGCACCTTCATTGTCACGGATGTCGTTGAGTTTCATAGTTGCACTCGCTTTCGCTTTTCTTCGCGCTGAAAATGTGAGGCCCCGCATCGGCTGCGGAGCCTCGAATTGGGTTAGTCGACCACTTCAACCAGATGCGGGATCTTGGCGATCGCGCCGCGCACCTCTGCGGTGTCCTGGCGCTCCACGACCTTGTGCATCTTGTTGAGGCCAAGTCCGATCAGGATCTTGCGCTGGCCTTCGGGACGACGGATCGGCGAACCGATCTGCTTGATCTTGATGGTTTTTGCAGCAGCCATCGTGATTACTCCACTACCGCAGCAGCATCGGCGGCTGCTTCGGCTTCGCTCGCACCGCCGCGACCCAGCAGGTCGGCGACTTTCTTGCCGCGACGCTGAGCAACCGACTTCGGCGAAGTCTGGTCCTGCAGCGCCTCGAACGTGGCGCGGATCATGTTGTACGGGTTCGAAGTGCCGACCGACTTGGTCACCACGTCGGCAACGCCGAGGCTTTCGAACACGGCACGCATCGGACCACCGGCGATGATGCCGGTACCCGGAGGCGCGGTGCGAACGGTGACCTTGCCAGCACCGAAACGGCCCTTGCCATCGTGGTGCAGCGTGCGGCCTTCCTTGAGCGGGACGCGGATCATCTTCTTGCGTGCAGCAGCGGTCGCCTTGGTGATCGCTTCTGGCACTTCGCGTGCCTTGCCGTGACCAAAACCGACGCGGCCCTGACCGTCACCGACCACGACGAGCGCAGCAAAGCCGAAGCGCTTACCACCCTTCACCGTCTTCGAGACGCGGTTGATGTGCACCAGCTTCTCGATGATGCCGTCATCTTCCTCTTCGCGCCGACCACGGCCACCGTCACGACCGCGACCACGGCCACGACCGCCTTCGCGGTTGCCACCACGACCACGTCCACGACCTTCGCGCTGCTGTGGCTGTTCGGCCGGAGCGGCCTCTGCAGGAGCAGCTTCAGCCGGTGCAGCTTCTGCTGCCGGAGCGGCCTCCGCAGGAGCTTCTTCCGCCGGCTTGGCTTCTTCGGCAGCAGGCGCAGCCTCTTCAGCCGGAGCCGCTGCTTCCGCGGCGGGAGCTTCCGCTTCCGGAGCCGCAGTCGCTTCTGCGTTTTCTTCTGGTTTCTTTTCGTCAGCCATCATCAGAACTCCAGCCCGCCTTCGCGAGCGGCATCGGCCAGCGCCTTCACGCGGCCATGAAACAGGAACCCGCCGCGATCGAACACGACATTGGTCACGCCGGCCTTCTTGGCAGCAGCGGCGATGTCCTTGCCGACCTTGGTAGCGGCATCGACATTCGCACCGCTGGCCTTGGCGCCCAGCGTCGAAGCAGCGGCCACGGTGCGGCCCTCGGCATCGTCGATGATCTGCGCGTAGATGTGGCGACCGGTGCGGTGCACCGACAGACGCGGCTTGTCACCAGAGCGAGCGCGAAGCGCTGTGCGGACACGCCGACGGCGGCGTTCAAAGAGAGACAGTTTAGCCATCTTACTTCTTCTTCCCTTCCTTGCGGAAGACATATTCGCCGCGATACTTGATGCCCTTGCCCTTGTACGGCTCAGGCTTGCGCCACTGGCGAATTTCAGCGGCGAGCTGGCCTACGGCCTGCTTGTCGATGCCGGAAATCTCGACTGTGGTTTGATCGGGCGTTTTGACTTCGATACCTTCAGGCACGTCGATGTTCACGTCGTGGCTGAAACCGAGTTCGAGCTTCAGAGTCTTGCCCTGAGCCTTCGCGCGATATCCGACGCCGGAAATCTCGAGCGTTTTCGTAAATCCTTCGGTCACACCTTCGACCAGGTTCGACACCAGCGTGCGCTGCATGCCCCAGTAGGACCGCGCCTGCTTGCTGTCGTTGGCCGGGTTGACCGCGATCTCGTCGCCTTCGATCTTGTAGTCGATCAGGTCGGACAGACCCATCGAAAGAGTGCCTTTCGGACCCTTCACGCTGAGCGTGCCGTTTTCGATATTGGCAGTGACACCGCTGGGGATTGCCACGGCCTTCTTACCAATGCGGCTCATCAGAATACCTCCGCCAGCACTTCGCCGCCGACATTGTTCTCACGCGCTTCGTTGTCCGAAAGGACGCCGCGCGGGGTCGAGACGATGGTGATGCCAAGGCCATTGCGCACGGTCGGCAGCTCTTTCGAGCCCGAATAGACGCGACGTCCCGGCTTGGAGACACGGCTCACATGCTTGATCGCAGGCTCGCCTTCGAAATACTTCAGTTCGATCCGCAGCGCCTTGTGCTTGCCGCTCTCGTCTTCGCTGTAGCCACGGATGTAGCCTTCGCGCTGAAGCACTTCGAGGACGTTTGCACGCAGCTTGGAAGCCGGCGACAGGACGGAATCCTTCTTCGCCTGCTGGCCGTTGCGGATGCGGGTGAGCATATCACCCAGTGGATCGGTCATAGCCATCTATCGATTCCTCACCAGCTCGACTTGGTCAGACCTGGGATCAGGCCTTTGTTGCCGAGGTCGCGCAGTTCGATACGGTTGATGCCGAACTTGCGGTAATAGCCGCGCGGGCGGCCGGTGGTGGCGCAGCGATTGCGCACGCGGGTCGGATTCCCGTTGCGGGGAATTTCAGCCATCTTGAGACGCGCGATCAGACGCTCGCTCTCATCCAGGCTCTCGTCATTCGCGATCGCCTTGAGCTTTTCGTACTTCGCTGCGTACTTCTTCACGAGCTGCTTGCGCTTCTCGTTCTTGTTGATGGAACTCAGTTTCGCCATTGGACTTAAGCTCTCTTCTCTACTCGTTGCGACAGACGGCTCACGCCGCTGCCTTTTCCTCGGCCTCGGCCGGGAATGGGAAGCCGAACAGACTCAGCAATTCGCGAGCCTCGTCGTCAGTTTTCGCGGTGGTGGTCACGATGATGTCCATCCCACGCACCTTGTCGATCTTGTCGTAGCTGATCTCCGGAAAGATGATCTGCTCCTTGATGCCCATGGCGTAGTTGCCACGACCGTCAAACGACTTGGGGTTCAGTCCGCGAAAGTCGCGAATACGCGGCATCGCGATGGTCACGAGACGATCGAGGAATTCGTACATGCGGGCACGGCGCAGGTTCACCTTGCAACCGATCGGCATGCCATCGCGCAGCTTGAACTGAGCGATCGATTTCTTCGCCTTGGTGATGACCGGCTTCTGGCCTGCAATCAGAGCCATCTCTTCAGCAGCCGTCTGGATCTTCTTCTTGTCCTGACTGGCTTCGCCCACACCCATATTGAGCGTGATCTTTTCAATCTTGGGCACCTGAAGACGATTTGTGTAACCAAACTTCTCGGTCATCGCCTTGACGATTTCGTCTTCATACTTCGCTTTGAGGCGTGGAGTGTAATCAGCCATCGATGGTCTCCCCACTCTTCACGGCAACGCGCACCTTCTTGCCGTCCTTTTCTTCGAAACGGACGCGGGTGGGCTTGCCATCCTTGGGATCGGCCAGCGCAACCTTGGCGATGTGCATCGGGGCCGGATACCGGTCGATGCCGCCCTGCGGGTTCTGCTGGCTCGGCTTGCGGTGACGGGCGATCACGTTGATGCCTTCGACCACGATCTTGCCATCCTTCGGCATGACCTGCTGGACGGTGCCGGTGCGGCCCTTGTCCTTGCCCGAAAGCACGACGACGCTGTCGCCCTTCTTGATCTTAGCGGATGCCATCTTAGAGCACCTCCGGAGCGAGGCTGATGATCTTCATGAAACCGCGGCCGCGCAGTTCGCGGACGACCGGGCCAAAGATACGGGTGCCAATCGGCTCGTTCGACTTGTTGACCAGGACAGCGGAGTTGCTGTCGAAGCGGATGACGCTGCCATCGGGGCGGCGAACATCCTTGCGGGTGCGCACGATCACAGCGCGGTGAACGTCGCCCTTCTTGACCTTCGCGCGTGGCTGCGCTTCCTTCACGGAAACCACGATCACGTCGCCCACGGAGGCAAATCGGCGCTTCGAGCCGCCCAGCACCTTGATGCACTGGACGCGCTTCGCGCCGCTATTGTCCGCGACGTCGAGATTGGATTGCATCTGGATCATTGATCCGGTTCCTTCTCTTGGCTTGCTGGGACACCCGATACCAACCGGGGCTCAGCAGTTCCTACGTCAGTTCAGTTTCCTGCCGCCTCGACTTCGAGATCGGCTTCGATTGCTTGCGTTCCGCCCGCGACAACCTGGTCCTTCACAGCCCAGGTCTTGGTCTTGGAGATCGGTTTGGTCTCCTCGATCCGGACGACATCGCCCACGGAATATTCGTTCTTCTCGTCGTGCGCGTGATACTTCTTCGAACGCCGGATGATCTTCCCGTAGAGCGGGTGCTTCACCTTGCGTTCGACCTTCACGGTCACGGTCTTGTCGGTCTTGTCGGAGGTGACAGTCCCGATCAGGATACGTTTCGGCATTGTCTACTCCTTACGCCCCGGTTGCCTTGGCGCTTGCCGCAGCAGCGCGCTCGTTCTGCAGCGTCTTGATCTGAGCGATCGTGCGACGCACGCGGCGGATTTCCGACGGCTGTTCGAGCTGATTGGTCGCAGCCTGGAACCGCAGGTTGTACTGCTCGCGCTTAAGCTCGGTCAGCTGAGTGCTCAGCTGGTCGTCGGTCTTCGTGCGAAGATCTTCGATATCGGCCATCAGTTGCCTCCCAGGTGGCTGGTGTCGCCCATACGTGCGACAACTTTGGTCTTGATCGGCAGCTTCATCGCGGCACGCTCGAAAGCGAGCGCGGCGAGCGGACCGGGGACGCCGTCGAGTTCGAACAGGATGCGGCCCGGCTTCACACGAGCGGCCCAGTATTCGACCGAACCCTTGCCCTTACCCTGACGGACTTCGGCCGGCTTCTTCGACACCGGCACGTCCGGGAAGACGCGGATCCACAGACGGCCCTGACGGCGCATCGCACGAGTGATGGCGCGACGAGCGGCCTCGATCTGGCGCGCAGTAAGGCGCTCAGGCTCGAGAGCCTTCAGCCCATACGAGCCAAAGTTCAGGGTCGTGCCGCCCTTGGCATTGCCATGGATCTTGCCCTTGAAGGCCTTGCGGTACTTGG
>CAZJZO010000132.1:0-9527 GCA_964550495.1 uncultured Porphyrobacter sp. | reverse complement strand
CGTCCCGCTGCTGGTCTGCACTCCGCGGATCGATTCGATCTCGGCCCGGCTGACCGGCTCGTGATAGGCGATTATCGCCAGTACTTCGGTCGCCGCCCGGCTGAGGCGGCGAACCTGCTCGCGTTCCCGGCGGAGCAAGTGGGCGAGATCCGGCGCGGTTTCGAAATGCCAGCGCTTGCCGCGCTCGACCAAATGAACGCCCCGCCCCGCATAGTGCCGCTCCAATGCCTTCAGGCCTTCGCGCACAGAGGATTTGTCGAGATCGCCCAAATGCACAGCTAAAGCTTCGACCGTCATCGGCTCTTCGGCGGCAAACAAAGTCGCTTCGAGCGCGCGTTCGATCGCGTCGACCGCTTGGTCCTCGGCCTCATCGCTCATGCCTTCTCACCCTGTTTCAGACGACGAATTCGCAGCGGCGAATAGGCTTCATCCTGTGCGATCTCGGCCCGTCCCAACCGCGCCAGCTCCAGCGCGGCCACAAAGCTGGAGGCGAGCGCTGATCTGCGCAGCTCCGGCTCGGCGTCGGTTGGCATGAAGTCGCGAATATCCATCCAGTCGAGCGTGACGCCAAGCATCGAGGAGACACGCTCCAGCGCACTCTCAAGCGTCATCACCGGGCGGTCAGCCACATGATAGATCCTGGGCGCCGTGCGAGCTTTCACCTGCCCATAGGCCTGGATCAGCGAATAGGTGTCGCTCTTCCAAAGCGTTTTGCGATCGATCCGCAGCCCTTCGGGTGCCCCACGCAGGAATATGTCGCGGCCGATCCGGTCGCGCCCCATCAATCGGGCTGCCGCCTCGCGCATCGCACCCAGGCGTTGCAGGCGAAGCTGCAAACGCAGTGCCAGCTCTTCGGGGCTGGGATCCTCCTGCTCGTCCTTTGGCAACAAGAGGGCCGATTTGAGATAGGCGAGCCACGCCGCCATGACGAGATAATCGGCTGCCAGTTCGAGCCGCAGGGCCTTGGCCTGCTCGATATAGGTCAGGTACTGATCGACCAGCGCAAGGATCGAGATCTGGCGCAGATCGACCTTCTGCCGGCGTGCGAGATCGAGCAGCAGGTCGAGCGGTCCTTCCCATCCTTCGAGCTCGAGATACAGCGCCTGTTCGCCCGACTTGGCACCCTGACGTGCGACATCGTCGGCAAGCCAGCCATCAGGCATGTCGGCGGTCGGTTCACCTGCACCCATCGCGTCCCCCGATAGCATGAAGCCATCGTCATTACTGGTCATGCTCATGCCGCTTCTCCCGTCAGGGCGAGCAAAGCATCACGCTTGGCCAACAGATCGGTCTGCTCCGCTGCGAGAGCGGGAGCCAGGCGCGTCCCTTCCAAGGCGCGGTCAAGCCGTTCTTGCGTGGGTCCGGACATGCTCGGCAATGCCTCGCTTATACCCTGCATATCGTCCATCCTGGCCCAGCAATTCAGGACGATATCACATCCTGCGGCATGCGCGCGGGCCGAACGTTCCGGAATGGAACCATCGAGCGCCTGCATATCTATATCGTCGGTCAACAGCAGGCCTTCGAACCCGATTGCCCCGCGAATGACGTCGCGAATGATCGTCTCCGACAGTGTCGCCGGATCATCGGCATCCCAAACTGGGAATAGCAAATGCCCGGTCATCCCGATCAGCGCCGAATTGAGCGAGCGGAACGGAGCGAGATCGCTTTCGAGCTCTTCGGCGCTGGCCTCCACGCGCGGCATGTCCTTGTGCGAATCCACCAAGCTGCGCCCATGACCCGGCATATGCTTGATACAGCCGGTCACGCCGCCTGACGCCAAGCCGTCAAGTATCGCGCGTCCGATCGCCGCCACCTGCATCGGCTCGCTTCCCAGCGCGCGGTCCCCGATCACATCGCTTGCCCCCGGCTGGCGGACATCAAGCGGTGGATGATACGTGACCGTGATCCCCATCGCCGACAGTTCGAGCGCCATCGCTTCGGCACCGACACGAGCGGCCTCGATCGCGCTCGCCGGGGCCAGCGCATACAATCGGTCGAACGCTTCGCCCGCCGGATACGAAGACCATTGCGGTGGGCGCAAGCGCGCGACCCGACCGCCTTCCTGATCGATCGACACCAGCAGCCGCTCGCGGCCGTGAAGACTCCGCAAATCGTCGGTCAGTGTACGCAATTGTTCGGGGTCCACGCAATTGCGCGCAAACAGGATGTAGCCAGCCGGATCGGCGTCGCGGAAGAACGCGCGCTCGTCGGCCGTCAATTCAGGGCCGGAACATCCGAAGATCGCCGGAATCATGGGGCAAGCCTTGCAGCGACGGGGCAGT
Source organism: uncultured Porphyrobacter sp. (assembly GCA_964550495.1). Classification (GTDB taxonomy): domain Bacteria; phylum Pseudomonadota; class Alphaproteobacteria; order Sphingomonadales; family Sphingomonadaceae; genus Erythrobacter. The sequence goes on along the minus strand of CAZJZO010000132.1, from coordinate 7,242 downwards.
CAGGCAAGCGCACCAATGCTCCGTAATGGGGAAAACGGGACGGATCGGTCGTCCCGCACCAAGCTGATTCAGGGTTTGACCTGACAGGCCAGTCCATCGGCCTTCAAGGCATTGCAAAGCTGGTCGGCCGCAGCGCGATTGCTTGCCAGCGCCTGCAGGCGATAGACGGTTCCGATATCGGCCTCGCCTCTTACGATACGATACCGCACCCCTGACAGCGCATCGCTGCTGCGGGTCAGAGTCTGCCAGCCGGCTTCGGCCCGCGCCCGGCTGCCATAGGCGCCGACCTGCACACCGACCACCGAGCTCGATGATGCGCTGCTGGCCGATGTGCTGGCGCTGTCGCCGCTGCCGTTCGCCGAGCTTCCGGCCGCGTCGGCGGCTGCTGTGGTCGTGGCGCCGCTTTCGCTCCCGCCGGCGGAGTTGCTCGACCCGTCAGAGCCAGTATCGGAACCATCGGCCATCACACCTTCGCGGGTCTGGCCTTCGCCGACCACCGGAGCGACATTCCCGGTTCCGGCAAATTCCTTCCCGCCGGGGTCTTCGGGACGCTCCTTGTACGGGCCTTCGGGCGCTTCGATTGTGCTGCCATCGGCCACGAGGTCAGCGTCACGGGTCTGGTTGGTCAGGAACCAGATCCCGAAGATCATTGCGCCCAGCAATGCGAGCAGGATCGCCCCAAATCCCAGGAACTGAGTCATGTCGAAGCCGCCGTCGCTCTCATCCTCATCGGATTCGAGCCACGGCAGGCTGTCCTCGTTGTTGAGATCGAGTTCGCCCTCGGTCTCTTCGATTTCTTCGAATTCGGCCTCGATCATCACTGATCCAAGTCCTTTCCCCCTCCGGTCGCGACGGGAAGACCGTTACGCCGGATTACATAGATTCGACAGCTTCCACGCCTAACACGCCAAGCCCATTTGAGATCACTTGCCCGATTGCGTCGGCAAGGAAAAGTCTGGCTCCGGATAAACCCTTATCCTGTTCCACGATGAAGCGCTTTTGCGGTGAATCGTTGCCGAGGTTCCAGAAAGCGTGCAATTCTCCCGCCAAATCGTACAAATAGAAGGCAATCCGGTGCGGTTCCCGCGCCTTTGCAGCCGCTTCAATCTCGCGCGGGAACTGCGCTGCGCGCTTCACCAAAGCCAGTTCGTCTTCGCCCAAAAGGTCAAGCTGGTTAGCTGACGGCGCCAAACCCTGATCAGCCGCTTTGCGGATCGTTGAGCGTATCCGGGCATGTGCATATTGCACGTAGAGGACCGGATTGTCTTTCGACAGTTCGACCACCTTGGCGAAATCGAAGTCCATCTGGGCTTCGGGCTTGCGGGTGAGCATGGTGAAGCGCACCACATCCTTGCCCCAGCCCTTTTCGAGCTTTCCGTCCAGTTCCGAGATCATGTCGGCGATGGTGATGAAGTTGCCCGAGCGTTTGGACATCTTCACCGGCTCACCCGCGCGCATCAGCTGCACCATCTGCACCAGCTTCACGTCGAACGGTGTCGGCTTGCCTTTCCCTTCGGACAGTGCGGCAACCGCCGCCTTGATCCGCTTGACGGTTCCGGCGTGATCCGCGCCCCAGATGTCAATCAGAGCATCGGCATTTTCGGCCTTCTGCATGTGATAAGCGAGATCGGCACCAAAATAGGTCCACGCACCGTTCGACTTCTTGATCGGTCGATCCTGGTCGTCGCCGAACCTAGTCGAGCGGAACAAGGGCAGTTCGACCGGTTCCCAATCCTCGGGCGGCGCCTTGCCCTTCGGCGCCTCGAGCACCCCGTCATAGACCAGATCGTGCTTGCGCAGCCACGCTTCGGCCTCGGCCGGTTTGCCGGCTGCGTGAAGCGCGGCTTCCGATGCAAAGGTGTCATGTTGGATGCCGAGCAGGCTTAGGTCGGACTTGATGACCTCCATCATCTTCTCGACCGCCTCGGCGCGAAAATACTGGAGCCATTCCTCTTCCGGCTCATCCTTGTGCTTGTCGCCAAGCTCCTGCGCCAGATATTCGCCCACCGGCTTCAGATAGTCGCCCGGATAGAGTCCCTCGGGAATTTCGCCGATATCCTCGCCCAGCGCCTCGCGGTACCGCAGATGCGCCGAGCGCGCGAGCACATCGACCTGACCGCCGGCGTCGTTGATGTAGTATTCGCGGGTGACATCGTGCCCGGCGAATTCGAGCAGATTGGCAAGCGCATCGCCGACCACGGCCCCGCGGCAATGGCCCATATGCATCGGCCCAGTGGGATTGGCGGAGACATATTCGACATTCACCCGCACCCCGGCGCCCATTTTCGAGTGACCATAATCGCCGCCGCGCGCCGATATCGCCCGAAGCTCGTTCAGCCAAGCGCTCGGGTCGAGCCGCAGATTGATGAATCCCGGGCCTGCGATCTCCGCGCTGGTGATTGATGGTTCGGCCTCAAGCTTGGCCACGATCTGCTCGGCCAGCGCGCGCGGATTGGTCTTCGCCGCCTTGGCCAGCACCATCGCCGCATTGGTTGCCAGATCGCCGTGCGAAGGGTCGCGCGGAGGCTCAACGGCAACATTGGCAAAGCTGGTGTCGGCAGGCAGTACGCCTTCGCTGGCGAGCTGCGTGAGGGCAGTTTCGACTGTCGCCGCATATTTGGCGTAGAGGGTTTTTGTATCGGTCATCAGATTCTCGTGCGTTTCCGCATTGGTTTGCGATTGCAAAGAAGGAAGCAGGGTCTCGGGTCAAGCCCGGGGCGACAAGGAAAGAAGTCGACCCGCAGGCTGGCAAGGGCGGCAGCCGACCCGCTGCAAGAGCGCACCTTGCCGTCGGTCACCCGATCGAAAGCAAATCTCGGCGAGGAACGTGCACGCCGGATGGCGTGCAAAAGTGCTACCTCGTGGCGTTGTACGCCAACTGCGATTCGGTCAGCTGAAAACCGATCAGCATTTCGAATCGAGTGCGGGCAATCGCCGCCTTCACTTCGGGAGCCGCCAGCGGATCGAGTGCGGCTTCGGGATCGCCCGGTCGTCGTCGACGGGTGATACGCTCGCGAATGTCTTCCGGCAGCGATGCGGCGGCTCGATCGACGAACGATCCGGCCCTCGCACTGGCGGTGGCGCGTTCCTGCCCATCGGCGAAATTGAGGGTCACCTGACCGACGCGCTTGGTCACAACCGCACTGCCACCCTGAAGAACCGTTACGAAGTAAGGAAGAGTGACGGTCCGCGCACCGCGCACATCCGCGCGGCGCGCATGCACGTCAAAGGTCGCTTCGCTGTAAACCTTTACCGCCCCGTCATCGCAGGTCGAACGCAGGTTGGTCATCGATGCGGTCATGTCGAGATTTGCGAAGGTCGGATTGTCCGCACTGCGAAACACCGTCACGTCGCCGGTGTAATCGGGGATCCCGACCGACGGGCACGATGTCAGCACCGAGGTGATGCCCACACCCTGATCAACCACCAGTTCACCTTCCCTGGCGCAACCGGCGAGCCCCACCGCCAAGACAGCAGCAGTCAGAACATGCGTGCGAAACATCATCAAAAACCCGTCCTTGAAAATCGATCCTGCGCTTCAATCAGCGTGTCCCGCCCTAGCGAGACGTGCAACAAAGCGCTAGAGGGGGCCGCATGAACGCGCCCTTTCCCAATTCCGACGCAGCCGAGAACATGCCGGCCGATCAACGTCCACCTCTCAACCTGCTGATCGCGGCCCCGCGCGGTTTCTGCGCCGGGGTCGATCGGGCGATCGAAATCGTCGAAAAGGCGCTCGAGCGCTATGGCGCTCCGGTCTATGTTCGCCACGAAATCGTCCACAACAAATATGTCGTCGAAGGGCTGAAGGCGAAAGGCGCGATCTTCGTCAAGGAACTGGACGAGGTGCCAGCCGATGCGCCGGTCGTATTCAGCGCGCATGGAGTGCCAAAAAGCGTGCCCGCCGAAGCCGAGCGGCGCGAGATGATCTATCTCGATGCGACCTGTCCACTCGTGTCGAAGGTCCATCGGCAGGCCGAGCGCCAGATCGAAAAGGGTCGCCACATCATTTTCATCGGCCACGATGGCCATCCCGAAGTGATCGGCACGATGGGTCAGGTCGAGCCGGGCCAGATGACGCTGGTTGAACATATCGAGGACGTGGACAAGCTTCCTTTCGACAGCGATGAACCGCTGGCCTATCTGACGCAGACCACCTTGTCGGTCGACGACACCCGCGAAGTCATCGCGGCGCTCGAATGGCGCTATCCCAATATCCATGGGCCGAAGGCGGAAGACATCTGTTACGCGACCTCCAATCGTCAGACCGCGGTGAAGGATCTTGCTCCGGCCTGCGATCTGGTGCTGGTTATCGGCGCGCCGAATTCGTCCAATTCCCTGCGCCTGGTGGAAGTGGCCGAGCGGCTTGGAACGCCAGGAAAACTGGTCCAGCGCGCCGCGGACATCGATCCATCCTGGCTTGAGGGAGTGGATACGCTCGGACTCACGGCCGGCGCCTCGGCGCCGGAAGTGCTGGTCCGCGAAGTCGTCGATGCCTTGCGCCAGCTCCGCGAGGTACACGAGACAACCATTACGGCGGCTGAGGAAAAGATGGTCTTCAAGCTGCCGCGTCAGCTCACCGAATAGGCTGCGCTGGGGGCGACGGGTTGGCGGTCTACACGCATCTTGGCGCAGAAGAACTGGCTGCGCTGATCGCCGAATACGATGTTGGCGAGTTGGTCTCTGCCAAGGGCATCGCCGAGGGGGTTTCGAACTCCAATTGGCTGATCGAGACCACGGGCGCCGATGGATCGGGCGCTCGCTTCATTCTGACGATGTACGAGCGACGGATCGAGCTTGGCGATCTCCCCTATTTCCTTGGCCTCCTCGATCACCTTTCGGCCAAGCGCTGCCCGGTACCGCGCACCATCCATGACCGCGACGGCGCTGCATTTCGAATGGTGGACGGCAAGGCGGTGGCGCTGATCGAGTTCCTCCCTGGTGTCTCGCCGACCCAACCCACGCCCGAACAGGCGCATTCGGTTGGACGCGTACTGGCGCAGTTGCACCTCGCGAGCGGCGATTTCGGAATAGTCCGCGCGAACACGATGGGATTTGCCGAAAATTTGCGCGTGATCGAACAGTGCGGCGCTGCCGGGCTCGCTTCGATTCATGCCGATCTACCGGGGGTTCTGGAACCGGCGCGAGCAGCGGCGGCGCTCGACCTTGGCGCGTTGCCGCAAGCCAACATCCACGCCGATCTGTTCCCGGACAATGTCCTGATGCTCGGCAGCGAAGTCACGGGCCTGATCGATTTCTATTTCGCCTGCACCGGACCGATGGCGCTCGACCTGGCGACCACACATGCTGCGTGGAGTTTCGCTTCGGACGGCAATGAATACGACCCGGAGGTCGGCTCGGCCTTGATCGGGGGATATGACTATGTCCGACCGATCTCACCCGACGAACGAAACCTGTTGCCCGAAATCGCCAAGGGTGCGTGCTTGCGATTCGTAGCAAGCCGCGCGGAGGACTGGCTCGACACGCCGGACGACGCGCTGGTGACTCGCAAGGATCCGATGCAATTCGTCGAGCGCTACCGACTCTATGACAGATTCGGTGAAACGCTGTTTGCGTCCTAAGTGATTATGCGCAAAAGGTTTGAACCATGAAGCGCATCGAGATCTTCACTGACGGAGCCTGCAAGGGCAATCCCGGCCCCGGGGGTTGGGGAGCGCTGCTGCGCATGGGCAAGCACGAAAAGGAGCTTTCCGGCGGCGAGGATGACACCACCAACAACCGCATGGAGCTGACCGCCGCGATAAGGGGCCTGTCGGCGCTGATCGAGCCGTGTCAGGTCGATCTCTATTCCGACAGCAAATATGTGATCGACGGCATTACCAAGTGGGTCGATGGCTGGCAGCGCCGCGGCTGGGTCAATGCCAGCAAGAAGCCTGTGCGCAATGCCGAGCTGTGGCACGAGCTGATAGAAGTAACGGCCAAGCACGAGATCGAATGGCATTGGGTCAAGGGCCATAACGGCCACCCCGAGAATGAGCGCGTCGACAGGCTGGCGAGCGACGAAGCGGATCGAATTGCCGCAGGCGAGGATACCGAAGCCTGATACGAAGCGGGCGCGTCCGCCTGGACACGCCCGCCTAAGCTCTAATTGATGACAAGCCGCTTAGCTGTTGTCTTCAACCGGTGCGTCCGGACCGTTCTTCTTGATTGAATCGATCGCGTTCTGCGCGCTCGACTTGCTCGAATAGCCCTGCGTCGAAAACATCACTTCGGAATTGTAGCTGAAGCGGACGCGGTACTCGTCGGCCTTGTCTTTGTAGATCTCGAATTTGTGAGCCATTTTATCACTCCCTCATATTTGAGTTTCGAAACTCGCTTGCCACCTTACAGATAGCTCAGCCGATGGCTAGCCGGTGAGTGCGTCTGCAGATGCAAAAAATCGGTTCGGAGCATAGGCTTCGCGGTCAATCGCGCGCGTAATCGCATCATCGCCGTTGCCAAGCGCAATTTGCGAGCCAAGCCGCGCCGCTGCCGGCGAAGTCTGAATTCCAAAACCACCCTGCCCGGCAAACCAGAAAAAGCCCTCCACTTCGGGATCCGGCCCGTAGACCGGCAACCTGTCGGGCGCGAAACTCCTGAGCCCGGCCCATCGTCTCTCGACAGCTTCGATTCGCCACTGGGTTACTTGCTGGAACCGATCGATCGCCAAAGCGACATCGATCTCTTCAGGCGCGGCATCGCACGGCACCGTCGGGATCTCGTCATGCGGGCTCAACCATAGCCGACCGTTGTCCGGCTTGAAGTAGAAGTCGCCATCGATGTCCAACACCAACGGGAGATCGTCCGGCGCCGCCGGTTCGACCCGCAATTGCGCAACGGTCCTGCGCAAGGGATCGATCCCGAGCGGCTGCGCACCCGCCAAACGTGCAATCGGATCAGCCCACGCACCGGCGGCGTTGATCAAAGTGGCCGCGCGATACTGCGCGCCAGCTTCGGTGGAGATGCGCCATTCGCCATTGCTGCGTTCAAGTCCGGAGACCAGGGCGCGACAAGCAAGCTCCGCCCCGTTCTGCTTCAGGGTCTTGAGATAATGCTGGTGAAGCCCAGCAACATCGATGTCAGCGCAGGCGGGCTCCCAGATCGCGTCGCACCATTCTTCTCGGAGTCCCGGAATTCGCTCGATCAGGCCCTGTCGACCCAGCCGTTCGATCGTAACGCCCGTACCGTTGAACGTCCCGGCGAACTGATCCAGCTCGAGCGACTGTTCCGCCCGACCGAGATAGC
>CAZJZO010000131.1:0-9535 GCA_964550495.1 uncultured Porphyrobacter sp. | reverse complement strand
CGCCGCTCTACGCCGATGTCGTTGAAATCGCCGAAAGAGTACTGGCCGACGGCACAGTGGAGGTGCCGCTCGACCTGGATCAGGCCGTGTCGATACTCGAAGCGGCCTATCGCACCGGGCTGCGCGCTGTGGCGATCGTGCTGATGCACGGATATCGCTATCCCGATCACGAACGTAAGATGGCCAATCTAGCTCGCGAGATCGGTTTCACCCAGGTCTCGACCAGCCACGAAGTCAGCCCGTTGACCAAGATTGTTCCGCGTGGGGAGACCACCGTCGTCGACGCCTATCTGACGCCGATTCTGCGCGACTATGTGGACCGCATCTCGACCGCTTTCGATGACGCGCGCGACCCTGGACAATTGTTGTTCATGCAGAGCTCGGGCGGATTGACCGATGCTGCCAAATTTCGCGGACGCGACGCGATACTCTCCGGACCTGCGGGTGGTATCGTCGGCTGCGTCGAGACGGCGCAACGGGCGGGGTTCGGAAAGGTGATCGGCTTCGACATGGGTGGAACGTCGACCGATGTCTCGCATTACGCCGGCGCGCTCGAAAAGGTCTACGAAACCGAAGTCGCTGGCGCCAGGATGCGCGTGCCGATGCTGCATATTCACACGGTTGCAGCGGGCGGGGGATCGATCCTGAAATTCGAGGATGGGCGGTTGCGGGTCGGTCCGGACAGCGCCGGGGCCGATCCGGGCCCGGTCTGTTACAGGCGCGGCGGTCCGCTGGCGGTGACCGACATCAATGTCTGCCTTGGCAAACTCAGCCCGGAGCATTTCCCGCAGATATTCGGACCCGATCAGTCCCAACCGCTCAATGCCGATGCGTCCCGGGCTGCGTTTGCCGAAATTGCCGAGCAGTTGGGCGATGGACGATCGCCGGAGGAAGTCGCAGAAGGCTTCCTTGCGATCGCCAACGAGCACATGGCGCAGGCGATCAAGCAGATTTCGACCGCTCGCGGCCATGACGTGAAGGACTATGTCCTCAATTGTTTCGGCGGAGCCGGCGGGCAGCATGCCTGTCTCGTCGCGGAACGGCTCGGGATCGGACGTATCCTGATCCATCCTTTCGCCGGCGTGCTCTCGGCCTACGGCATGGGCCTGGCGAAGACCGAGGCCGAGCGCCAGCGTGTCATTGGCGAGCCGTTGTCGTCCGACCTGCTGGACAAGGTGGCCGTAACCATGGCCGAGTTGCGGGCCGAGACGCTGCGCGAATTATCCGAGCAAGGTGTAGGGACCGATGACGTTTCGCACTCGCAGAGCGCGTTGTTGCGCTATGCGCGGACCGAAACCGCCATCAAGGTATCCATTGCCAGCGCGGAGACGATGGCTGCAGAATTCGAACGGCTTCATCGCCAGCAATTCGGCTTTGCCGCACCCGATAAGGTGATCGTGTTCGATACGCTAGTTGTCGAAAGCGAAAGCGGTCGGAATGACTGGTCGCAAGCCGTTTCCACCGCGCCAACGGGACAAGCGGCCGAACCTCATGCCTCCCACCGCTTCTTCTCGGCGGGCGAATGGCACGATGCCCCGATTTTCGAGCGCGAAGCACTCGCATCCGGAAACATGATCGCGGGGCCGGCAATCATTACCGAAACGACCGGTACGGTGGTCGTTGAGCCGGGATGGAAAGCGGTGGTCGACCGCGATGGCTGCCTGATATTGTCGCATCTGGGCGACGCTCGGCACGACGCGCGCTTCAGCACCGCTTTCGACCCGGTGACCCTGGAGATCTTCGCCAACCTGTTCATGTCGATCGCCGAACAGATGGGCATCGTCCTGCGCAACACCGCGCAATCTGTGAACGTCAAGGAACGACTCGATTTCTCCTGCGCGATCTTCGATCCGGACGGCAATCTGGTTGCCAATGCACCGCATGTACCGGTCCATCTCGGCTCGATGGATGCCAGCGTGAAGGTGATCATCGACAGCGGCGCAGCGATCGAACCGGGTGATGCCTTCGTGCACAACAACCCGCACAAGGGCGGCTCTCACCTGCCCGATGTGACAGTCGTCTCACCTGTGTTCGATGCCGCAGGGAGCGATGTGCTGTTCTATGTCGCCAGCCGTGCGCACCACGAGGATATTGGCGGGATCAGCCCGGGTTCGATGTCGCCGCTCGGACGCAATATTGCCGACGAAGGTATCCTGCTCGACAATGTGAAGCTGGTCGAACGCGGCACCTTCCAGACCGCGCAGATCGAGCGTATCCTCGGCGACAGTCCCCATCCGGCGCGCAACATTGCTCAGAACGTCGCCGACCTGATGGCGCAAGTGGCGGCCAATGCGACCGGGGCCGGCGAACTGCGCAAGCTGGTGGCGCAATACGGGCTGGACGTGGTGCAGGCCTATATGGGGCACATCCAGGATACCGCCGAAGCTGCAGTGCGGCGAGTGATCGGTGAGATTCAGCCTGGCGAGTTTGTACTTCACCTCGATTCCGGCGCAGCCATCAAGGTTGCGATCCGACCGGACCATGACAACAACGCCGCTTCCATCGATTTCACCGGCACGAGCGCGCAGCAGGACAGTGCTTTCAACGCGCCGCCTGCAGTCACGCGAGCAGCGGTACTCTACGTCTTCCGCTGCCTCATCGACGACGATATCCCGCTCAATGCCGGATGCATGAAGCCGCTTGAAATCATTGTCCCCGCCGGCTCGATGCTGAATCCGAGTGCTGAAGCGGCAGTCGTCGCGGGCAATGTCGAGACCAGCCAGGCGATCACCGACGCGCTGTTCGCGGCCCTTGGGAAACTGGGTTCGAGCCAGGGTACGATGAACAACCTGACCTTCGGCAACGCAGAGCGACAATACTATGAGACGATCTGCTCAGGTGCTCCCGCCGGGCCAGGTTTCGATGGGGCATCGGCCGTGCATACGCATATGACGAACACCCGCATGACCGACCCCGAAGTGCTCGAAAACCGCTACCCCGTCGTGCTCGACTCCTTCCGGATCGATCGCGGCTCTGGCGGGCGAGGCATGTGGTCCGCCGGCGATGGCGTAACCCGGGCGATCCGATTCCGTGAGCCGATGGAATGCGCGATCCTGTCAGATCATCGGGTGGTCGCTCCGCCGGGTGTCGAAGGCGGTGCAGACGGACGGTTGGGTCGCAACTGGATCGAACGCGAGGATGGTTCAATGGTGCATCTCGACGGTTGTGATCAGGCCGAAGTCGGTCCGGGCGACCGGATCGTCATCCGCACTCCAACCGGTGGCGGGTTTGGAGCAGCGAAAGAATGAGTATCGCACAGCGCATTCGCAATGTCGGACCCGGCGCCATGGTCACGGCGGCATTCATAGGGCCCGGCACAGTCACAGCCTGCACATTGGCCGGAGCCAGCTTTGGATACGCGTTATTATGGGCGCTGCTGTTCGCAACGGCGGCGACCATGATCCTGCAGGAAATGTCGGCCCGGCTGGGCGTTGTGACGCAAAAGGGATTGGGCGAAGCACTGGCCGAACTGTTTCGGCACTCGGTCTGGCGCTGGCCGTTGATCGCATTGGTCTGCGTCGCCCTGTATGTCGGCAATGCAGCTTATGAAGGTGGCAACCTCTCGGGAGCGGCGCTCGGCATTGCCGCGATCGCCGGTGAAGGCGACGGTGCATTCGAGCTTAGCGTTGCGATCATCTCGGTCCTCGCCGCAATCCTGCTCTGGACTGGCAGCTACCGCCAGATCGAAGCGGCGTTGATGGCGCTCGTCGGGGTCATGACGCTCGCTTTCGTTGCAACATTTGCCGTCGTAAGACCCGATCTAGGCGGGCTATTGGCTGGGCTGATCCTGCCCAGGATTCCCGAAGGTGCATTGTTGACCGTGATCGCGCTGATCGGAACGACGGTGGTGCCGTACAACCTCTTCCTCCACGCCAGCGCCGCTCGCAGCAAATGGTCCCGGCCCGAAGACCTGTCCGCCGCACGGCTCGACACGATGGTGGCGGTGGGGATCGGCGGGCTGATCGGAATACTGATCGTATCGACCGCTGCGGCGAGCCTGTTTGCCTTTGCCGTCGAGGTCGAGAACGCCGCCGACATGGCGACGCAGTTCGAACCCTTGTTCGGACCGCATGCCAAATATCTGATGGGCGCTGGGCTTTTTGCCGCCGGACTGACCAGTTCGATCACCGCCCCATTGGCCACCGGTTACGCAGTTAGCGAGATTTTCGAAGTCGCTCCTGAGAACCGCCAGCGCGTCCTCCGACTGGTGGCGCTGAGCGTCATCGCCATCGGAGCGGCGCTGGCCCTGACCGGCATTCGCCCGGTCACGATCATCCTCTCGGCCCAATTCGCCAACGGACTGCTCCTGCCGATCGTTGCCGGCTTTCTGCTGTTCGCCATGAACAAGGCGCAAGTTCTTGGCGAATTCACCAATAGCCGGACTGCCAACCTGCTCGGCGGTGCGGTTGTTGTGGTTGCGGCCGGCCTTGGGCTGCGGCTGATCCTGCGTGCCGCAGGCGGGCTGTAAACCTGCCGCTTCCCTTGCAGCGCGCTTCGATATAGGTTGCGGGTCGCAACCGAGCGGCGAATCCCGGAGAGTTCACACATGGCGAGTTTCACATTGAACGGGCAGGAAACCACTGCCGAAGTCGATCCGGCGATGCCGATCCTGTGGGTCGTGCGCGAAAAGCTTGGCCTGAACGGAACCAAGTTCGGCTGTGGCATAGCGCAATGCGGGGCCTGCACCGTGCATCTCGACGGACAGCCGGTGCGAAGCTGCTCGACCCCGATCTCCGAAGCCGAGGGGCGCGCAATCACCACGATCGAAGGCATCGGCGGCCCGGAAGGCGAGCTTTCCGCGATCCAGCAGGCCTGGGTCAGCGAGCAAGTGCCGCAATGCGGATACTGCCAGTCGGGCCAGATCATGAGTGCGACCGCGCTGCTGCGCGACAATCCGCAGCCGACCGACGAACAGATCGACGCCGCGATGGCTGGCAATATCTGCCGCTGCGGCACCTACACCCGGATCCGCCGCGCAATCAAAGTCGCGTCGGGACAGCTCGAACCCCGGCAAGAGGAGGCCTGAGCCATGAACGACCTGTCTCCCGACAAGAAGGAACGCAGCACGCTTGGCAAATGGAGCCGGCGCGGATTCATAGGCGCAGGGGTGCTGGCCGGAGGCGGCTTGCTGATCGGCGTCGGCGTGCGGCCCGGCAACCCGGTCGACAAGCTGGCCTCGACCGTTGCGCCCGGTCCGGGCGAGCAACTGGTCAACAGCTGGGTCAAGATCGACACCAACAACCTCGTTACTGCCATCGTTCCGCATTGCGAGATGGGGCAGGGCGCACATTCTGTGCTTGCGCAGATGCTCGCTGACGAGCTCGACGCTGCGTGGGACAAGGTTACTGTCATGCAGGCGCCCGCCGATGGCAGCTATGTCGTGGGCGATACGGCGCGCATGTTCCTCGCTCCGTTCACAATGAACGCGGCGGACTGGATCGAGCCGACCTGGGACGGCCTGTTCACGCAGATGGCGAAACTCGCCAACGCAATGATCACCGGAGGGTCATCGTCGATCCGCACGACTGGCCAGCACTCGATGCGGGTTGCCGGTGCGGCTGCGCGCAAGATGCTGATCGGTGCGGCAGCAGAAGACTGGGGCGTGCCCGCAAGCGAGATTACCACCCGCGACAGCACCTTGTTCCATGAAGCTTCCGGCAAGTCGGCTCCCTATGCGGAGTTTGCCACCGCCGCGGCCGAGCAACCGATGGACCACACGCCGGAGCTCAAGACGTCTTCCGAGTATCGCCTGATGGGCAAAAGCAAAGCCCGCACCGATATTCCCGACAAGGTCACCGGAAAGGCGGAGTTCGGCATCGACGCCGTTCCCGAAGGCGCCAACCTGTCCTACGCGGCGGTCGTTCGCCCGCCCGTCCCCGGTACAACTGTCGAGCGCATGGATGCGACCCGGGCGATGGAAATGCCCGGCGTCTTGCAAATCCTCAACATGGGCAACTTCGTCACTGTGGTGGCCGACAGCTATTGGCAGGCACAGCAGGCGGTGAACACGATTGAGATCGGCTGGAGCAAATCCGAAAGCCCGATCCTGACCATGGACGATCAGTTCGCGGCTTTTGCTGCCGCGCTCGACGAAGCGGGTGAAACTGGGGGCAAGGAGGCAGCGGCCAAAGGGGACGCGCAAGAGGCTCTTGCCAATGCTGCGACCACGATCGAGGCCGAATACAAGGCTCCGTATCTTGCCCATGCGCCGATGGAACCGCTCAATTGCACCGCCCACTACAAGGGCGGCAAATGCGATATCTGGACAAGCACGCAGGTGCCGTTGATGGCCCGCGCTGAAGTCGCCGACACGATTGGCGTCGACGCCGAAGACATCAAAATCCACCATCCCTATCTCGGCGGTGCGTTCGGTCGGCGGTTGGGCGCCGAATATGTCGCGATGGCCGCACGCGTGGCGAAAGCGACCGGTTACCCTGTCAAGATGATCTGGAGCCGCGAAGAAGACACGCAAAAGGCGCTCTATCGCTGCGCGGACACGAACCGACTGCGCGCCGGGCTGGACGATGCAGGCAAGCTTGTCGCCTATGATAGCGTCTTTACCCAGCGCCACGATCCGGCCGAAGCCTGCGTCCCGGCGATGTACAGCATTCCGAATACCGCCGTGCGCGTGGCCGAGGCAGAGCTGCACCTGCCGTTCCAGGCGTGGCGATCGGTCGACCATTCGCAGCAGGGCTGGTTTATCGAGAGTTTCATCGACGAAGCGGCCCATGCAGCAGCCAAGGATCCGCTCGAATATCGCCTGGCGATGCTGGACAATGCGCCGCGCCAGCGTGCGGTGCTCGAAAAGGTCGCCGAAATCAGCAATTGGCGCGAACCGACCGACGAGGGCGTCGCCAAGGGCGTGGCGATTGTCGAGAGCTTCGGCACGATCGTAGCTGAAGTTATCGAAGTCGACATGACATCCGGCAAGCCGAGGATGACCAATATCTGGGCCGTCTGCGACGCCGGCTATGTCATGAACCCCGATGGTTTCCGCAACCAGATCGAGGGCGGGATCGTGTTCGGCCTGACCGCCGTAATGTATGGCGAACTGGAACTGGAAGGCGGCGCGATCAAGCAAAGCAACTTCCACGATTACAAGATGCTCAGGATCAATGAAGTGCCTGAAATTGCGGTTGAATTGATCAATAGTGGCGATGTACCCGTGGGCGGCGCGGGCGAGCCGGGGCTTCCCCCGGCGGCTCCGGCGTTGACCAATGCGATCTTCGCCGCGACCGGCAAACGCCTGCGCGAATTGCCGATCGCCAAGCAGTTTGCCTGAGCGCGACTGACAAGCTCCTGAAGAGGGTCGAGAGGGGACATAAGGATGCACAAGGGTGCGATTTTGGCGGTGAGCGTGCTCACGATTGCGACCGCGGCATGCAGCGGATCGGAAGAGCAGCCACCGGTCGAACAGATCGAAATTCGCGAGCCCGGTGAGCCCGACCCCAACTCCGTCATTGCCGCCGGTCCGGATGCGAGCGACGTCGGGACGATCGATCTGGTCGCAAAGGGCGAAGCGGCGTTTGCAGTGTGTTCGGGTTGTCATGTTGCGGCAGCCGGTGAGCCTTCGATGGCCGGACCCAACCTCTACGGCGTCATCGGTCGCGAGGCTGGTGCGCTTGACGATTTTGCCTATTCCGATGCGTTGGCGAATTCGGGCATCACCTGGGACATCGAAGAGCTCGACCGCTTCCTCGCCAATCCGGCGGGCCGGGTCGAGGGGACCACCATGGTCGCAGGCGCGGTGAGCGACGGCGAAACGCGCGCTGCCATTGTCGCCTATCTCGGCAGCCTGTCGGAGTAAGCGACCAAGGTGGATTTGCACCGAGTATTGCTGTTCCTCAATGAGTGCCGTTTGCGCGGCGAGCGCAGTGTGATGGTGACCGTGGGTGCGGTTGAGGGCTCCTCGATGCGGAATCCCGGCACGATCATGGGGGTCGCGGAAGATGGCCGCTTCGCCGGATCCCTGTCGGGTGGTTGCATCGAACAGGCGGTTGTCGCCGAAGCGCTGGATGTCATCAGGTCGGGGGCGCCGCGCATAGTCCGGTTCGGAGCCGGGTCGCACTATCTCGATATCAAACTGCCATGCGGAGGCGGGCTCGATCTGCATTTCCAACCGCTCGAAGGGGAAGATGTCGCAGCAGCCTGCCTCGGGACGATCCGCGGCCGCACGCCGTTTTCGATTGCGCTCGATCATGACGGCGTACAGCACCTTCCCGAATGGCGTCCTACCCAGTTCGATACCGCCAAAGGGACGGGTGTGTTCGGACACTGGCCAGCGCCCCGATTGCAGATCGTCGGTCATGGTGCCGGAGTTGAAGCGCTCACCCATTTGGCGCGCTCGACGGGGTGCGCAGCGAGCGCCCTGACACCGGACAGCCAACTCGTCGACGCTATGACTTCGCAAGGGCTTGGCGCGCGTTTGATCAAGCGTACGACCCAGACCGAATTGCTGGAAAGCGATCCCTGGACCGCCATCGTCTTCCTGTTCCACGATCACGACTGGGAAATCGAATTGATGGCGCGCGCGTTCGAACTGCCGCATTTCTATCTCGGTGCAATGGGCGGGCGAAAGGCGCATGCAATGCGTTGTGATGCGCTGACGGCGACAGGGATTACCGAGACTCAACTCGCGACCATTCGCGCGCCGATTGGCGTGTTTCATTCATCGCGCGATCCTCAGACGCTGGCGCTGTCGGCGCTGGCGGAGATAATCCGGACCTATCAGGAAACCGATTTCGAGGCTGCGCTTGCCTGAACCCGGATCGCTGACCATTGCCGTGCTCGCGGCTGGGCAATCGCGCCGGTTCGGTCCGCGCGACAAGCTGAGCGCGCCGTTTCGCGGCAAGAGGCTGGGCGAGCATGTTTGCGATACGCTTGCGCGCGCTCGCTTTGCGCTTCGGCCGCAACACAGCCTTGTCGTCACCGCCGAGGACAAACACCCTTGCGCGCAAGCATGGAAAGCTGCGGGCTTTGATGTTGTGCGTAATCCCAATGCAGATCAGGGCATCGGGACTTCGGTCGCCACTGCGGCCCGGATCGCGCGGCGCTCCGGCTCATCGCTGCTGATGATCGCGCTCGCCGATATGCCGCTGGTTCCGGTCGGCCATTACCGATCGCTGGCGGCGGCAGCGCAAGCGGGCGACGATCACACAATCATCGCCTCTTCGGATGGTACAACGCGAACGCCTCCGGCGGTGTTCGGTGAGGCGCATTTCGATGCTCTGACGAACCTCACGGGCGATGTTGGCGCGCGCGCATTGCTGGCCGAAAGCGCAACGATCCCATGCGACGGCGAGTGCCTGATCGATATCGACACGCCGGAGACGCTCGCCGCGCTGACTTAGGAATCATGGACAGTCATAGGCGCGTCCTCGTAAGCTTCCGGAAAGAGGGAGAATCGCTTTGTCCGAGTTTGTGAAGCGCCCGCCAACCGAGCGCGCCACCCATTGCCCGTCCGACCGATATGCCGAACATTACGCCCGTTCGATTGCTTCCCCTGATGATTTTTGGCTTGGCGAGGCTGGTCGTC
>CAZJZO010000130.1:0-9606 GCA_964550495.1 uncultured Porphyrobacter sp. | reverse complement strand
TCAAGAGCAGTTCTCCATGCTCAGTATGGCAGGAGCAGAGCTATGGGGATCGTGTGGACACTGCGCCAGCGCGCCTCGACCCCGGTCGAGGAAGCTCCGGCGCAAGAGGAACAGGTTCCGCCCGATCGAATTGAGCTGGCGGATGTCTCCGATCAGACATTGGTGACGATCGAGCTCGGATATGGCCTTGTCCATCTGGTCGATAAGGCCAAAGGCGCACCGCTGCTCACCCGAGTCACTGGCATCCGCAAGCAGCTGTCGCGTGATCTCGGCTTTGTTCTGCCGCAATTCCGCATCCGCGATTCACTCGATCTGGGCGCGCAGGAATATGCAGTAATCGTTGGCGGCGTGACGCTTGTCGGCGGCTCCGTGCGACCGGGCAAGATGCTCGCGATCGATGCAGGCGACGTCCGGACCGGCCACGGGCTCACGGGAGAAGCCACCCGCGATCCAAGCTTCGATTGCCCTGCGCTGTGGATCGACCCGGCCGCGCGAGACCATGCCGTCGCGGAAGGCTTTATGACCGTCGATCCCAGCACGGTCATCGCAACTCACGCCAATCAGGCGCTGCTCGCCCAGAGCGACCAGCTGCTCGGCCCGGAAGAGGTGCGCGACTTGCTCGACGCGCTCAAGGAACGCGCGCCCGCATTGGTGGAAGCCGTCCATCCCGAGCCGCTCTCTCTCGCGGCAATGACCCGGATCTTCCGCGCACTGATCGCCGACGGGATCGGGCTCTCGCACCCGCAACCGATCTTCACCAGCCTCGCGCTGGCCTTGCAGAAGACCCAGGAATTCGACGCGCTGATCGACGCGGTTCGGGCCGATCTCGGCGCCAAGCTCGTCGCGCGCGTATGCGCGCCGGGCGAGACGCTGCAAGTCGCAACGCTCGACGCCGAGCTGGAATCCTCGATCCTGGGCGGAATGACCGATCCGGGGACCGGCCAGCCGCTGATCGAGCCCGATTGCGGGGCGATGATCGCGCGCAAGATCAACCAATACATCGAGGATGCCGACGGCCCGATTGCGTTGATCGTCCAGCCGCCCGCA
Organism: uncultured Porphyrobacter sp.; assembly: GCA_964550495.1. GTDB lineage: Bacteria > Pseudomonadota > Alphaproteobacteria > Sphingomonadales > Sphingomonadaceae > Erythrobacter. Next base: position 8,559 of record CAZJZO010000130.1, on the reverse strand, counting down.
CGGCGATCGTTGGCCGGGTTCCTCAAACAGCGGGCCAAGAGCTGCCTGGTTCTGTCGATCAATGAATTGCCCGCCACGCAGGCGGTAGAAGTCGTCGGTGTGATCGGTGCCGAACAAGCGCCCGAAATCGCCGCGCCGCCACTTGAGGGAGAGCTTGCGGCATGAAGCACGATCCGCACAGTTTTACCGGCGCCACGCCGGTCGCCTATTCGAGCGCTTCACGCGCCGAAGTCGAAGATCGCGTTCGCAGATTCTTGCCGATGGTGCGCCGTGCGGCCTGGCACATTTACGGCATGGGCCGCGAAGGGCTGGAGGTCGAAGACCTTATCCAGGCAGGCATCGTCGCGCTGACGGAATGCGCACAAAGGCACAATGGTCCGGGCGAGGACGGCTTTGCAGCTTACGCAAAGATCCGCGTCCGGGGGGCCATGCTGGACTGCATCCGCAAGCTGATGAACGATACACGCACCGCGCGAAAGAAACGCGCGGCCTACCAGCAAACGCTCGACAGTCTCGGCCAGCGGCTTGGACGATCACCCTCGCGCGCCGAAATTGCCAAGGCGATGGGGATCAGCGACGGGGAGCTGCTCGAGATCGAAGCATCCGCGGTCACCGTATCCTCGATCAGCGAAGAGTATGACGACGCCAACACCGCCTTCGCCGCCGATGAACCCGACCCGTTCCAGGTGCTATCCGACATGGAAGACCGCGAGCGTCTGGTGCGGGCGATGACCGAACTGCCCGACCGGCTGAAGCTGGTCCTGCAATTGTTCTTCGTCGAGGAAATGAACCTCACCGAGATTGCGCAGGTGCTCGAAGTCAGCGTCCCGCGCGTCCACCAGCTGCGCGCCAAGGCCCTCAAAGACCTGCGCGCGCTGATGGAGGCGGAGGCGGCCTGAATCAGTCCCCGTCGGCGTGCACACCGGCCGCGTGAGTCGCCGCGTGCGATCCGCCTGCGCCGGTGCCGCCATGTGCTTCCCACCAATATGCGCGGCGCTTGGCATCGCCGGTGGCGACCTCATTCATTGTCCTGGCATCGTATAGTCGCCCGCCAAGCATCACCTGCTCGATCTTGTCAGTGTCGCGAATGTTCGCGCTCGGATCGGCCGTGAGCACGACCAGATCCGCGAGTTTGCCAACCTCCAGACTTCCGACGTCTTTCTGCATGCCGAGCGATTCCGCCGGCCAGATCGTCGCGGTCTTGAGCGCTTCCACCGCGCTCATGCCGCCGCGCGCAAAGCTCCAGATTTCCCAATGTGCGTCGACCCCGGCCTGCTGGCCATGCGCACCGATCGAAACCTTCACACCGCGATCGGCAAACTTCTTCGCCTCGCGCGCCGCATTGTCGTCGACAAAGGCCCAGTCGGGAGCCTTGGTGCGCCGCGCAGTGCTGGCGAGCAGCACCTTGGGCGGAGTATGGATCATCAGCGGATGATCGAACACGTCGGTCGCCTGCCGCCAATAGGGATCGCCCGCAAGCCCGCCATAAGTGACGTTAAGCGTCGGGGTGTAGTTGGTGTTCGACTGGCTGAAGAATTGCAGCACATCCTCGTAAAACACGTCGCCCGGAACATTGTGCTCGAGGGTCGAGTTGCCATCGGCGATCAGGTTCATATCCATACCGAACAGGGATCCGCCTTCGGCCACGTTGAGCATGTTCTCCTCGGCGGCTGCGCGCGCAACCATCTGGCGCTGCTCGCGGCGCGGCTGGTTGTAATTCTTGACCGAGATACCGCCCTGCGCCTTGATCCGCCGGACGTGGGCGAGCGCATCTTCGTAGGAATCGATCCGGGCATAGACACTCGGAGCCTTGGCGCCGTAGATGATCTCCCCGGTCGAGAACAGTCGCGGAGCGAGCAGCATTCCGGCCCGCTGACGCTCGGCTGCAGCGAAGAACTGGCTCGCACGGTTCGACGGATCGTGAATGGTCGTCACGCCCATTGCGAGATCCTGCACCAATCGCCAGTTCTGCTGCGGGATCAGATCGCCGGTGCCTTGCGGACCATGGGCGTGGGCATCGACGATACCGGGCATGATGGTCTTGCCGCTGGCATCGATGGCGGTTGCGCCGCTCGGCACACTAACTTCGCCCGCCGGACCGATCGCGGCAATCCGGTCGCCTTCGATCACGATGACACCGTTTTCGATCACGCCTGCATCCTGCTGGTCGAGACCCGCGGCCATAGTAAGAATTTTCGCTCCGGTGATGGCAACGGTACCGGTCGGCTTGGCCGCCTCGATTGTCATTGCCATTGGGACGGTCCGCGTCTCGGGCGTGCCCGCCTCCTTGTCGTCCTTGCCTTTGGGCGCGTTGCGGAAGAAGTCGCTCACCTGGGCGCTGCGCAGATTTGCACCGATCGACCAGAACAAGGTCTGCCCTCCGCGCGCAAAGCCCATATAGTCCGCGCCGCCTTCGGAGACCTTGGTCACCGGCAGCGGCCCGCCTTTCTCGCTGACATTCACAGGCTTTCCGCCGGGCAGCAGCGGCATGGCGAACACTTCGTAATTTTGCCGGAACGCAATGGTCTTGCCATCGGGCGAGACGCGGAAGTCGTTGGCGAGATCACCGGTCGCGTGCGTGCGCTTGGCTTCGCCGTTCAAGTCGGTCGAAACCAGCGCCAGCTTTCCGCCTTCGCTCATGTTCATGAACAGGCGGTCGCCACTCGACGCGAATTGCGGATCCGCGCCGCTGCGCGACACCCGCTTGGCCTCCCCGCCCCGAGCGGGCATCACGTAAATGCCGGTATTCTCCGAATATTCGGGCGAGGTCAGATACCCGCCCGAGCGTTTCTCGAAAGTGATCATCGATCCGTCGGGCGAGAAGGATGGGTTGGCGTAATGACCGGGTTGACTGGTCACCACGCGGCGGTTCTGCCCGTTCGCGTCGGCAACCACGATTTCGCCCAGCCCTTCGTCGCTCCAGCGGATATAGGCGAGCTGGCTGCCGTCGCGACTGAAAGCGGGCCACGCTTCGACCACATCGGCCGGGTCGCCGGTCAGCGGGCGCGGCGCATCGCGCCCGCGCGCCGATTTGAAGTGCAGCCGCCCAAGGCTCTCGAACACCACGCGGCTGCCGTCGGGCGACATCACCGCATATTTCGGCATGGTGGTGACGAATCGATCGGGCGATACCTCGATCTCCGGATGCGGCGCATCGGCGATCCCGCGTGTGTCGTCGATCCGGAACGGGATTACCGCGAAGTTCGATCCGTCGCGATCGATCCGGTTGATCTTGCCGCCCGCCCAGAACACGATGCTGCGGCTGTCGGGCGTCCAGTCCATGTTGGGATAGACCCCGGTCACCGCCCAGGTCTCCTGCACGTCGAGATCGAGCGCGTCGTAGATCATCCGTTCCTTGCCGGTGGAGATCTCCTTGATCCACAGCTGCGAGGTGTCCTTGTCGCGGCGGACGAAGGCGATTTCGGTCCCATCGGGTGAAGGCGCGGGGCGAACCGCGCCGCCATAGCCATCGACCGCAGTGGTGACTTCGCCGGTCGCCAAATCGTGCTTCTCGACTGCGAAGATGCCCGCGTTGGAATCCTGCGCGTAGATGAAGGTGTTTCCGGGCGTGGTATTGCGGGTGTAGTAGATCGCGCTGCCATCGGGAGAGAAAATCGGCTCGCCCAGCTCCTTTTGCAGGCTCTCACTGGCGCGCTTGACCACCTGCACGCCGCCCCCGCCGGAGACGTGATACATCCAGATCTCGCCGGTGCCGAGCGAACGCTGCGTGGTGAAGTGCTTCTTGGCCGCGATGAATTCGCCATCGGGAGACCAGGTGGGCTGGTGGACGAGGCGGAAGTTCTCCTTGGTTACCTGCCGCTTGTCCGACCCATCGCGGTTCATCACCCAGATATTGTCACCACCGCCGCGATCCGAAGTGAACGCAATGCGCTGGCCATCGGGGGAGAAGCGGGGTTGCACCTCCCACGAGAGCCCTTCGGCAATGCGGGTCGGCGTGCCGCCTGTGATCGGCATGGTGTAGATGTCGCCGAGAACGTTGAAGGCGATGGTCTCGCCATCGGGCGACACATCGACATCCATCCAGGTGCCCTCATCGGTCTGGATCGGAACCTGCTCGATGGTCGCCCCGCGCGGTGCCTCAACGTCCCACTTCTCGTCCTTCTTGTCGTCTTGCGCGAACGCGATGGTCGGCATGGCAAGCATGGAGCCTGCGAGAAGGGTGCCAATGAGTTTCGGGGTTAAGCGGCGCATGAGTCTCTCCCTGTGTTGGGAGCAACTCATAGCCGCGAAAGCGAATTATGGAAGCGTCACAGCTCGCTGAGGATCCATGCCGAAAGTGGCAAAGGGATTAGAACGTAAATCCAGAAGCCCAGGGCGACTAACGCTTGAATAGCTTCGCCTTCGCGAATTGGTTCAAGCAGATTGAATACGGCCCACCCGCCGAACCCGATTGAGATTACAACCAGCGGCAGCGCCAAAGCCCAAAGGCCGAGGACGACAAGCCGTATCACCCAAACATCCCCTTCTTGGGCCCTAGATAGCCGAACAGATAGGCCGCCACCTTGCGCATCTGGATCTCCTCGCTGCCCTCGGTGATGCGATAGCGGCGGTGGTGGCGGTAGATGTGTTCGAACGGTTTGTGCCGCGAATAGCCGATGCCGCCATGGACCTGCATCGCGCGATCGGCGGCTTCGCAGACCAGCCGGTTCGCCCAGTAATTGCACATCGACACCTTGTCGGAGATCTTCCGCTCGATCTCCTCGTGCGGCATGTTGTCCATTTCCCACGCGGTCTTGAAGATCAGCAGCCGCAGCATCTCGGCCTGGGTCGCCAGTTCGACCAGTGGGAACTGGATTGCCTGGTTGCGCGACAGCTCCTGACCGAAGGGCTTGCGCTCGCGGGCATACTTCACACTCTCGTCGATGCAGAACAAAGCCGCGCCGCATGAGCTTGCCGCCTGCCGGATGCGGTTCTGGTGGACGAAGCTCTGCGCCAGCGCCAGCCCGCGCCCTTCGACGCCGAGGATCGCGCTGTCGGGCACCCACACATCTTTGACCGACAGCCGCGGGTGGTCGGTGGGCATGTTGAAGGTCCACATCCACTCCTCGATTTCGAGGCCTTCGGTGGGGTTGGGAACGAGGAAACATGTGATCCCGCTCGCATCGCCTGCTTCGCCTCCGGTGCGCGCAAACATCGCGCAATGCGTCGCGACATGCATGCCGGTGATCCACATCTTCTCGCCATTGATCAGCCAGCCATCGACCCCGTCGCGCTCCTGCCTGATCGCGTGGGTTTCCATATGGGTGGCATCGGAGCCGTGATGCGGTTCGGTAAGCCCGAAGGCGACGCGGCGGGTGCGCTCGAACCCGCCCAGGATGAATTCCTGCTTCTGCTCCTCGGTGCCCCACTGATCGAACATGGCGACGAAGGGGAAGTTGCCGACGATCGAGTGCTCGTTCTGGAGGTCGTTGTGGAGGCCGAGGCCTTTCCTCGCGAAGTGTTCGCGGATCACCGCCATCCAGAGGTTCGATCCATCCTTGCCGCCATATTGTGTGGGCGCGGAGAAGCGCCAGTGGCCGGCAGCATCGGCGCGGCGGGTCGCTTCCTTGAGGAGTTCCTCCCACTCCTCGCGCGGTAACCCGCCCGCTTCGAAATCGGTCCGCGCCCATTCGCGGCGGTGATCGAAGAAGCGGATGTTGTCGTCCTGCTGCTCGAGCGGTTTGATCTCGGCCTCGATGAAGGCATCGAGTTCGTCGAGATAGGCCTGAAGGTCGGCGGGAATTGCGAAGTCCATTAGTCTTCCTCGCTCTTACTGAAACGGTTCAAAGCGTCCGCACAGGCGGGCGCGTGCTCGCTGCGTTCTCAGCAAGCCGGGTCAAAGCCAACGCTCCCGCGCGACGGCGAGGGCCGGGTATTTGGGTGAGTCGATAATCACCTTGGCCAGCACCAACTGCTTAAGCCAGACCAAGGAGGAGTTCGATGCGAAGTCACCTTCGCCGCTCAAGATCTTTTGCGCCCTGTCTTCATCGAAGAAGAGATCGAAGCTCTCATTTCTTGTTTCGCGCATGACTATGCCAAGCGCGTTGCGAGCCACCGCTGCCTGAAAGCGGTCATGGCCTTTGAGTTCGCCTTTGATGGAATTCAACCATTCAACGACTGCGGTCACCACCTCGATCGAAGCCGCTTCGCCGACTTCGGAGTCGTCGGCTTCATCGCTCCATTCTACCTTCTTTTCTCGCTCCGCTTTCGGCCATTCCTCCTCCAGCAGCATCAGCAGGTCCAACTCCTGCTCGCTAGTTCGCCGCGAGATCACCACTCGCTCCAGCATCCGGTCCTGCCCGCTGCGCCAGTGCTGTGCCATTTTGAGGCAACCGAGCGCCCACCACACGGTGCGATGGATCAGCCAGTAGCGGAAGCGCTCGCGGTCCACCTTTACACCCGCCTCGGCTTCGTAGGCGGCGAAGTAGTCTTCGAGGCTCCCCAACCCCAGCGCGGGCCGGTCGTATCGGGCGAAGCGCCACACCGCCATGCAGCCAAACGCCAAGTCCTCGTGCCGGTCGCCGAAATGCGCCAGCTCCCAATCGAGCACGCCGGTCAGCTTGCCCGGCTCGGCCAGCAGATTGCCCATGCGATAATCGCCATGGACCAGCACGGGTTCGACCGGGTCGGGGCAATTGTCCTCCATCCACTTGAGGCCTAGCGCGATGATCGGACGGTCGCCGCCCGCGTCGAGAAACTGCTGTTTGAGGTCGGCAATTGCCTGCCGGTAGTCCATCACCGGCACCGCGTCGGGCACGTCTCCGCGCTGGATCGAGTGAATGCGTGCGAGATCGCGTGCCGCGTGCTTGAGCAGTGTGTCGGCCTCGTCGAACTGCAGGATCTCCTTGGGATTGGGCGTCCCCGGCAAGGCCTGCATCACGAAGCCCGATCCGATCCCGTCCTCCGGCTCAAGTTCGACCACAACACGCGGCGCTGTCACACCTGCAGCGTTGGCAGCCCGGATCACCGCCGCTTCGACGTCATGGCCGTAGGGACGATCCTCCATGAATTCGAGGCTCGGCGCGCGGCGCAGGACGAATCCTCCACCACCGCTCCAGAAATGCCAGCTCTCCATCGTCGCGCCGCCCGTCAGCCGTTCCAGCCCGCGCGGCGCTTCCAGGCCGGCGCGTTCGCAAGCCAGCGCCAACCCCCCAATCAATTGCCCGGCAGCATCGGTCATGTCGCCAGTTTCCACGTGTCGCCATCACGCACAACCCGCCCGCCGGTCGGCCGGGCAAAATGACTGCCGAGCATCAACCCGCCCGAAGCTTCGAGTTCCTCCAGCATCGACTTGCGGGTTGCGCTTGAGGCGTCGCGGTCGAAGTCCGCCACCGTCGCCCATTCGTAGCGCGCAATCTGGCACGGGTGATGAAACGCATCGCCGGTGATCAGGGCTTTCTCTCCAGCCGAATTCAATTCCACGCTGACATGGCCGGGCGTGTGTCCGGGCGTTGGCACCAGCCGCAATCCCGGCAACGGCTCGCATGGCGGATCAACCAGGTCGGCCAGTCCCGCGGCGATGATCGGCTCGACCGATTGTTCGTGCACCAACCGTTGAGTTGCCTGGAATCCCGCGCGGAACTGGTCGAACGGCCGCTCCAGCGTGGTCGGATCGACCGGCGCCTTTGCCGCCTCCGCTTCCCAATACTGATACTCAGCGCGAGCGAAGAGATAGCGAGCATTGCGGAATGTCGGCTGCCAGCGACCATCGGCGAGATGTGTGTTGATGCCGACATGATCGAGATGAAGGTGGGTGCACAGGACCAGATCGACACGATCGGGATCGAACCCCGCTTCCCGCAATTTGTCGATCAGACCAAATACTTGCTGGTTCCAGGCCGGATCGGTCGGCAAATCCTTGTGATCTCCGACACATGTATCGACCAGCACCAGCTTCCCTTCGTGCTCGATGACGAAGCACTGAACCAGCCCCAGCATCTTCCCTTCGCTGTCGACGAAGTGCGGATGAAGCCACGCAATGTCGGCCAAAGCATCGGGTTTGGCCTTGGAAATCAAGCCGTCCATCGCAAGCGGCTGCTCGACAATCGCGGTGATGCGTGCCTTGCCAATCTGCCAATGTGCGATGCTCTCGTCCGCCACGCTCTTCCCCTCTCCGGCTTTCGCTGCAATGAGTGCCCCGGAATAGAGGCCCTCGACAAGCTGTCGCAAATGCCAGTGTTGGAACGGAATTACGAATGAAGAAACGCCATATTGCCCTTGCCGCGGCGGGCGTGCTCGCCTTGGGCGCGGGCACCGCCGCTTACGTGGCGACGCCCACCATCCACGAAGGCTCGCCGGGCGAGACGCCCGAACTGGGCCGGTTTGGCGAATATCGGGTCGGCACTCAGGAAGTGCTGATCGACATCCCCAACCGGGTGAGCTTTACCAAAGCAGGCATGGTCAGTGGGCAACTCTCTTTGGAAGAGGAAATGCCCGCGTTGCAGGTGCGCATTTACTACCCAGCCGATGGGTCAGGCAGCGGGGAGCCAATCACCTACACGCACACAATGGCCCCGCCAGCGATGGAACCGCTTACGCTTGAGTTTGCAGGCAAGGCCT
>CAZJZO010000129.1:0-9680 GCA_964550495.1 uncultured Porphyrobacter sp. | reverse complement strand
AGAGCGATCCGGCCATTCCATAGAGCGTATAGGTCAAGTTTCAGTCTCTTCTGGCTATTGCCAATCTTGCATGTTATGGCACTAATAGTGCAAATAGATTGCTTCAGTCAATGTGCGTTTTGGCCAAACATCGCGAGGGGCCTTGGAAATGACTCAGAACCCCAACAGCGTCTTGCAGGCGGATGATCCCGCGTTGTTCAAAGCGCTCATCAAGCGACCCAAAGTCGCGTGGCCCACCATCATGCTTCTGCTTGGCACCTATGCGATTTTCGGCATTTCGACCTTCGCTTATTTCGAGGAAGCATTGCCTCTGCTCTGGACAGTCCTGTTCAACGCGGGTGCTTCGTATATGGCTTTCACCGTGGCTCACGAAGCGACGCACAGCTCAGTGAGTTCCAACCAGAGGGTCAACGACTGGGCTGGTCGGGCCGGGATGTTGCTGCTCGAACCAGGTCCGTTCTTCGCGGTGTTTCGCTATATCCATATGCAGCACCACAAATTCACGAACGATCACGAAAAGGACCCGGATACCTATTGTGCTCGCGGTCCGGCATGGCTTCTGCCACTCCGATGGCTGACCATCGATTTCGTCTATTTCAGCAATTATCTGAAACCGGAAATTTTCCGCAAAAGACCAAAGAGGGAGAAGGTCGAGTTTGCCCTGTCGCTGGTCTTTGCGATTGGGGTCGTCACCGTGATGACGCTGCTTGGATGGCTGGAACTGTACCTGCTACTGTTCTTCCTGCCGACGCGGCTCGCCAAGCTATTCATCGTGTTCGTGTTCGATTTCCTTCCTCACCACCCACATGAGGTCAGAGCGAAGGAGGACCGCTATCGGTCCACGTCAAACCGGGTGGGAATGGAGTGGTTATTGACGCCTGCGCTGCTCTCGCAGAACTACCATCTCGTCCACCATCTCTACCCGACGGTTCCGTTCTATCGGTACCTCAAGATCTGGAATGCGCGGAGGGCCTATCACGCGTCGAAGAACCCAGCGATCGTGGACACTTTTGCACTTACACCCGAAAAACGGGGCGGCCTTGAGACCGGGTGACGAAGCTCGTCTCCTCAATTTCGCGGCGATCTATGGTCAAGCTTTATGAACAAGGCGGCATGGGGGGCATGGCGGCCGGACGCTGTTTCTGACTTCAATTTCCACTCGAGATCTCACCTAATCAAGAGGTGAGCGGTGGTCATCCGCTGGCTCCTGGGTCAATTGGCCGCTCAGAGGAAACGACTTGGCGCAAAGTCTCGAGCATGGGGGTATCGGTGGGGGTATTTTCCTCTCGATGCGCCAATTTATCTTTGCGGTTCAGATAGTTATAAGTTCACTATATGTTCCTCCTCCGCTACCATTAAACCCTTTGAAAACTTGGTATTTTCCAGTTCAGGTCGGTTTGTCGACGTTAACCCCCATGCCTCGCCGCCTCGCACGCGTCTCCGCAATTTCCTGGCGCTTCCCGATCCATTCTGACTGGTCCGTGCAACCTATGTGCGGCACAGTCCCGGAGCCGACCTTCGGGCCATGAACCGCTCTGTGAGTATGACGCCGCATCGCCGATGCCTGCTGCTTGAGATCTCTACGTCCGCGAGCGGACTGCCTGGAATTGAACTGCAAGCAGACTTGAAAACACATTGCAGCAGATCCAATCCAAGTCGAATGCAATCCCGACGAATGGCTCATCGGCAAAATACTGTGCCGAGTCGCGAGCCGATTTGTCTTGCGAACTGGCGGGGATGAGCTTCGAAAACTTTATTGTACGGGATTCGCGCAAAAATTTTCGCACCGGTTGACAATAAGGGCTGACGGCGAGTCGCGTCAAAATTATTGGAAAAAGAGACTCGATTTTCTCCTCCTCCTGTATTGACTCGAGTTTTTCAAATCGCTGTCCTTGGCTGAAGTTCAGGGGGAGGTGGGGCGATGCGATTTGCATGGTCGATACCGCTTATTGCGGCAAGTTTACTGCAACCGGCGAGCGCTCAAGTCGCGCAGCAAGAAAATCATACTTACGATGAACTTGGTCGATTGACGTCCACGACCAACACCGGAGATGAGTTGACCGGGGAGACCCGTTCAATTTGCTACGACGAGGCTGGCAACAGAGTAGATTTCGAGGTTCGCACTGATGGAACCACGCTGAACTGCTCCGCGCCAAACCCACAAACGCCTCCGACTGAGCCCCCCGAGCCGACCGAAGAGCCATTGCCGGACCCGCCGGCAAATTATGCCCCGGTGGCAAACCCGGACGTCGCCGAGGGCGACTGCGAAACCACCGGTCCGACCGATGTCCTGGCAAACGACACCGATGCCGAGAATGACGACCTGACGCTGGTGTCGATCGAATTCGATTCCGGCGACTCAAGCGCGGACGCATTCATCACTCCGGTCATAGGGGACGTAACCGTCCTCTATCCTGTCACCGCCGGGCAGAGCGCGTTCTTCATCTACGTGGTCGAGGATGAAGCGAGCAACCAGAGCGAGGGCGTTCTGCGGGTAACCAGCTGGAGTCCTTGTCAACAAGGTGCGTGATTCAATTTGGACCTGCGCATGTGCAGGTGGGGGCGAGCAATGAAATTCAATAAACAAACCGTACCTCTGTCGTTGGCTTTCGGGATGCTGATCGCGCCTGTGCAGGCAATTCACGCCCAGAATGACGGGTCCGTAGAGGCGACGGTATCAGGGGAACCGGCGATTTGCATGACGCGTGCCAAGACACTGCCAAGCAACAGCCGGAGCGACGCGAACAGAAAGCCGGCGCAGATTGTGGTTCCGGAGATGGCTGTATCCGGCCTGACCCGCAAAGGGTTCCAGCAAGTGGATTGCAACCAGGCCAAACTCAATTCGCGCGCTTCGAGAGAGGCCTGGCGCGACAAGATTTGTCGCAAGGCTGCATTCGGCAACCTCGCGATCCAGAACCAATACGCGCAAATCTATGGCGAACGCCCGGCCGCGCTTTGTGCTGCGGCACAGCGCGTGGCCGGCAAAGTCGACCGCAAGAAGCTCAAGCAAGCAAAGCCAAAGAAGAGCACCGAGAAATGATGGTGCGGGGGCAACGGACAGGGGGACGCGAAATGGCACAAAGGCATCTTTTGCTCGCATCTGCGGCATTGATACCAACCATTGCCGTCAGCTCTCAGGCGGCCGCGCAAGCGACTTTGGATCCACCGCAACTCAGGCAGTCGATCGACGAGCAGGGAGTCGACCTTGCCACCGGTGAGCTTGTCTTGCCTTCCTCAAGAGTTTCGATCGGTGGCGAGCGCGGACTGTCGCACCAGCGGTATCGCGTGCCCAATGGCTGGCGGCACAACTTCATTCTCTCAATCGCGTCCGGAACCAACGACCTCGGCCCGACCCTGAGGGTGCAGATCGGCGGTTCCCTGCGCGAGTACCTGATCGACAATGGCAGCTATGTTGCTCTCCACGGAGACAACGGCACGCTGACCGAAAGCGGCGGAATCTACACTTACACCGATGCAGCCGGCACCGAATACACGTTCGATGCCAACATCGTGAACCAGGCCAGCTATTATGAGGTTGTGGTTGCAGTCGGCACCAAGATCGAGCGCCCGGACGGGTTCGAGATTGACCTCACCTATCGCAATGACAGCTTTCTCGATGGCGATGGCGACCCGCTCAACGTCATGCGCTTGCAATCGGTCAATTCGAGCACGGGGTATCAGCTCAAATACTCTTACGAGGCGGACACGCCTTCGGTCTCGACGCTCGACGATTGGTATGAGCTGTCGCGCGTTACGGCGATCAACAACGCGGAGGAATATTGCGACCCGACCGCCGACAGTTGCAGCCTGACGGGTGCATGGCCGTACCTGAACTATTCCAAGGCCGCCATCGCGAACAATGAGACCATGGAGTATGTGACCGATCAGGCGAACCGGACCATCCAGTTCCGGATCGATCCGAACGATCGGCTGTTGGGCGTTAGGCGAGCCGGGTACGCGGAACACGCGACCGTTTCCTACGACGCCAACGACCGTGTCTATGTGCATGTCGATTTTCGGACCGGCTATCGGCGCGATTACGCATGGTCGAACGATCCGCAGGGCAATCTGGTCGTCACAGCTCGTGACAACGCCGATACCGACCGCGCAAGAACAGTGGTCACCAATCCAGATACGCTGCAGGTCGTGACCGACACCGATGCCTACGGCCGCACTACCGGGTACACCTACGACACCGACGGACGGCTCATGACCGTCAGCACTCCCGGCGATACGCGCGTTGAGTACGAATACGATACGTTGGGCCGCGTCACTAAAGTCACTCGACTGGGGAAGCAGCTTCACCCGGCCACGCCGCGCGACGAGATCGAGGTATCCACACTCACCTATCCCACCAACTGCGCGAACCCCATCACGTGCTACCAGCCACTGTCGAGCGAGGACGCGCTGGGCAATGTTACGAACTACACATGGGACCAGACCCATGGCGGGTTGCTAAGTGTCATGGCTCCCGCTCCGGCGCCGGGCCAGGATCGCCCAACGACAGTGATAAATTACGCCGCGCACAGAGCGCGCTTCAAGGATTCGACCGGCGCTCTCATTGATGGAGAGCCACTGACACTTGTTACCACCACCTACCAGTGCAAGGTTGCTGCCACTTGTTTTGGCACGGCCGACGAGCTGCGCACCACCTACACCTATGGACAGACCAGCGGCGCGCACAACCTTCAGGTTTCGCAGGTCAATCGTTACTCGATTGCGGGCGGTGTCGGACAAGCAATCACCTTCACCTATGACGGTGTCGGCAACGTGCTGGCCGTCGATGGGCCGCTGGCCGGAACCGACGATACGGTCACTTATGTTTACGACAATGCCTATCAGGTGGTCGGGACCATCTCGCCCGACCCCGACGGCACCGGTTCGCAACCGCATCTCGCCGAGCGGACCACTTATGACAATCGCGGGATCGTTACCAAGGTCGAAAGCGGCACTGTCACCGGCACCGACAGCGCCGCCTGGGCCGCCTTCAGTCCGTATCAGGAGTACAACACCACCATCGACGCAGCAGGTCGCCCGACCAGCGTCACGCACAAGGTTCCCGGCGGGGCAGAGATTTCGCGCACCGATTACGGTTATGACTATGCAGGGCGGCTCGAATGCACCGCCGTGCGGATGGACCCGGCGACCTGGGCCAGCGCCAGCGATGCCTGCGTGCAATCGAGCGCCGCGAATACCGACCGCATCAGCCGGTCCTATTACGACCTGTCCGACCGCGTATTCGAAGGGTGGTCGGGCGTAGGTACCCCGCTCGCGCAGGCGACGGTGAAAGTGCAGCACAACGCCACCGATGGAACGATCGATTGGGTCGAGGATGCCAAGGGCAACCGCACCGGCTACACCTATGACGACCACTTCCGTACGACGGCGATAACCTATCCCGACAAGACAGCGCCGAACACCATCAGCACCAGCGACAGCGAAAGCATCACCTACGACGACGGCGACCGGATCACGAGTTACACCAACCGGGCGGGCGAGACCTTCAATTTCACCTATGACAATCTGAACCGTTTGACGGTCAAGGATGTACCTTACGACGCCGCAAGAGCGGACCACACGCGCGACGTCCACTACATCTACGATCTGTTCGGAAATCTCACTCAGGCGCGTTTCGACAGCACCGCCGGCGAAGGGGTGATCTTCCACTACAACGCGCTCAGCCAGAACTACTACCAGTACACATTTATGGGCAGCGAGCCGCGCGGGGTCAGCCGGTTCTTCGACAAAGCGGGCCGAACAACCATGCTGGTTCACCCGGACGGGGAGCAGTTCCGCTATTCGTACGACACGCTCGGTCGTCTGGATAAGGTGTTTCAGGGGCCGCCCGTCGGCACGGTTGTCCTCGCCGATGCCACATATTCCGATGTCGGCAACATGACGCGGATGGATCGCTCCGGGACAACGGCGATGCGCACCGATTACGCCTACGACGCCGCCGGGCGCGTCACCTCGCGCGACATGAATGTCAACACCGGCGGCACCTATCGCAATGTTATGACCCAAAGCTACAACGCGGCCAATCAGGCAACGGTCGAGACAAGCTCGAATGCTGCCTATGCGGCTGGCGGGGTTGGCGCGACACAGATCGACTACACAGCAAACGGGTTGAACCAGTACGATACTGTCGATGCGAGCAATTTTGGCTACGATGCCAATGGCAACCTCACCTCGGACGGGACCACCACGTATACTTATGACACAGAGAACCGACTGATCACGGTTTCCGGCCCGAGCAACAACGCGACGCTCACCTACGATCCGCTCGGGCGGCTCTGGCAAGTCGAGGATGGCGTGGGGAACAAGCGCCGGATGCTGTATGATGGCGATGCTCTGATCGCGGAGTCCGGCCCGGGCGCGACATACGCACCGACCAAGCGTTATGTCCACGGCACCTCGGCCGGGGACGATCCGCTGGTGATGTATGACGGTTCTACCGTGGCGCTGTCCAACGCGCGGTTCCTTTACACCGACTCACGCGGTTCGGTGATTGCCGAGATGCTCTCGAACGGTCAGCCGGACCGCCTCCCGCTCTATGACGAGTTTGGGGTGCATATGGTTCCCAACAGCGTCTTCTCGTCAACGCCTTCGCGGTTCGGCTACACCGGCCAGGTCTGGGTGCCCGAGGCGGGGCTCTATTACTACAAGGCCCGCATGTACTCGCCAACGCTGGGCCGGTTTATGCAGACCGATCCGATTGGATATGCGGACGGCTTGAACAACCTTGCTTATGTCGGGAATGATCCGGTCAATTGGATTGATCCCCTTGGTTTGAATGGGAGGAAACCAGACGAAGATGGGAAATGCGGCCCCGGCGAGTATAAGGACTCGGAGGACGGATTATGCTACAAAATCGAAACTACCATTGATGTCTTCGGCCAAGGCGGACAGCCCATCGTCGGCGGAAGCGGCGCCAGCCTTGGAGGCCTTGAAAACGGCGGAAACTGCGGTGGACCCTGCAATGCCCAAGCCTCCACAGACGGCAAAGACATCCTAATAACGGCCAAGCGTCTCCCGAAGGGCGGGGTTTCAGCGGGCGATATCGGATCTAGGCTTCTCTCTTGCGGCGCGCAACAGCTAGGCATTTCAAACCTAATCGAGGCTGACCTGGTTCGTCGTGGCCTACCCGAGCCTGGGAGCAAGAGGTTTGTAACTGAGGGATCGTCGCCGGGGACTTCGCGAATGTCTCGCTTCCTTTCATCTAAGTTTCCGCAGCAGATTCCAGGCGGCCGGATTTGGACGCCAGATCCGTCGTTCTTGTACACATTCAAGCCCGAAGACATTCGTAGGCTGGGACGAAGATCCGTCACGGTAGGAAGAGCATTGGGGAGGCTTATTCCTGTCGTCAGCGCCGGACTACTGATATATGATATCGCGTCTGTCGGAATATGTGCCTACAATGGTCAATCGGATGGGTAACTCGACACTCATTAAACTATGCAAGATTCTGAAGGATGAACTTCGCGTTGATCAATCAATCGATGGCGACAGCCTCATTTGCTTCGATTTGGGAATCTGTGACGACGAATTCCAAGACCTATTGCTCAAAGTTAAAGAGAGATTTGGCCTGGATGTCCCGGTCCCGTGTCATACTCCGTTTTCAGAAAGCAATGCCAGCGTCGCAGATTTGGTGAGATGGATCGAACTTCTTAGCGATGCTTAGGTCTGGAGGTCTGCGCTTGAGATGGAGCACGACCACAGTCGAATTGTAGGCAGAGATGCGCCCGGGAATTCTTTTTTTTGGGAACGGTGTAAACTCTCCCGTAGCGAAGAGAGTAGGAACAGATGCAGTCGACGACCGCATCGCTTGTCCAAAAGTTATCTGAGGCTGGCGTTTGTCCCACTGAGGGAGAATAGGGTGCTAAGGAGAATAGCCGAAAATCCCATAGTAAGGATAGTCGCGATGAGCGTGATGCTACTTGCTTCTCTCACCGTTCCGGGTGGGAGGCTAAATCCGACGCGAGATGAAACGGTAACGCTAGTTTCCAATACTTTGGTTTTCGTGAGTGCGATATACATTGTGATCTTACTTCTCGCCTGGTTCAGAAAACGCCCGGATTAGTTTGCCAATCCAAATACAAGTCCGCTGGTCGCCGAGATATTGTCAGGCGGCGTTGCCGATGTGCATTCGCTCTATGACGAGTTCGGGATGCATATGGATTCCAACAGCGCCGTCTCCTCTACCCCATCGCGGTTCGGTTGCACCGGGCAGGCTCCTATTGACCCTCATCCCTTACAGATGCTTGCCCATACGGACTGTAGTCGGCGGGTGGCAATTCACCTCTCGGAGACTGTTCTGCGGCAATGGGCTGCGGAGGGAGCGCTTCACCCGTATCGCGCCCTGACGAGATCAACGCCGACGCAATCGCGGGGGCGCCTAGAAGAACAAAGCACCCCAGTATGACTCTTGATCCAAGGCGGAGCGGCCATCTTCCCGTCAGCATCAGGAAGCCGACAATCGCGACTGCCATCACGCACAGCCCCACCGCAACCTGTCCCAACAGCAGATCGTTCATCCACTCCAGGGATGAACCGATCGGAGACGCATTCGAGCCGGTGAGCGGCGATGAAGGCTGTGCACTTGCCATTGGCAAGGCCTAATCAAGGTTCAAAAATGAGCCAAGCGATAACCGCCGGAGCAGTCACACTTTACCTGGCCAGACCGAGGCCCGAGCTAACTTGCGGACAGTCGGACCTCCGCTGCAACCTGGGCTCTCGCGGATCGATCCGGGTGGCCCAATGCGTCCAAGCCTTTCACACATAACGGCGATCCTGAACCCAAGCAGCCAGGATCGCCGCATGTCTTGATCGTGCTCAACCGGCATTACGGGGAGGCAAATAGCGTCAATCCGTTGGTCGAATTCGCGGGACCAGCATCGGCGTGCGTTGCTGGTAGTCGCAATACTTGTCTCCCAGTTCCCGGACGAGCGTATCTTCCTCGTGGCGCAGGCCGATCAGGATGTAGGCCGTCATCGCGACGTTGAACAGCAGGCGGCCGGTGGTGAGCGTCGGGGCACACCAGAGCGCTAAGAGGACGCCGGTCATCATCGGATGGCGGACGAGTTTGTAAAGCAGCGGCGTGACGAAGCTCTGTTCCTTTGGCGTAACCTTGCGAACCCGCTGCCAGGCCTGCTGAAGACCAAACAGCTCAAAGTGATTGATCAGGAAGGTTGAGAACAGCGTGACCGACCAGCCGGCGAAGTAGCCGGTGAGAAGGAGATGACCGAGGGCGCTGCCGCTCACATCCCAGATCACAAATGGCATCGGGGACCAAAGCGCGAGGAGCATGAAGGTCAGGCCTCCGACCACCAGCACATACGTGCTGCGCTCGATCACCGGTGGGACGATCCGGGTCCAGTTCCGCTTGAACCCCGGATCGGCCATCACCGAATGTTGCAGGCCCCAGATGGTGACGAGCGCGAGATTGGCGAGCACTGCTATCACTCCGGCAAGCCCGGGCGATATGGGCGCGGCGTTGTTGATCGTGACCGGCAGCCACAGATCGCCGACGAACAGGATCAGGCAGACGAGCGAAGCAAAGCCGAACAGATAGCAGGCAATGCTGTAAGGAATGGCAAGATATCGCATTGGAATTCTCCAGGAATTGAAGTTGGTTTTCAGTTGCCCTTCAGCCCATCCACCACTGGTATGGGCAGTGCGGC
>CAZJZO010000128.1:0-9690 GCA_964550495.1 uncultured Porphyrobacter sp. | reverse complement strand
CGCGCGCCTTGACCTCGCCCGCAAGGTGAATCGCGCCGCCTTGCAGCAGCAGCTTCTCGGTCAGCGTGGTTTTACCCGCATCGGGGTGCGAGATGATCGCGAAGGTGCGGCGATTGGACATGCTTATTGGTTACCTTGACGATATTCTGAGAGTACCTTAGCTTCCTAAGCGTTCGAATTGATGTGAAGAAAATCCACTGGACCGTTCGAACAGAAAGGATTGCTGCTCCTCCCAGTTAACGGAGGCATACATATTCTCAGAAAGTGGGGACCTTCCAGTGGTGCTTCTGAGGAATTTTCTAATCATGAGATTGGAAGGTTCCTCCGCGTCTGTGCGCTTCGAGCCTTCCACCAAGGGAAGAAGGGAAGTGCAGGCAAACTCAGCAATATCAGGAATGCTTAAGGGGTTAGGTTTCTCCACTAGTGTTGGAGGCCTTTCGTTCATTTCACCATGGCTTGCCGCTTGGGGCATCCTGGCGATAATCATTTGCAAGGCTATCGATCGGGCACCCGAAATCATAAGAGCTTTGAACGAGAGACAGCAAAGAAACGACTAACCACGCAGCTCAGCTCCCTGCTTCGCCGCAGAAGCAACAATTGCGTCGGAAATCGCCTTGAGATCGGCATCCTTGTAGCTCTTGTCCTGCGGTTGCAGCGTCACTTCGACTGCCAGCGACTTCTTGCCTTCGGGCAGGCTGCCACCGGTGAATTGATCGAAGATACGGGCATCGACGATGTTCGCTTTGTCGGCGCCCCTTACCGCGCGCAGTAGCTCGCCCGCCGGCAATTCCGCAGGTACGAGGAAAGCGAAGTCGCGGGTGACCGCTTGCAGAGCAGGCGGAGCGTAAGTTGCCCGGGCAAAACCGGCAGCAGCCTTCTTGGCCGGGATCGCATCAAGGAACAGCTCGACCGCCGCGACCGATCCGTCGAGATCGAACGCCTTGAGCGTCGCCGGATGCAGCATGCCGAAGCGCGCCAGCACTTTCTTTGGGCCGAGACGCAGGGTTGCCGACTGGCCGGGATGGAACTGGGTACCGTCCCCGTCGACAACTGGCTCCATCACCATCAGTTTTGCCGCAGGCGCGCCCGCCGCTTCTAGCAGCGACAGCGCCAGAGCCTTGGCGTCGAACGCGTCGAAGTGGCTGGCCTTACCACTCGCCCATCCGCGCTGGACCTTTTCGCCTGCGAGCACGATGCCGAGCGACTGCCGCTCGTCGCTCAAGCCATCGGACCCACGGAAATAGCGGCGACCCAGTTCGAACAGCTTGGTCGAAGTCGCGCCGCGATCGGCGTTGCGTTTGGCTGCGATCAGCAGGCCCGGCAGCAGTGACGGGCGCATGACCTTCATGTCCTCGCTGATCGGATTGGCAAGCTTCCAGAGATCGTCGGTCGCGGAGAAATGCGCCGCTTCGGCCTCGGGAAGGAACGACCACGTCACCGCTTCGTCAAGTCCGCTCGCTGCTGCCGCACGGCGAAGTTTGCGTTCAACAAGTTGCTCGGGCGTCGTCGTCGGACGCGCGACGCCATCCGCGCGCGGCAATGCCACGCTTTCGACCTTGTCCAGGCCATGGATGCGCACGACCTCTTCGACGAGATCGGCACTGCCTTCGCTGCCCCGGCGCCGCATAGGGCAGGCCACCTGCCAATCGTCAGAAACCGTGAAATCGAGGCTCTCGAGAATTCGACGCTGCTCGTCGTCTGCCACCTCGACCCCGCCAAGGCGCGTGGTCTGACCGGTATCGAATTGCAGCACTTTGGGTTCGCTTGGCGGAGCACCGGCATAGACCGCTTCGCTGACCGTGCCGCCACAGAGCTCGGCGATCAGGCCCGCGAGCAGGTCGAGACCCTCGGAAACGAATTCCGGATCGACGCCGCGCTCGAACCGCGTGCGCGCATCGCTGGCAAGGCCGAGCTTGCGCCCGGTCACACCGATCTGCGCCGGATTGAAATAGGCGACTTCGAGCAGGACATCGGTGGTGTCGTCGCTCACACCCGTCAACTCACCGCCCATGATCCCGGCAATGTCGTGCGCGCCATTGTCGTCCGCGATTACGGTCATCGAAGGATCGAGCGTGTAGGTCTTCTCGTTGAGCGCAAGCACTTCCTCGCCATCTGTCGCGCGCCGGGCGACCACCGCGCCTTTCAGCTTCGCTACGTCATAGGCGTGGGTCGGGCGACCATAGGCCAGCATGACATAGTTTGTGAGGTCGACAAGCAGGTTGATCGGCCGCTGACCCGCGCTCTTCAATCGCTGCTGAAGCCAGTCCGGCGAAGGGCCGTTCTGGACGCCCGAAACGACCCGCGCGAAGAAAGCCGGGCAGCCTTCTGGATCGTCGGTGCGAACCTCGACCGGGCAGGCTCCCGAAGCCTCGAATTTCGGCATGGCAATCGGCTTCAACGTGCCCAGACCCGCCGCTGCGAGATCGCGGGCAATGCCCAAAACGCCCATGCAATCGGGGCGATTGGGTGTGATCGCCACGTCGATAACCGGCGAAGATCCCTGGTAGTCGGCGAAGGCGCGACCGACGGGCGCATCCTCGGGCAGCTCTATGATTCCGTCATGCTCGTCGCCAAGCTCCAGCTCGCGCACCGAGCACATCATGCCCGTGCTCTCGACCCCACGGATCGCCGCTTTGCGCAGCTCCATGCCGTTGGCTGGCACGACCGCGCCGGGCAGGCCTAGCACGCCCTTCATCCCGGCACGCGCATTGGGAGCGCCACACACTACCTGCAGCGGATCGGCTTCGCCGGTATTGACGCTGAGCACTTGCAGCTTGTCCGCATCGGGATGTTTCTCGGCGGTCAGAACTTCGGCGACCTGGAAGCCCGCGAGCCGCTCTGCCGGATCCTCGACCCCTTCGACTTCGAGCCCGATCGCAGTCAGCGTATCGAGTATCTCCTGAAGCGACGCCTCTGTCTCGATATGGTCCTTCAGCCATGTGACGGAGAACTTCATGCCCGCGCCCCCACACCGGCGGAAAGGGTCGGCTGGTCGAACGGCGAGAAGCCGTAATGGGCCAGCCAGCGCGGATCGCCGTCGAAGAAGGCGCGCAGATCGTCCATCCCGTATTTCAGCATCGCCAGCCGGTCGACACCAAGGCCCCAGGCAAAGCCCTGCCACTTGTCGGGATCGAACCCGCCCATTTCCAGCACGCGCGGATTGACCATGCCGCTGCCAAGCAGCTCCATCCAATCGTGGCCGTCATCGTCGCCGTGTCCGCCAACGACGCGGCGACCGCCATCATTGGCGTAGCCGACATCGACCTCGACCGAAGGCTCGGTGAAGGGGAAGTAGGACGGACGCAGGCGCAGCACGATATCCTCGCGCTCGAAGAACGCCTTGAGGAAGGTCTCGAGCGTCCATTTCAGGTGACCGAGATGGATCCCCTCGTCGATCACCAGACCTTCGACCTGGTGGAACATCGGCGTGTGGGTCGCGTCGCTATCCGAGCGGTAGACGCGGCCCGGAGCGATGATGCGCACCGGCGCTCCGCCGGGATTGGCCTTGGCGATGTCCTTCATCGTCCGAATCTGCACCGGCGAAGTGTGCGTCCGCAGCAGCATCTCCCCACCGTTCGGCGCAGTGTCCGGGAAGTAGAACGTGTCGTGCATCGCCCGCGCCGGATGGCTCTCGTCCATGTTGAGCGCGGTGAAGTTGTGCCAGTCGTCCTCGATCTCGGGACCGGTTGCGACCGCAAAGCCGAGATCGGCGAAGATCTCCGCCAATTCGTCCATCACTTGGCTGACCGGGTGGATCGAACCCTTGGGCAGGTCCGGCGCTGGCAGGGTCAGGTCGATCGTCTCGCGCGCCAACTGCGCTTCGAGCGCAGCCGCTTCGAGCGTCGCCTTGCGCGCCTCGATCGCATCGGCGACTTCCGCGCGGATCGCCTGGATCGCAGGCCCGGCGGTCTGGCGCTCTTCAGGCGTCATGCCGCCAAGCGTCTTGAGCGCCAGGCTGACCCAGCCCTTCTTGCCGAGCGAAGCAACGCGTTCGGCGTCGAGCGCATCGAGCGAATCGGCGCCTGCTATCGCGACCAGAGCGGCCTCTTTCTGTGAATTCAATTCAGTCATTTTCTGCGCGAGCTAAAACCCATTGGAACGAGCGGGTCCGCTAGCGGCTATTGCCGCCACATGCAAAGCACCATTGCGCCCAGACTTAGGATTCGGGTTCGTGTAGGCCCTGCACCGCTTCCCCGGCAATCTCCATGCGAGCCTGCGCCGCGGCGATCAACAGTGGCTTTTCGAGCTTTGCATACGTGCTCGGTGGCATACCCATAAAGCGTTTGAAGTCGCGCACAAAGTGGGCTTGGTCGTGATAATGGTGATCGAGTGTGCTGAGCCAGTTCAGCGACGGATCGAGCATGAATTGCGCAAGGCTGCGCAAGAACCGCTGGCGGCGCAGAAGCAGCTTGGGCGTGAAACCGAATGCCCTGCGGGTCAAGCGCTCAAGCGATCGGACATTCATATCGACCCGCTCCGCCAGTTCGGCCACCGTGGCAATTTCTGGATCGACCAGCGCGACATTGATTGCCGTGATCTTGTCGGCGCCGCGTGGAGTTTTGTCGATCAGATTTGCCAAGTGCGCTTCGATCAGTTCGAGCTCCGCTGCAAAACCACCGTCGCAATCGGCGAGGGCTACGGCGAGCGGATGGAAGGCGGCAAACGCTGTGTCGCGCATCCCATCGACTGCGCGATCTGCGTAGTCGCCCGCATTGCCTTTCACGAAGGCCGCCCAGCCCAATGGCATCAAGCCAATCCCCCAGCTCGATCCCGAGCTGATCCGAAAGCGGCTGGCGACACTTGTCGGGCCGGAGACCGAGAATGAAGGCGTATCCTGGAGCGGCTCCGGCCCCACTGCCGATTGCGAGAACCCATCGGACAAGAAGCGCAGATTGGGCCATTCAGGATGAAGGTAGTCCTCCAGCCATGGCTCCGACGGCGAACATTGCACCTCGGTATGGTAATAGGTGGTGACGAATGGCCGCAGCTGCTCATCCGGAAGCGCAAAGCGCAGCCTGACCGCGGGTCCACCGAGCGCGCGGTTCATTGTGCACCCCCAAGACTGGGGCCGCTAGCGCGACGGCTTGTCGAGGGTTTGCGCCGCGCTGCCCCAGATCCGGGCGCGGGCTTCCATGAAGGATGACAGGATCGGGTGGTCGAGCGCGGCATATTCACTAGGGTTCATAGTCATGAATTCGTGGAACTCACGCGTGAATTGTGCCTGATCGTGATAGTGCCCGTCCATAGCTTCGGTCCAGCGTGTTCCACGATGAAGCATGAAACTGGTGAGGCTGCGCATGAAACGCTGCCGGCGCATAAGCAGCTTTGGCGTAAATCCGAAATACCGGCGGCACACGCGTTCGAGGGTGCGAATGCTCATACCGCAAGCATCGGCAAGGTCGCCCACGGCGGTAAAGGAGGAATCGACCATTGCCTCGTGCACGCGCATGATCTTGGATTCATCGCGATTGGGACGCATCAGGCGCGTCAGATCTGCGATCAGCGCTTCGAGCTGAGCGTCAAAATCAGCGTGGGGATCGCACAACACATCCGACAAGCTATCGAATCTCGCAAAGGCGGGATGTGTGGCTCCATCGAACACCGTGTTCGCCAGTTCACGGGCATCGGTGTCTATGAAACGCGCCCAGCCCAGCGGGAGAATTCCCACCCCCCACATTCTCGCTGCGCCCAGTTCGAATTTGCACGGTAGCGAACTGGGGCCGGTCGCGATGAAACGCGCACCTCTTGCCCGGGTCTTGCCGATCCTGGCATCAGGCGTGCTCCCGCCGAAAAAGCGGATACCGCTCCATTCGGGCTGCAGATAATCGCAGACGGTCTCATCGCCCTCGGTTTCGAGCGTGAGGTGATAGAACGTGGTGAAACAGCCGTCGAACTGGGTCGGCGGCGGGATGAAACGGCTCTGGACTACAGGCTCGGTGTGCGCGACCGAACCATTCGCTTTTCCCTGCCCCATGACCCTGCATGTGCGCCAAATGGCGTCTTTTTACAAGATAATTGGCGCGTACGTACAAAGGAAAGGGCGCCAAACCCTGCGGTTGGCGCCCCTGATGTACGTGGAAAATTGCAAGCGCGGTCTATGCTGGCAGTGCTGCCTTGGCCTGGTCGATCACGGCCTTGAATGCCGCTTCCTCGTTCATTGCCAGATCGGCCATGACCTTGCGATCGAGCTCGATACCAGCAAGCTTCACGCCGTGCATGAACTGTGAATAGGTGAGGCCTTCTGCGCGGACCGCAGCGTTGATGCGCTGGATCCAGAGCGCGCGGAAGTTGCGCTTCTTAACCTTGCGGTCGCGATAGGCGTATTGGCCGGCCTTTTCGACCGCTTGGCGCGCTACGCGAATGGTGTTCTTGCGACGACCGCGATAGCCCTTGGCTTGTTCGAGGATGCGCTTGTGCTTGGCGCGAGTGGTCACGCCGCGTTTGATGCGAGGCATATCTCTATCTCCTTAAGTCGCGATCAATCGAGCCCGTAAGGGGCCCATTTCTTGACCGTCCGTGCGTCGGGGTCCGATGCAACCGAAGTGCCACGGTTCTGGCGGATATACTTCGCATTGTGGCTGATCAGGCGGTGGCGCTTTCCGGCGACACCATGCTTGACCTTGCCAGTGGCGGTGATCTTGAAGCGCTTCTTCACACCGCTCTTGGTCTTGAGCTTGGGCATTTTCATCTCCTTGGTCAGAGACACGCTTGGCCAGCCCTGGCAGCCCGTATGAGCCAGGCCGGTCGGTTGATTCGTGTCGTTGAAGGCGCGGCACATAGGGTGACGCGTGCGGAAAGGCAAGCGGAACCGTCGCAAGGCGGCTCGCTTCAATGGTGGTTCGTCAATCGGAGACGTTCCTCGACGATCTTGAATGCAGAAGGCAGCGCACCCGCCCGAAGGGCTATGGCCAGTTCGTTTGCACTTTCGGCTGTGAAGTTTCCCCCCAACTGCAATTGGCCGCCGACAATGGGCTCCTCGATCGTCGGCGCGGTGACGATCTCCCCGTCCAGAATGACGGCCATGCGCTGCCCGACATGCGCCGCCGACAGCTCGGCAAGCTGTCTTCCCCCGGTCTCATCAAACTCAAGCAGCAACACATTTTCACCTGTCACGGCGTCAATGCTCGCGCTCGCATTTGTCAGGCGCGTGCCATCGATCCCGCCCGACTTCTTCACTCTTAGTGGCGGGTACCCATCCGTCTGGGGCAGTATTTCGGTTTCTCGCTGCGCGCCGCGATCATTTGGCTCGTCCGGGCTTTCTGGCTCCAAAACCATCCGAAAACGGACATCTTTCGGAACTCCGAAAACGCTCTCAACGACCGATCGATTGCCCGACCGTCCGAGTTCGACAACTATCTGGTGCTGGCCCTCCCGCTCCAGCCGTATGACATCGACATCGAGGCCTTCGAAGCGGCGCCGCGCAATCTCCATGCTCGACTGCATCAACTCCTCGGCAGCCGCATCCCCATCCGACCGCTCGGCCAATTGCTCCAGATCGGCCTCAAGGACGTACAGATATGTCATCTCTGCCTGAGCAGCTGCTGCGAATTGGGCGCAGACTACCAAGACCAAGGCGGCAAACAACCTCGCTGCGCCCACAAACAGTGGTCGGATCGAGTCAGGCATCACCTGTCACCCCATCGCCTCCAGCACATCCTCCAACCGCGCCGGATCGCCGAGCGCCAGCACTGTCCCGTCGCTGTTGGCGTCTAGCGGGTTCCCCTGCCAGTCGGCCATCATCCCGCCCGCGCCTTCCACCACCGGAACCAGCGCGGCGTAGTCGTGGACCTTCAATCCGGTCTCGATCACGAGATCAAGGTGCCCGCTCGCCAGCAGCGCATAATTATAGCAATCGCCGCCATAGACCGGCCATGGGCGCTGGGGATAGGCGTTGGCGATGACGTTGAGATAGGCATCGGACTGCTGCGCATCGAAGCAATGCGGGCTGGTGGTGGCGACCGACATGCCTTCGATCGCGCGGCATGACCGGGTCTTGACCGGCTGGCCATTGAAGGTCGTCCCTTGCCCGATCCGCCCGACCCAGCGTTCGCGCTGGATCGGCTGGTCGATCACTCCGAGCACAGGCCAACCGTCCTGCATCAGCGCGATCAAGGTTCCGAAAATCGCCCGGCCTGCGACAAAGCTCTGCGTGCCGTCGATCGGATCGAGCACCCATTGCCGCCCGGCCCCTTCGTTGCGCGTGCCGTACTCTTCGCCAATGATCCCGTCATCGGGGCAGACTTGCTCGATTATCTCGCGCATTGCCGCTTCGGCGGCGCGATCGGCTTCGGTCACCGCCGAGTGATCGGCCTTGGTCTCTGCCTGCCAATCGCCCCGAAACAGCGGGCGGATTGCCGATCCGGCAGCGTCAGCCAACCGCTCGGCCAAAGCGATATCATTCGCCATATCGGCAATACCCATAGTCAAGTTCCTGATTTTGCTCTTGGCGTCATTTGTGACTATTATCCAAGCTCTGTTGCCGATGACGGCAAAGTCCCATTTCGCGAATACCTGTGATGTCGCTCACGGGAAATTTGGCAGTTTCTTCAATAGCCGCATTGAGCGATTAGGGTCGCGCATGCAAGAAGCAGGGGTTTGATGCGCAATGACAGAGCGACCTGCTCTGACACGAACGGAAGCGATCGGACGGTCGGGCCTGGTTTCGCAATCCGGCGAGACCAAGGCCGGCATGCCGTTGTCGCTCAACCGCGCGCCCGCCGATGATCTCGATCCCTGGATCGCGAGAATCGTCGTCGCCAAGATCGAATCTGGTCCGGAATTCGAAGTCGATTGCGGCTTGTGCAACGACATCGCCTTTCAGCGCATGCTGGTCGGCGGCGAGTGGCTTGCGGAAACCCGCGACGGTTTGAAGAGGTTCGGTGCCGAGCCTTTGCTGGTCGGACCCCACGCACGGCATATGAAAGTCCGTTGCAAGGGAACCATGTCCACACTTGGGGTGGGTTTCAGGCCGGGTGCGCTGCGGCAGATGCTGGGCCGCGAAATGCCCGATCTGGTGGATCGGATCGAAACCGGCGACCCATTGGGTTTGCTGGTTGGCGAAGGCATGGGAGCCTTCCCGAACGAAGCGAGTGCGGAAGATTGGGCCAACATCCTCGAGGCACGCGTGCGGGATTTCATCGAGCGCACCCAGCCGAACCCGCCCGACCCGCTGAGCTCGGCCTTCGAGTATGCCAGCTTCGCCGACCCCAATATCGCGCCCGGAGAATTTGCCGAATCCCATGGAGTCAGCCTGCGGACGCTCGAACGCACCGTCAGGCGCGATTTCGGCCTTCCTCCGCGCACGGTGCTGCGACGCGCCAGAGCGCTAGACCTGGCTGCGCAGCTGCTCGGTATCTCGGACGAGACCGAAGAACAGGAATTTCTGCTACGCTATTTCGATCAGTCGCATGTCATCCGCGAGTTTCAGGCATTCTTCGGTGCCACCCCTCACGCATTCCGATCCGCGCCGCGACTGCTGCTCACGATCAACCTCGAAACCCGCGCCGCGCGGCGATTGGAGGAGCTTGATCGACTAAGGCCCGGCGATACGCGCCCGTGGCATCCCAGCAAGATCGACTAGCTCCAGAAATCGAAGGCTTTGTCCTGCTCGGCGGTGATGAAGGCCTTGGCCTCCGGGCCTTCCCAATCTTGCGGGAAGTCCTCCGCCAAATGCGAGCGTGACACGAACCA
>CAZJZO010000127.1:0-9779 GCA_964550495.1 uncultured Porphyrobacter sp. | reverse complement strand
GTCGCTGAGTTTCTCGCTTTCGTCGACAACGATGCACGCAGCGCAGCCGGCCTCCTGACATACATGCTGTCGAGACGCGATCAGTGGCTCGACCCGGTACGCGGCCTCGCGGCCAACGCGGATCCAGCCGTCACAGGCAAACTTCTGAACGCAGCAGCCAGCGCCGTTCGCGAGGCCGTGGAAAGCGATATCGCGCGCCGCCTGGACGCAGATGATAGAGACATGTTGGCGAAACTAGCGGCTGTCACGGGCCGCGCGAACGAGTGGGATACGCTGTTCGACCTGCTCAGAACGGCCCAGGGAGACCTGCGTAAACGGCTGACCGTGAAAGACGGCATCGAGGACGCCGGCGCCAAGCGGGAATTCAACCAGTGGTTGACAAGCCTGCACCAACGCGGTCTGGCAAGCCTCATTTCCAGCCACGGTCAACTGCCTGCGCCCTAGCCCCATCGCCTCCAAGTGAATAGCCAATTGAAACCCAATGGAGGATTTCGTCGATGCATGACGCTCTGTTCCAGCCGCTCACCATGGGCGCGCTCGAAGCCAAGAACCGTATCTTCATGGCCCCGCTGACGCGCGGACGCGCCGCCGAGCCGATGTTCGTGCCCAACGACATGATGGGCACCTATTACAAGCAGCGCGCGGGCGCCGGGATGATCCTGACCGAAGCTACCGGGATCAGCACCGAAGGGCTCGGCTGGCCATCAGCGCCCGGGATCTGGAGCGATGAGCAGACCGAAGCGTGGAAACCGATTGTCCAAGGCGTGCACGACGCAGGCGGAATGATCGTGCTGCAACTGTGGCATATGGGCCGGATCGTTCATCCCTATTTCCTTGACGGCCAGCCACCCTTCTCGGCCAGCGCGACCAAGGCGCCGGGCGAAGCGCATACGCCGATTGGCAAGCAGGAATATGTGACCGCGCGCGAAATGACGAAGGAAGATATCGATCGCACGATCAGCGATTATCGTCGAGCCGCCGAGAACGCCAAGAAGGCCGGGTTCGACGGTGTGCAGCTTCACGGCGCGAATGGCTATCTCGTCGACCAGTTCCTGCGCGACAAAACCAACCTGCGGACCGACGAATATGGTGGCTCGCCAGAGAACCGCACCCGCTTCATGCGCGAAGTGCTCGAAGCGATTATCGACGTCTGGGGCGCCGATCGCGTAGGTATCCGTCTGTCACCAAATGGAGACTCGCAGGGCACCGACGATAGCAATCCCGAAGCAACCTTCGGCGCAGCGGCCAAGGTATGTGAGGAACTTGGCCTGGCCTTTGTCGAACTGCGTCAGCCAGGACCAGACGGCACTTTCGGCCAGACCGACGTCCCGCAACAGGATCCGGTCGTCCGCGCGAACTATTCCGGCCCGCTGATACTCAACTCGGACTACGGCGCAGAGCAGGCCGACGACGATGTGTCGAACGGACGGTGCGATGCGGTGAGCTTCGGCCGCCCCTATATCTCCAACCCCGACCTGGCGGCACGGATCAAGGTCGGCGCGCATTTCAACCCGAACAAGGACGTTCCCAAGAGTTGGTACTTCCCGATCCCTCAGGGCTACATCGATTACCCGACGATGGAAGAAGAGCAGGCGGCGAGCGCAGCCTGATCGCAATAATGGGGCGGCGACTACTCGTCGCCGTCGCCTTCCGCCGAACGCTCTGCTGGTGGCGATTGCGAGCGCAATTCGTCGAGCGGAATCATGTCGTCACTGATAGAGCCGCCGAGCACGTCGCCTGCCACTTCACCGCCTTGCTCAGTGTTGTCGGTTTCGGGCACAGCCTCGTCTTCGCAGGCCGTCGCCAACAGGAGGATCGGCAGCGCAAGATACAAAGCGGGCTTCATGAGCAGGTCTTTCGCGCAGTCTTGTCGAGCGCGTCAAGGAAATCGTCTGCTCGCGCGAACAATGCCTCGTCCCACTCCTCGGTCGTGATCTGCTTCCCTAGGCGTGCGAGGCTGGTGACACCGAATTCGTCGATCCCGCATGGGACGATACCGCTGAAATGCGAAAGATCGGGATCGAGATTGACCGAGAATCCGTGCATCGTCACCCACCGTCGTACGCGCACGCCGATCGCTCCGATCTTGGCCTCGCGCCCGTCGACGTCCTGCGTCCAGATGCCCACGCGGCCCTCCGCACGCCAGCTTTCAACCCCAAAATCGGCCAATGTCGCGATTACCCACCCTTCGATCGAATGGACGAAGCAGCGCACATCCTTGCCGCGTTTGTTGAGATCCAACATCAGGTAGCCCACTCGCTGGCCCGGCCCGTGATAGGTGTAACGTCCGCCGCGACCCGCTTCGATCACTTCAAAACGTGGGTCGACCAGTTCGGCGGGATCGGCACTGGTTCCGGCGGTGTAGACCGGGGGGTGTTCGAGCAGCCAAATCAACTCATTCGTCTCACCAGCCGCGATGGCGCGGTTGCGCTCTTCCATCACTTCAAGCGCCTGCACGTAGGGCACACGCTCGCTCTCGCGTCGCCATTCCGGCGCAGCGATTTGATCGTGACGGTGTGCAACGCTTGCCATAGGATTTGCGTGGGGGCATTGCGCGCGCTTATCAAGAGGCGATAGGCGGATTTGGGGGATCATGACGTGAAATTGAACATGGGTCAGGCCTGGAGCGATGCCACTGCCATGCTGGGGGCCAATCGCGACACTGTGGTTGCAATTGTCGGACTGTTCTTCTTCCTCCCCTATTTCGCGCTCGCGTTGTTTGTGCCCGAAGTCGTCAATCCAACGCCGGTCGAGGCGCCGCCCGGTACCGATCCCGAGGTAGCGATGAATGCGGCAACCAGCGCCATGGTGGAGCAGTATTCCAACAACTGGCCTTACTTCGTAATACTGGTCGTTTCGCAATTCATAGGCACGCTGTGCCTGCTGATACTCCTAACCGACCGCGCGCGTCCGACGGTGGGAGAGGCTCTGAAACGCGGCGCCAAGAGCACGCCTTCCTACGTCGCAGCCCAAATTCTGACCGCTTTGCTTGCCGGCGTCGTCCTTGGTCTGCCGCTGGGGATTCTTGGGCAGTTTGCTCCTCCCGCGATGACTGTGCTGATTGGCTTGGTCCTTATCGCGGCCTTGCTTTATCTGCTGGTGAAGTTTTCGCTGATTGCACCCGTGATTGCGGTCGAAGGTGTGCTCAACCCGATCACCGCCATGCAGCGCTCCTGGCGACTGACAAAGGGCAACTCCTTGCGCTTAGCGTCGTTCTTCCTGTTGCTGATCATAGCGATCGGGATCGTCGCGTTGCTGGTGACTTCAGTCCTTTCACTGGTGCTATCCGCGTTTGGGGACTCGATCGCGAATACCGGCAACGGCATCGTGTCGGGGCTGTCGAATGCGATTGTCGGCGCATTGCTGCTGGGTGTGCTTGCAGCGGTGCATCGTCAGCTGGCCGGCCCGCCCAAGGAAGAAATCTCCGAGACGTTCGAATAGGTTCAGGAATCGACCCTGTCGCCTTTCCACGCCCAATAGAGGGCGCAGGGCAAGATATTGAGCCATTCGAACCCGCTGTCGATCCTGTCGAAATGCGGTTCGGACAGATCTTTCACCACCGAAGAGAACTGGTAGGCGAGAAATGCGCCGCCAGGCTTCAGAACCTTGTGCGTCGCCTCGGCGATGGCAGGCCCAACTCCGGTCGGAAGGGTAGAAAAGGGCAGGCCTGAAAGAACATAGTCGGCCTTTTCCACGCCCAGTTCCGAGAGGATCGTCTCGACTTGTTCCGCCGAACCAAGCACCGCACGGAATCGGGTGTCGCGGATATTTTGCGACAGATGCTGGACGTAGAGCGGGTTGGTATCGATCGCGATCAGGACGGCGTCGCCGCGCATCTTGTCGAGCACTGGGCGGCAGAAAGTGCCGATACCAGGGCCATATTCGACGAATACCTCGCATTTGCCCCAGTCCACCGGGGCTAGCATCTTGCGGATGGTAAAGCGGGACGACGGAATGATCGAACCAACCATGCGGGGATGTTCGAGGAAGCCGCGAAAGAAAACCGCGCAATGCGCCGCATATTCGCTCCAGGTAGTGCGCGAAAATGTGCGTTTCACAGCTGCCGAAACGTTACCAGTCATCGAGTCTCGCTTTGGCAGAGCCTGCCTTTGCCATTGAGTAGGTCAAATTCACTAAGCTGAGCCCGAAGGAGTTTGCAAGCGCCCACCCGGTGGCTTAGCGCAACTATCCGATGGCCGACGCCGACTCTCCTTTGGAAGCGCAACGCTCGCCGCTGCCTGCGAACCCGATTTCGCGTGGGCGGATGGCGCTGTTGTTCACGGTGATGCTGGTGACAGCCGCGGGCAACACCGCAATGCAATCGGTGATGCCATCGATTGGCACGGCTCTGGAAGTCGACGATGTCTGGATCAGTCTCGCCTACAGCTGGTCGGCTCTCCTCTGGGTGGTTTGTGCTCCGATCTGGGCGCGTAGATCCGATCGGCGCGGGCGCAAGGCGATGATGGCGCTTGGGCTGGTGGGCTTCGTTGTTTCGATGGCACTGTGCGGATTGGTACTATGGGCCGGGCTGGCTGGTTGGATCACGGCGTTCTGGGCGCTACTGGCATTCGCGGCAGCGCGCAGCCTCTATGGCGGCTTCGGAAGCGCGGCGCCGCCTGCCGTCCAGGCCTATGTCGCCTCTCGAACCCCGCGCAGCGAACGGACGCAGGCGCTTTCGCTGATCGCATCGAGCTTCGGTCTCGGGACTGTCATCGGCCCGGCGCTCGCACCGCTGATGGTGCTGCCATTCATGGGACTCGGGCTGACTGGTCCCTTCATCTGTTTCGCCTTGCTAGGCGTTGCGGCGCTGGTGGTCCTGCGATTCCGGCTTCCGAATGACGAGCCGCAATTTGCCGCGCGGGGCAGCACTGTCGCCTATTCCAGCGGATCGGGCGCCCCAAGCGACAGTCAGGAGGAATATGAGCCGAGCGACGAAGCCGAACCGAGCAGGCTCAGCTGGTTCGACCCGCGCATTCGCCCGTGGGTCACTGCCGGGTTGGTGGGAGGACATGCGCAAGCAATGATCCTCGGTATTTCGGGATTCCTTGTGCTCGACCGTTTGGGCCTGCGCGACAACCCGGAAGCTGGGGCCGGTCCGGTCGGGATTGTGTTGATGTGCGGTGCAATTGCGACATTGCTTGCGCAATGGGGCCTGATCCCGCGGTTTGACCTTGGGCCGCGAATAGCGACTTTGTCAGGCGTGCTCGTCGCGGCCATGGGCACCGCGGTTCTTGGCGCGGCAGAGGAACTTCACACGATCGCACTCGGTTATTCGATCGCCTCGCTCGGCTTTGGATTGTTCAGGCCAGGAACGACTGCTGGCACGTCGTTGGCAGTGACGAGATCAGAGCAAGGACAGGCTTCCGGCGTCGTCGCTTCCGTGGCAGGAGCGAGCTTCATCTACGCACCAGCGCTTGGCGTATGGCTCTACAACGTTAGTGACTGGCTCGGTTTCGGACTAATCATCGTCCTGTGTCTGATCGTCGCGATCTTGGGGTGGCGCGGCCTGCAGGCTGACAGCGAATTGACCCGCGATCGCACCTAGAGAATTTCGCGCACCACATCCTGTGGCCGACACAGCCGCACGCCCTTTTCCGTTTCGACCAAGGGGCGTTCGATCAGAATCGGCTCGGCCGCCATTGCGGCGAGAACCGTATCCGGATCGGCGTCGGGAAGTCCGCGCTCCTTTGCGTCGGTACCGCGGATGCGCAAGCCTTGCTGTGGGGTGATCCCCGCGTCGGTATAGAGTTGGGCCAGTTTGTCTCGTGTCGGAGGGTTCTTCAGATACTCGATCACGGTCACCTCAACGCCTGCTTGCTCTTGAAGAATTGCCAGTGTCTTGCGCGATGTGCCGCATTTCGGATTATGCCAGATGGTTGCGTGCATGATCGAATCTCCCGCTTTTTCAGCCTGGTCCGCTAGCTCAGATGGGGTGCGAATGCCACACACTCCCTTTTTGCGACGAATTCTCAAATTCGCGCTTGCAGTTGCGAATAAGTTGCAATAGCGCCTTCGTCACTCGACGGAAGGAACTTCATGATTCTCAAGACCGCGCGCATTGCCTTACTGCTTGGCTGCGCAGCCCTCGCATTCCCGGCAATGGCCGAAACAACCGACGCAGCTGTCGATGCCGTTGACTATGGCGACCGTGAAATCGAAGTGCGTGGCGACGTCTTGTACTCCGACCAAATCAACTCGGTTAAGACGCCAACGCCAATCATTGACGTGCCGCAAAGCGTGACGATCACGACGCAGGAAGAGATCGTTCAACAAGGCTTTGACAGCATTGGCGATATCATCCTCTACACCCCTGGTGTCAGCAATTCGCAGGGCGAAGGGCACCGCGATGCCGTAGTGTTCCGCGGCGTCCGCTCGACCGCTGACTTCTTCGTCGATGGTGTGCGCGACGATGTCCAATACTACCGCAGCCTCTACAATCTTGAGCAGGTTGAGATCCTGCGCGGCCCGAATGCGTTGCTGTTCGGTCGGGGGGGCACGGGCGGTGTGCTCAACCGAGTGACCAAGAAGGGTCGGATCGGCGAAAGCTTTGTCGGCTTCCTCGGCGGTATCGACACTTTCGGCGCGTATAACGGCCAGATTGATGTGAACTTTGCAGCAGGTGACAACGTGGCTGTCCGCGTCAATGCGGCCTACGAAAGCCTCGACAATCACCGCGACTTCTTCGACGGCGAACGGATCGGTTTCAACCCGACACTGCGCGCCCAGATTGGGTCGAACACGATCATCGATCTGTCATACGAGTATATCGACCACCGACGCTTCATCGATCGCGGCATCCCGGCTGGTGACAACGGGCTCCCGGCCGCACAGTTCGACGACATCACTTTCGGCGATCCGGAAGACAATTTCCACACACTGGAAGCGCACGTGTTTCGTGGAGCGATCCAGCATGCCTTTTCCGAGACGTTCAAGGGCAACCTCGCTGTCTCCTATGGCGACTATGACAAGGTCTATTCCAACCTGTTCCCGGTAAGCTTCGATGCCGCGACAAATGTGGTCGGGCTTGACGGGTATAT
Source organism: uncultured Porphyrobacter sp. (assembly GCA_964550495.1). Taxonomy (GTDB): domain Bacteria; phylum Pseudomonadota; class Alphaproteobacteria; order Sphingomonadales; family Sphingomonadaceae; genus Erythrobacter. Next base: position 2,742 of record CAZJZO010000127.1, on the reverse strand, counting down.
CGACACCACCCAGCGCCAGAATTTCATCGTCTCCGGCAACCTTGTTGGCGAGTTCGAAACTGGCAGTATCAAACACACGCTGCTTGTGGGCGGGGAATTCATCGACACGGTCAACAACAATGATCGCTTCAATTCCTTTTTCGATCAAACCCAGGACGACGTCGAATTCTTCACCGTGCAACGCGCACTCAACATCGTCGGTGGTGTCGGAGTGAATGCGTCGGGCAACGCCACGGTCAACGACTTCTCGCAACTGAACGATATTACCGAAGCGGACGTCACGGTCTTCTCGTTCTATGTTCAGGACGAGATCGAATTGACCGACTGGCTCAATGTCGTGGTTGGCGCGCGGTTCGACAGCTTCGATATCACGGTCGACAATATCGAAACATTCCTCGAAACGGGCATACGCGATGTGCGCCAGCGCACCGATGAGGAAATCTCACCGCGTTTTGGCGTGATCGTCAAACCGCGCGAGAACATCTCGATCTACGGAAGCTACTCGGAGAGCTTTATCCCGCGCTCGGGCGAACAATTTGCGGACATCAACCCACCCGACGACGCGCTCGATCCCAATACCTTCTCGAATCTCGAACTGGGTCTCAAGTGGGATTTCGCAGACCGCATTGGTTTCACCGCCGCGATCTTCGAAATCGAGCAGCGTTCGCCCCAAGTGGCCGACAACGATCCCGGCACGCTGGACGTGATCGAAACCCGTATTCGCGGCTTCGAAGCGCAGCTGCAGGGCGAGGTCAACGACTGGTGGTCTCTTTCAGCCGGCTTCAGCCTTCTGGATGGCCAGCAGGCAAACAGCAGCCTGCGCCCACGCGAACTCCCGCAAACCATGTTCTCGATCTGGAACCAGTTTGAGGCGACCGATCGATTGGGTTTCGGATTCGGCGTTACCGCGCAAGATCGCAGCTTCGCCGACAACGGCAACACCGTGACGCTACCCGGCTACGCCCGGGTCGACGCGGCAGCCTATTACGATGTGTCTGACAGCCTTCGCTTGCAGGTGAATATCGAGAACCTGCTTGACGAAGAATACTTCCCCAACGCCCATACTGCGAACAACCTAACGGTCGGCGCCCCGGTCAACGCTCGGTTCACTGTCTCCGGTAGGTTCTAACATTTAATCCGTTGCGGGTTCCTCGGCTTCAGGTGACGCTCGCAAAGCCGGAACACGCTCTGCGGCGTCCGCAGCGCTTATTCCTGGCGCGGGAGCGGCGCTGATGCTCTCCTGCCGCTGTGCCACTCTGCCGGCGCGCTGGATTGCTTCGACAAGCCGCGGATAGACTCCGCAACGGCACATATTGGTGATCGCGGTCTCGATATCCTCTTTGCTCGGTGCAACATTGCGCTGGAGCAGGGCCGCAGCCGCGATCGTAATCCCTGGAGTGCAATAGCCGCATTGGATCGCCTGATCCGCTACCAGCGCCTGCTGGACCGGATGCGAGCGGTCGCGCGACAACCCTTCGATGGTGGTGATGAACCGACCCTCGGCTTCGGCGATCGTGATCCGGCACGATCGCAGCGCCGTGCCATCGACGAGAACCATGCACGCGCCGCATGCGCAGTTCTTATCCCCGCCACCGCTCTTGGTTCCGGTGAGGTTGGCAGCCTCTCGAAGGGCATAGAGCAGCGGCATGTCCGGATCGAGGTCGAACTCGACCGGCCGATCATTGACTGTCATCCGCGGCATATGCGCGCCCTAGCTGCGTCGATTCAAACGATCAGGTGCGCCAGCTGTCGTCGATCTTGTCGACCTTGCGCTTCCACGCTTCGAAGTCGAAAACGCCCGCGCCGCCCTGGCTCGTCATCACCGACAGATCGCGCTGATGCACATCGACGACCTCTTGCGGGACGACCTGCGGCTCACCCTGCGAAAGCGTTGCGACCTGGATCTCGCAAGCACGCTGCAGCGCCCACATCTTCACAAACATGCCCTGGATCGTCTTGTCCATCACGACTGGGCCATGGTTGCGAAGCATCAGGATCGTGTGATCGCCGAGATTCTCGACCAACCGCTCGCCTTCCTCGGGGCGAACTGTCACGCCTTCGAAATCGTGATAACCGATCTGATCCTGGAAGTTGCAAGCGTAGAAGTTGGTCGGCAGCAGTCCATCCCTGTGACTGCACACGGCCATCGTTGCGGTGGTGTGGACGTGGCAAATAGCGTCGGCCCGCTCGCCAAGGTGCTTATGGAAATAGGCGTGCTGGGTGAAGCCAGCCTTGTTCACCATGTATGGCGAACCACCGACATTGTTGCCTTCGACGTCTATCTTGACGAGGTTTGATGCCGTCACTTCGTCGTAAAGCAGTCCGAACGGATTTATGAGGAAAGTATCTTCCTCTCCCGGCACCTTGAGCGAGATGTGATTGTAAATCGATTCCGACCAACCGAGATGGTCGAAGATGCGATAGCACGCAGCAAGATCGAGCCGAGCCTGCCATTCTTCCTTGCTGCATTCGATCGTCGGTTTGAGCTGCGTCGCCATCGGGGCTTTCCTTCCGCCAGAATTTCGATTTGAGGCCATATCGCATGATCAAGGGGCCATGCACAAGGATTCCTGCGCGCCCTATTAGACGAACGACTTTGCCAAGTTACCGGGCCGACGCTACGCGCCGAACCCAATGAGCGGAAGCAGCAGAAGCACGGCCAAATTGGTCAACGGGGACATTCCCGGACATTTGGTCGGCCAGACGCTGCCGATGGTGATCGGCATCGCGGCGATGATGTCG
>CAZJZO010000126.1:0-9989 GCA_964550495.1 uncultured Porphyrobacter sp. | reverse complement strand
ATTCGCTGTCATGGATGACGAAAGCGAGATGATCGTCGGTGTGTCCAGGTGTTTCAAGCACTTCGATCTTCAATTGACCCAGCTCGAAACAATCGCCTTCGCGCGTAGTGTGGGCGAAGACTACGTTCCCCGCCGGATTGGGACCGTGGTGAACCGTCGCACCAGTCAAATCCGCAAGGATCGGCGAGCCGCTGAGCAGATCCTCATTGCGATGGGTTTCGAAGATATGCGTTATCTCCTGCCCTTCGGCCCGGGCCTTTTCGACATAGACCTCGCAGTCCCGGCGCGGATCGATGACCGCCGCCTGCCCGCCCGAGCCGATGATATACGAAAGGTGCGAGAGACCGGGGGTTTTGATCTTCTCCAGAAACATACGATTTCCTTGTCTGTTGCTCAAAACTTGAAATGTTCGGGCCCGTCACGAACCGAAAATTTTCCGACGCTCAATCGATACCGAGTTCGGCCTTGATGGCGGCAGGACTTTCGAAATGTTCGGCTTCGGGCCTGCCGATGGCAGGCTTTGCGTCGATCCAGGTATCTTCGCACACGAACTCAAGCAGGCTCGCCGCGAGATCAGCATGGCGGCATCGGAAACACCCTTCTGCCAAGCGTTCGTCCGTAATCACGGCCTCGCCAGTGTAGGGCTCATCCAGCAGCCAACCTGGTCGTGCGGCAGTCCATTTCATGCCTTGCGCGTCGCTGAGCATCGCTTCCATTGCGCGCATCTGCTCGAGTAAATTGAACAATGCGGGCTTGGCAGTGAGTTCAAACCAGGCCGGGACGCTCGGTTGATGTTCGACGAAGGCGGCGGAGATCACGGCAATGCGGTCGATCTTCGCTTGTGCCATCGCCTCGAGCAGGTTGCGCGTACCATCGGTATAGAGGGGCGGTGGATCGACCGCATTGCTTGGACCGAAAGCGACACCGAGTGTCGAGATAACCGCCCGGCAGCCATCGAGATCGCCAGCGAAATCATCCGACAGCACATCGCATTCGATATATTCGAAGTCGCCCACCCGCTCGTCTGGCCCGGGCACGGTGTGTTCGAAGGCGCGGATCGGTATGTCTCGCGCAAGGGCACGCCGCAATAGCTCGGTGCCGGTCTTCCCGCCTGCACCGAAGACAGCGATGGGCCTCGTATCGGTCATCTGCTTGTTCCTGTTAAGACTGGTGAGGGCGACGAACGGAGGAGCTGCGGGCGCACGGGGTAGCCAACGGCCCGCCCATGCGCCCTGCCAGTATCAGGCTCCGCCTGCCGGACAGGTGGTATATCCCCCGAACCCGAACTCGTCTTTCATCCGGGGTCCGACGACGATCATCTCCTGCATTTGCAGACCCGCATCGCCTTCATCATCCAGCATGCGGGTCCTGATCCGAAGCTCGCCATTCGAATAGCTGCCGGTGCCATCGGCGGTGACGGGGATCAATTTGCCATTGATCTTGATCGCACCGCCCCCGTCGCCGTCATATACAAACGAGGGAAAGGCTACTTCGGTCAGACGAAACTGGCAGGCCTGTCCTGCGCCCAGAGCAGCAAGGTCCGCGTCATTCATAGTCCCGGGAAGCATGAGGCCCGGGTCAACATTTGCCAGTGCACTGGCCGCGTCCTCGATCGGCGCGGCAGTGGCAGGCGGGTCGAGCTGGGCTTCGCGGTCGTTGCCCGGAGCGGTGTTCGAATTGCAGGCGGCGAGCGGCAGCGCGATGAGCGCCGTGAAAGCTATCTTGTTCATGGCTGCATCTCCTCGGGCAGGCGTTCTTCGGTCCGCGGACCGTTCTGCTCGATATCGTCGATGAGATATTTCATCTCGGCGATCTCGCGGCGCTGCGCGACGATGATGGCCTGCGCGAGTTCGCGAACGCGCGGATCCTTGAGGCTGGCCCGTTCGCTGGTCATGATCGCGATCGAGTGGTGCGGGATCATCGCTGCCATATATTCGGTATCGTCGACGGTGGTCTGGCTGCGTACAAGCCAAAGTGCGAGCGCGAACACAAAGGCGCCGACGCCCAAGATGATAAAATTCTTGGTCCGGTCCTTGTACATGCCCCACATGAAGAGGAGCATGACGACCATCATCATCGCGCCCATGACAAACATCATCCAGAAGCGCGTTTCACTCCAGAAGACATCGTCAATGGTGAAGGTGTTGGCATACATCAGGAAGAACATGATGACGGTCGAAGTCGATACCACGGCCATGAACCGCCAGTAGTTGCCGCCCCCTCCCTTGTCCGAGTGGGTCGTCTTTTCGGTCATGCTTCTTCTCCTTTGTGCATCATGGTCCAGAATAGCTGCGCCGAGCAGCTGATGAGGGCGAAGCCGGTGAGGGCCTCGACGCCGGCGAGAACCCTCAGGTGCTCGGTCGGGTAGATGTCGCCCAGGCCCAGTGTGGTCACGTTGATGAGCGAGAAATAGAAATAGTCCATCCAGTCCATCGAAGGCGCCTTGTCGAAACCTCCCAGGCCCCATTGCGCGCCCAGCCAGAAACCTGCTGCAAAAAGGATCGCGACCAGAAAATGCGACGCGAGCACGAGCAACGAAACGGCAAGCTTTGCCAGCGTATCGCGGCGGCGATCGAGAAGCCGGTGACCGACACCCAGAATGGCAAGGTGGGAAGAGACGGCTGAAAGGAACAGAAAAATGGCGAGAAGAAGCGCGGTGATCATGCGAGAAGCTTCGCGCCCATCCACAGGCCCATTCCCATCATGAACAGATTTTCGGTCAGCGAGACGAAGCCGAGCGGCACATTGCTGCTGCCGCCGACGCAAGCGCATTTGAGCTCACGCTTGTCGATGTAGACAGCCTTGAAGACGCTGACAGCGCCGACGGTGCCGATGAACAATGCCAACGGAGCAGAAAGCCATGTCAGCGCGCCCGCGGTCATGAGAATGCCGGCAGCGGCTTCGCCGAACGGGTAGACGAAGCCATAGGGCACCCAGCGCCGTGCGAGCAGGTCGTAATTGAGGAACATCGTCGAGAAACTGCGCACGTCCTGAAGCTTCTGAACGGCGAGCAGGGTCATCGATAGGCTCACGAACCATTCGGCGGCCCGGACAGTGAAGAGGTTATCAAAAAAGGCCCAGCTCAGTCCGAGCGCGAGCAGAAGCGCGACCGCGAAAATCGCAATGACCGGCTGATAGCTGGTTTCGCCTTCCTCGGGCTGCGAACGGCTCTTGCCGAAGAACTCGCGGACATCGTCATAGCCGCCAATGCGCTTGTCTTCGATAAAGGTCTGCGGGGTGGTCTCGACGTTGTGCTTGTCCTTGAATGCGTCGGTTTGCTCCCTGCTGGTCAGGTGATGATCGTCGACCTCGAAACCTTGCCGCTTGAGAAGATCGACCGTCTTGATGCCATAGGGACAGACATGGTCCTCCATGACCATGCGGTAGACCGCCGCTGTTCGGGTCGTCATGAATCGCTCCATCTGTTTTGCCTGACGTGTCTCGTGCTCAACGCCGGTTTTCGGTGAACGGTTTCGAAAAAGCCCGGCGTAAAAGCGGCAAAGCTGGTTGAAGAAGGTGCCATCACCTTTTCTCTCCTGACCCATCATCTTCAGGAGATGCGGGCGCTTCGGAATTGTGCGAAAGGTAAATCCATTCTCCCACGAAGACTGCGACGATGCCGATCGCCGCGTAGGCGACAACGGCAGGATCGCTGCGCAATTTGGCCGCGGTAAAGGCTGCGAGGACCACGCCATCCGCCGCAAGTGCTGTAAGAAGTATTGTTGCTCGCGCGCCGACTTCCTTGCGCAGGTGGCGCAGGACGCCCCAGTGCACCAGCATATCCATGACGAGGTAGAAGAAAGCACCCAGCGAGGCGATCCGCGACAGATCGAACAGGACGGCAAGCGTCCCGGCAATGACCACCGTATAGACCAGCATGTGGCTGCGTATTCCGCCGCTCATGCCGAAATGGCTGTGCGGGATCATCTTCATGTCTGTCAGCATCGCAAGCATGCGCGACACAGCAAATACGCTCGCGATCACGCCCGAAGTCGTTGCGGCGATCGCGATCGCGACGGTGAAGTAGAAGCCCAGCTCACCCAGCGCCGGACGCGCCGCTGCCGCGAGCGAATAATCGCGCGCTTTGACGATCTCGGATATGCTCAGGCTCGAACCCACCGCCACTGCGACAAGCAGATAGATCACGATACAAACCGCGATCGAGATCATGATGGTCCGGCCGACATTCTTGTGCGGGTCGACGATTTCGCCGCCGCTATTGGTAATCGTGGTGAAGCCCTTGAAGGCGAGGATCGAGAAGGCAACCGAGGCGAGCATGGCTTCTGCATTCGTCAGCGAAACGGGCTGCGAAAACGCGCCTGATGAAAAACCGCTGGCCCAGATCGCCGCGACTGCGAATAGCGCGATGCCGCCGATCTTGATGGCCGACATGATGAGCGAGAAGCCGCTTACCGACTTGTTGCCCGCTGCATTGACGAGATAGGCGAAGATGATGAGGGCAAGCGCTGCGAGAGAAACGAGCCACCCGCTGCTTTCGAGCCCGAACGGGCGCAGCGCGTAGGTCGCAAAGGTGCGGGCCACGAGGCTTTCATTGATGACCATCGAGAGCGCCATCAGGAGCGAGGCCGAGGCGGCGATCACGCCGGGCCCGTATGCTTTCTGCAAGATCATCGCGATGCCGCCCGAAGACGGCCATTTGTTCGACATCTTGATATAGCTGTAGGCCGCCAGCGAAGTTACCAGCGCGCCTGCGATGAAGGATAAGGGAAAGAGCGGGCCGGCGAGCTCGGCAATCTGGCCGGTCAGTGCGAAGATGCCAGCGCCGATCATGACGCCGGTTCCCATCGCGACACCGCCAAGCAGCGTTATCGAGCCCGCACTCTTCCCATGTTGATCGTCGCCATCTGTCTGCAAGTCTTTCCCCTGTCGATGTCCTCCCGTCCGAGAAACATCACTCCACAAAGTACGTTGGAAAGGGGCTCATACCTCAAAAAAACCAAAAAGTGCGCGAGCCGTCATTGGGTAGGCGTTGCGAGCGCGGGAAGCATGCGGTGTTGCGTCGCAGGTTCTCTAGCCGATTGCGCGCCGGTGGTCCTTGCCAACTCCACATCGGGATTCGCAAAAATAGATCGAGACCGCTCAGGGAAATTTCTGAAATGGCTTGTCGGCAGATTAGGATCGACCGGGTGCCCGATTGCGCAGATGTGCCTGTGCCTCGCGCACGTCGAGCTCACGCGTACTGTTGCCAACGCGTAGCATCAGGCGTGCGATACCGCCTTCAACGAGATAGACGGGGTCAGCACTCCTTTCGACGATAATACGACACACTGTCTTTCCTTCCACTGCGTGAAACCGGCAATGGATCAGGGCGCAAGCATGTCCTCCGAATCCATCCTTCGCCAGGTCCATAAGAACACGCTCGAACCCATCCCGATTGGCGTGTTTGAGTGTCTGCATATCGGCTTCAATGCCAGTGATTTTCCCATCGTCTCCAACCCCGATAAGCAGTGTCCCGCCCTCATGGTTGAGAAAGCCGGCAATCGCTTTGAGTACGACCTGCTGGAGTGACCGGTTGACCCGGTTCTCACGCCTGTCCCACCGCAAGGACGATTTGAATTCCAATCGCTCGCCCTCGCCGCGTGCGATAAGAAGCGGCAACTCCTCGTCGAGTTCGCGTTCGAGAAAAAGTACCTTAGACTGAGCTCGCGCCAGCCGCATGTGATACATGCCAAATCCCAGACCAAGGGCGCCGCCGATCACCGCGTAGATGGCGCTCATGGGAAGCATTTCGAACGCGAAAGCATTGACCAGCCGGCCGATCATGAACCCAATGGCAGTATTGCTGCCGGTGTCATGCCACGGACCGAACTCGTACCAGAAGACGAGCGTGGTTACCGGATGGAGGATCGTGATGCCAAGGGCAGCACCCAGGACCGCATGGGCGGTTAGCGTTCGCCGACCCCGTGAAGAAATTGTTTTGAAAATCGCGTACTCTCTTTCTTCCGTAGTTCAGCCGATCCAACTAGCTGGATCAGCTTTCGCTTGCAATGCGAGCTTTCTTGTCGGAGCGCGGTTCGCTTGATCGGGCCAACTTACGCAAATCGATATTGGAAAAAGCGGTAGAGCGGGGCCGCGATGAGAGCGATGTACCAGCCATAGAGAAAGCTACCCGCCGCGCCCGCGAGGAACCCCGACAGGGTCAGCCATTCGAACCACGGAAGGAGCGGTGCCCAGGCTTCGTGCATGTGAAACCGCTCGGGCGCGAGCACTCCAAGAGCGACGCATAGCAGATAGCTGAGAAGCAGCAGCAGGCTGAGCGTCCAGCCCCATGCGAGTATCGAACTCTTGATCGATCGTCGTTCCAACGTGTTTCTCCTCTTTTGCGATTGTCGCACTGTCACAAATTGAAGGGTCTGGGGCTGGTGGGGGCAGCCAACCCCAGACCCGGCGGGAAAATCGGCAGGCGTCTTTGCGCCCATCCCGGTTCACCCGGGTTTGTGTCGGTCCCCCGCAAGCAATCCGCTGCACATCGTTGGCGCGATGGTTCCTGAGGCCTCCGTTGCAGGCTCCCCACACTCACGGATAAGATGCAAAGACGCGCTGTCCGCCCGGGCCAAAGGCAATGACCTCGTAGGGCTGGTTCCGCCCTCCGGCCTCCATGCCGGGCGATCCCAATGGCATCCCCGGAACCGATAGACCTGCAACACCGGCGGGACGTTCGCGCAGCAGCTTGGCAACGGCTTCGGCAGGCACGTGGCCTTCGATTATGTATCCATCGACCTCCATCGTGTGGCATGACCACAGTTCCTGGGGTACCCCCCGCGCGGTCTTGATTGCCGCCATGTCGTTGCTGTCGACCGATGCGACCTTGGCTTCCATCCCTTCTTCGACATGGCCTGCCCAGCTGAGGCAGCATCCGCATCCGGGATCGCGGTACATCGTATAGGTCGCCGCCTGTGCCACGTTGGAACAGGCTGCCAGCACCAGCAGGGCCGCGGCGGCGACCGGCCGCCGGAGCACCGAAACCTTCCTTGAAATCATTGCGCAATTCCTTTCTTGTACCCGCGCCAGAGCGAGATTGTCCCGGTCACTGTCGGAATCCGGTCGAGCAGCCGGGGCTCCGAAAAAATCTCGGCAAACAGTTTTTCGATTTCGCCGTCTGCGCTTGGTTGCGTGTCCCTGACACCGTCGAGCGACTGGACCGTCGCTCTGAAGAGAGCGCGCATCAGCTGGCTGTCCTGTTGCATGTAATCCGCAATCAAGACTGTCCCGCCCGGCACGAGCAGGGTCTCGATGGTTTCAAGGATAGCCTGCTTCTCTCGCAAAGGGACCTGGTGAAGGACCAAGCTGCTGACCATCTTGTTGGGTTGCCATCCATCGGGCAACTCGAGGTCGCCGAGAAAACCGTCGTGCCATTTGAGGAGATCGGCTCCTGCGCCGAATTTGCGTCGGGCAATCGCAAGCGCGGCCGGGTCGGGTTCGACACCGATCAGCCCGGCTTGCGGACAATCCGTCATCAATGCCTTAAGAAGAGTGCCGGTTCCGCTGCCAACATCGATCACCCGGTCGCCTGGGGCAAGATGCAGCTCTTCGACGATCTTTTGTCGCCAGAGATTTTCGCGGGTGAACAGACCGATTGCCCGGTCGTAGAGCGGCGTAAGGAAGCTCTTGCCCAGCAAAGGTGTGAAATCACGGCTATTTTCGGGCGCGGTGGCATTATTCATGACTAGGCTCCCATTCATCCCGGGTACGACCCGTTTCTGACAGACCCATCTCGATTACGTACGGCTGCAGTCATTCCCTCAAAAAAAGAAGTTTAAGGGTTTGTGCAGACGAGCGCGTATAGGACAGGTGCAACCCACAGGAGTTTTTCGGATGCGCGACAATCAGTCTCTCGATGCGGTGCTCGGGTCGCTTTCCGCCACCGCCGCCAGCGAAGTCCCTCCCGACTTCATGGATGGCGTCTGGCAACGTGCCGGACAGCTCGGTGAAATTGCCGATCGTCGTCGGCGGGCGGCTTTGTTTGCCGGTCTTTTCGTCGTCGGGCTCGGGGCGGGCGCGGGAACCAGCGGATGGCCCGGGGGCTATGGTGCATCGCCGGCGCCGTTCGGTGAAAGTCTTATCCTCGGCGAGCAGCTGTCGCCGTCAGCGCTCCTCCACGTGGAGCAATAAGATTTGAAGACGACGCATATTATTCTCGCGGTGCTGCTGGCAGCACTCGCCGGGTGCCTCGGCGCTCTTGCGGCAGATCGCTGGGCCAATCACGAAGCCGGCTCTGGACTGCACGATTTCGTGCATGACGAGCTCACGCTGACGACCGACCAGGAGCAGCGTCTCGATGCGCTCGAGGCCCGTTTCGCGGTCGAAAGGGCACGGCTCGAAGGATCTGCGCGCGCCGCCAATGCCCGGCTCGCCCAGGCGATGGAAAACGAACATGAGTACGGTCCCGAGGTCTCGGCCGCGATCGACGAGGTGCATGCGCGCATGGGCGATCTGCAGAAGGCAACGGTGCGCCATGTCTTCGACATGCGCGAAATCCTCGATCCAGAACAGCAACGCCAGTTCGACCGCAAGGTCTCCGACGCCCTGACCCGCGACCCGCGCGACTGAAGCGCCATGTCGGGGGCGGGCGACACTCCGGATGAGGCCCTTGTCTCGCAGGCGAGGGCCGGAAACAAGCGAGCTTTCAGCAAGCTCGTCGAGCATGAAACCGGTCGGCTTCTCGCGCTCGCAACACGCATGCTTTCCTCTCCTTCTCAGGCAGAGGACGTTGTTCAGGACAGCCTCGCTTCGGTGTGGCTGACGCGCCATCGGCTCGATCCGGACAAGCCGATCGGACCCTATCTGACAACCGTCGTCCTCAACCGCTGCCGGGACCGTTTGCGCAGGCGCAAGGTCGCGGGCTTTTTCGGGCTGTCGGGCGATGACGAACTCCATTCCATCGCCGACGATGTCCCGGGTCCTGAAGCGCTGGCCGTTTCCAGGGAAGAGCTCAATCTTGTTCAGGCCGAGATCGCACGAATGCCCGTAAGGCTGCGCGAAGCGCTCGTGCTCGTGACCATCGAGGGGCGTAGCCAGGCCGAAGCGGCCGACCTTCTCGGAACGACCGAAAAGGCGATCGAAACCCGCGTATACCGCGCGCGCAACAGGCTGAAGGAGCGCTTCGAAAAACTTTGAGGGGTTGGATGGGCGCGCGCGTAAGTAACGGTAAACGCCAAGTCAGGAGCCCTTTATGACCGCCGTCAATCGACGCAAGTTTCTCGGAGCCGGAGCAGGAGGATTGGGTCTGCTCGGCCTTGCCGGGGCAATGCCGGCCTGGGCGCGCGGGGCGGACATCCTGGCGGGTAACGCCCGCAAAGGGCTGGACGAGGTATCCGGCCCCAATATCGACCTCACCGTTGCCCGGTCGGCCTTCGCGACCGGCAACAGGCGCGGCGGAGCGATCGCCGTCAACGGCACTATCCCTGGTCCGCTGTTGCGTTTGCAGGAAGGCACGACCGTCCGGCTCAACGTCCATAACCAGCTCGAGGAAGATACCTCGATCCACTGGCACGGTCTGCTCGTGCCGTTTCAGCTCGACGGCGTGCCCGGCGTGAGCTTTCCCGGCGTCAAGCCAGGCGAGACATTCACAGCGGAGTTTCCCGTGCGGCAGGCAGGAACCTATTGGTGGCACTCGCATAGCGGGTTGCAGGAACAGGCCGGCCACTACGGCGCTATCGTGGTCGATCCCGCCGGACCCGATCCGGTGCGGGCCGACCGCGAATATATCGTGGTGTTGAGCGAATTCAGCGAAATGTCGCCCCACACGATCTTCGACAAGCTTAAGAAGGGCGAAGGCTACTTCAACTACAACCAGAACACCTGGACCGACGACTATCCGCTTTCGGGCGAGGACCGCCGGATGTGGGCCAGGATGCGCATGATGCCCACCGACATCCTCGATGTGTCGAGCGCTGCCTACACTTACCTCCTCAATGGTCACGGCCCGCTCGACAACCTGGAATACCTCTTCCGCCCGGGCGAACGCG
>CAZJZO010000125.1:0-10277 GCA_964550495.1 uncultured Porphyrobacter sp. | reverse complement strand
TCTGGGTCGCGTCTATATTGCCGCCTGTCTTGAGGCCGAAGATCGTGCCGCGATCATAGACGAGGTTGAACTCGGCATAGCGACCGCGATACTCCAGCTGCTGCGCGACATCCGTATCGTCGAAATCGCTTTCCATCCGCTTGCGCACCAGCTTGGGGTAAATGTCGAGGAAGGCTTTGCCGACATCCTGTGTGAAAGAAAAATTGCGATCCCAGCTCGGATCGTCGTCGCATTCGAGATGGTCGTAGAAGATGCCCCCTACCCCGCGATGCACGTCGCGGTGGGGAATGTAGAAATACTCGTCCGCCCACTTCTTGTAGCGATCATAGTATGTCGGATTATGCGCCATGCAGGCCGCGCGCATGCTGGCGTGGAATTCTTCGGTATCCTCGTCATAGGGGATCGGCGGGTTGAGGTCCGCGCCGCCTCCGAACCAAGCCTTGCCAGTCGTCAGGAAGCGCGTGTTCATGTGCACCGCGGGGACATGTGGATTGACCATATGCGCGACGAGGCTGATGCCGGTCGCAGTGAAGCCGGGATTTTCGGGGTCGGCGCCGTTCACGCTGGCGGCGAATTCCTTCGGAAAATTGCCTCGCACGGTCGAGCAGTTAACGCCGACCTTCTCGAACACTTTCCCTTTCATCAGGCCCTGTACCCCGCCACCGGGGTCGTCATTGCCTTCCTCTTCGCGGGTCCAGGGTGTGTATTCGAACGCCGCATCGGAACCGGCTTCGCGCTCGATCGCTTCAAAGGCAGCGCAGATCTGGTCGCGCAGGCTCTCGAACCATCCTCGTGCGCGTTCGGTGTGCTGTGTCCAGTCGGTCATTCATCCCATCCCATATCCACGAGCGATCATCGCGATGACGATGTAGGTGTCAATCCGCTTTGACACCGCGCAAGTCAATCGAATGATTGGAAATCGAGCGCTTGCAATTGATCACGAGGCGCGGCAATTGGAAGCAATGGTTCCCGTTTCGTTCGCACCCCTGGAGTTTGCCGGAGAAGAGCTGGTTCTGCTCAAGAACAATGCGCTCTACTGGCCGCGCGAAGGTGCTTTGCTGGTTGCAGACCTGCACCTCGAAAAGGGCAGTTGGTACGCACAGACGGGGCAGATGCTGCCGCCATACGATAGCCGCGAAACGCTGGAACGGCTGGCAGATGCGGTGAAGTCGACCGGCGCGCGGCGAGTGATAACGCTGGGCGACAATTTTCACGACGATGCGGGCACGCACCGCCTCGATCCCTACGCCGCCGGCATGCTCGAATCGCTGATCCGCGCGCTCGACTGGGTGTGGATCACCGGCAACCACGATGAGCAGATGCACCGCGCGTTCGGGGCGACTCTGACAAACGAGATGGAACTCGCCGGAATCATCCTGAGGCACGAGGCTAGACAGGGAGAGACCAGGCCCGAACTCTCCGGCCACTATCACCCCAAGATGCGCGTGCGGGTGCGCAATCGCCATATCGCCCGGCCCTGCGGCGTAATCGGCCGTTCGCAGGGGCGCGGAGATCGCATGATCGCACCCGCTTTCGGAGCCTATACCGGCGGCATGGACGCGGGTGCTTCGGCAATCCTGGAAGCCCTCCAGCCAGCCCAGACTATCGACGCGGTGCTGCCCGCAAGGGGCAAGTTGGTCACATTCCCGCTCTATCGCGATGCTGCGTGACACGCTTTAGCCCTCTTGAGTGGGTCGCAAGCACGATCACTGCCTGGCATCTCGCCGCCTGGGCCGTGTTTTTCGTCCTTTCGGTCTGGCTAACCCCAAGGGGCAAGAAAGCCATGCCCAAACCGCTTAGAATCTGGGGCGGGATCATCATGCTGCCCCTCGTCTATTGCATGGGCGCACTGGTCATCGGACAATTGTTCGGAGACCGATTTTCCTGGTCGCAGATATGGCCATCAGGTCTGATGACGGGCGTGGTCGTTTCGACATTCTTCGTCGTCGAGATTGTCCCAGCAGTCTGGCGCGGAGCGGGTCGACGCATGGAGCTGAGCGTCCTGGGAATAGTCGCAGTCCCGTTGGTGACAGTCTTCTTCGGGCTGTTCTTTTCAGTCGTCTGGTGGGTCTTCCCGCGCATCATTGGCTTTGGCCTTTTCGACCTTCCGAAGCAGTCCTGGGGTGTGCAGTTATAACCCTTCCAGACTCTGCTGGCTTTTCGCTGCTCGACTCCCTACATAACCGCCACCAAGACTCAGGCTGTTACAGGAGATCAAACATAGCCCGTCCACCTCGGCGTTCGATGGCCCCGCCCGTTAAAAGCGGCCCTCGCTACGATCAGTATATCCAAGTTCCCAAGGTCCGCGTTATCGACGATGAAGGCGAGAACCTTGGCGTGATGTTCACCAACGAAGCGGTCGAGCAGGCCAATGACAAGGGCCTGAACCTGGTCGAAGTCTCGCCCAATGCCGATCCGCCGGTGTGCAAGTTCCTCGATGTCGGCAAATACCGCTACGAAGCCCAGAAAAAGGCCAACGCGGCGCGCAAGACGCAGAAGACGCAGGACATCAAGGAAGTGAAGATGCGTCCCAACATCGACACGCACGATTACGACGTGAAGATGCGGAACGTGAACAAGTTCATCGAAAACGGCGACAAGGTGAAAGTCACCCTGCGGTTTCGCGGGCGCGAAATGGCGCACCAGCATCTCGGCATGGACCTGCTCAAGCGGGTGCAGACGGATGTCGAGGAAATCGCCAAGGTTGAAGCCTTCCCGCGACTGGAAGGCCGTCAGATGCTGATGGTGCTTGCGCCAAAATAGGGCGCTGGCTCAGCATGGTCGTTGAGACACACAAGGGGGCTAGAGCATTGGCTGCTCTGGCCCTTGTTGTTTGCGCAGGCCTCGCCAATGGCTGCGCTCATCCAAACGTCGCCACCCAGTCCGCCAAACCATCTTCCTGGCAACCACCCGCAGAAATCGATGCTTTGGCCGATTATGCTCTGTTTGAGGGGAAGGAAGTGTCTACTCGTCTTCTCGCTCAAATAGAATGCCAGGAAGGGTTCATCTGCTTGCATCCCGCCTCGAAGCTTGAGCTCACAATCGAACCGGTAAAGGTCATTCAGGGCAACCCGGACATAGGCATACAGACATGCGAGACGGTTCGTCGCGGAGGGGCTCGACGCGATGTTGTGAGAATATTTCGAGCTCAGCGAAACGATGAGGGCGAATGGGAATTGGACTGCTCAAGCTAGCGCCAGCCCCCTCATCACCGACCAACTGCAGGTGTATTCGATGAATAACACACTGAAACCGATTGGCGGTCCCACGCGTATCTCATTCTGATCTATAAGATTGCTCAGGGGCTGGAACCGGACTTTCCCCAATTCCGATCACTCGCCCCACCCGATTGCCCCCGCATCCACGGCCGCACGAGAATGGCCGGGACGATCAGGAAGGAACCCCGACGATGACAACGCTTTTCAGGCTTCCCCACGTTCACACCCTCTCCCTCGTCATTGGCGCCAGCGCCCTGGCGCTGTCCGTCCCTGCATCCGCTCAATCGGGCGATGCCGGGTTCGAGACTTTCACCCCCAGCGCCAACCCCAACCGCGACAAGATCGATTATTCGATCTGGGACGAAGCGATGAAGAACCTTGTCGTCTCGATGGGGCCTTCGCTGCGCCAGGGCGCCGGTCGCCCCGATCCGAGCTTCGGTTCGCGGCGTCAGTACGGCCATGTTTCGCGCTACCGGCTTGAGGGCACGCGCGTGATGTTCTCCTTCCTCAACACCGAAGTGAAAGAGAGCTTCACCGAGTATCGCAAGGATCTGGAAGCGACCGCCGAAAAGATCGACATTCAGGCGCTCTCGCGCAACGAACAGCTCGCTTACTGGATCAATCTCCACAACGTCGCGCTGATCGAACAGATCGCCAATGCCTGGCCGATCCGCCAGCCACGCGAGATCGAAATCGGCGGTGTCGCGCTGGACGATGCCAAGTTCATCACGGTTGAAGGCATCGCCCTGAGCCCACGCGATATCCGCGAGAAGATCGTCTACAAGCACTGGAAGGATCCCAAGGTCATTTACGGCTTTTGGCGCGGCGACATCGGTGGCCCGTCGATACAGCGCGAAGCCTTCAACGCGGACAATGTTTCGCGGCTGCTCGATCGCGGTGCGCGCGACTTCGTGAACTCGCTGCGCGGCACCGAAAAGTCCGGTAGCAAGCTGCAAGTCTCGAAAGTGTATGAGGAAGCGGCGCCGTTCTTCTTCCCCAATTTCGAGGCCGATCTGCGCGCTCACCTGGCCGAATTCGCCGATGAGGATGTCCGCGGCATCCTGAGCGAGACCAACCGGATCGAAGCCAGTATAACCGAATACGATATTGCCGATCTGGCTGGCGGAGTGCGCGAACCGACCTACCAGAACATCACCTCCGATGGCGTTTCCACCCGCTTCCGGATCCCCCAAAGCATGGCGCGCCTGCTCGCAGCCCGCGAACAGAAGTTCCAGAAGATCATCCGCGAAGGCCGCACCGGCACTGTCACGTTCAGCAATATCAAACTGCCGGGCGAAGGCGAGGATGACGGCGAGGTCGAATAAGCCCTCCCCCACACAATACAGTCCCCCATGATGAGGGCCGCCAGACCAACATCTGGCGGCCCTTTTGCTTCGATCGGCAACATTCATCGGAGGTTATGAATGGACGCGACATGATGAGGAATTGATTGGGTTTTTTGGTTGGTGGGGAAACCTTATGTCCATGCAAACACATCGGCTTGCGGCGTCAGCGCTCGGTTCACTGATCTTTCTTTCGGCTCCTGCAGCAGCCAAGGACGCCTCGTCCGATTATGTGCCTTCGGCCACCGTCCTCCAGCCCGCCGGCCCGATTGGCGCTTCGCCTTCCCCACTTGAGGAGGCGTCCGATCCCTACGCCGCCTTCGCGCCCGGAAAGAGTCCGATCGATCACAAGATCGACTACGCGATCTGGACTTCGGCACTATCCAATTTCGTTATTTCGATGGGACCGCCCTTGCGCAAGATGCCCGGGCCAACCGCTTCGGATCGTGGCCAGAATCTCGGCACGCGTCGCCGTATGGGACACAATTCTATCTATCGGCTCGAAGGGTCGATGGTTGCGTTCAGCTTCATGAACAAAGCCGTGATCGACAGCTTCGGAGAGTACCGCCGCGATCTCGAAAGCGTGGCCGATACGCTCGATATCCAGTCGCTGCCTCGCAATGAGCAGCTCGCCTACTGGCTCAACCTGCACAATGTCGCACTGGTCGAACAGATCGCCAAGGCATGGCCCGTACGCCAGCCGCGCGAGATCGAGATTGACGGCGTGCCGCTCGACGATGCCAAATTCATCACCGTCAAGGGCATCGCCCTGAGCCCGAAGGACATTCGCACTCGGATCGTCTTTCCAAATTGGAAGGATCCGAAGGTGATTTACGGCTTCTGGCGCGGCGAGATCGGCGGTCCGGCGATGCAGCGCGAAGCCTTTGCTGCAGCAACCGTTTCAAACCTGCTCGACCGTGCAGGTCGCGAGTTTGCCAGCTCGCGTCGCGGGGTCGAGAATCGCGGCAAGACACTGCACGTCTCGCGCATCTACGAAGAAGCTGCGCCATTCTTCTTCGATGACTTCGGTACAGATCTGAGAGCGCATCTGCTCGAGTTCGCGAATGAGGACGTGCAAAAGAAGATCAACAAGACCCGCGAGATCAAAGTAAGTTTACGCGAACATGACATTGCCGACCTCGCCGGCGGAGCGCGCGGAAATGCCTTCTTTGCAAACGGCCGGCTTGGCCCCGGGGTAGCTGATCTGCTGCGACAGCGCCGACAAAAGTTCGACTACATCGAGCGCCGCGGAATCCGCACCGGAACGGTAACTTTCAGCAATATCCGTCTGCCAGGCGATCCTCCCGAAAAGGGTGAAGTTGAATAACCAGCAATAGGTCGAGCCGTTATCTGCGGTTCATCTTGCGTTAGTTCTCAACTCGATACTTCATCACATGGAGGGGTTTGCAACCTGTCATAGTGGGAGACACGCGATGAAGCCTCGTACACTAATTGCCGCACTCGCCCTTGGAAGCCTGGCGGCGCCGCTCGCTGCGGAAAGCGCATCGACAGCGTTCCAGACGCGCGGTTCCAATTCGGTCACCAGCACGGGATCGGCCATCCCTCAGTTTGTCCCGGCGTCCGATCGCCGCGAGCACCGGATCGATTATGAGCACTGGAATGAAGCGCTAGCCTGGTTCGTGGTGCCGATGGGGCCTTCGATCCGGGAAACACCCGGCCGGGTCGAACCCGAGCTCGGCACGCGCCGGATTTACGGACACGAATCGCGCTATCGCCTCGAAGGCAACCGCGTCGCCTTTTCCTATCTCACGCCGGGTATCCGCCAGGCTCTGACCGAATATCGTCAGGATCTCGAGCGGGTTGGAACGCAGCTCGATCTGACCGCGATCCCACGCAACGAGCAGCTCGCATTCTGGCTGAACCTGCACAACGTTGCCGTGATCGAAGCGCTTGCCGGCGAGTATCCCCTGTCGGAACCGGCCGAGCGCCAATTCGGATCGAATGGCGCTCCGCTCGATGATGCCAAACTCGTCACCATCAAGGGCGTTGAACTGTCTCCGCGCGATATCCGGGAGCGGATCGTCTATCCCAATTGGCAGGATCCCAAGGTGATCTACGGCTTTTGGCGCGGAGTCATCGGCGGACCTTCGATCCAGCGGCTCGCTTACACCGGCGGCAATGTCGATGCGCTTCTGTCGCTCGCGGGAGAAGAATTCGTCAATTCCCTGCGCGGCGTCGAGAGCTACGGCGGCGCACTGCGAGTAAGCCGAGTGTACGAAGAAGCGGCGCCCTACTACTTTGGTGACTTCGATGCGCTGCGCGGCCATCTGGCTCAGTTCGCTGCGGAGGACGTGCAGAAACTGCTGAGCAAGACATCCCGCACCGCCTACAACACGTTCGACGGCGACCTCGCCGACCTTGCGCGCGGCGAGCGCGATCCGGGTGTGAATTTCCGCTTCTCCCAACGCGATCCTGCGGTGGGCGCAAACGGCCTCGCCTCAGGCCCCAATGGCCTGTCCGCGCCGCCCGTGCGCTCGCGGCCGAATATCGCAATCCAGCGTCTGATTGCCGAGCGACAGGCGAAGATCAGTAAAGCGATCAAACGCGGCATTCGGACCGGCATGGTGATCTATGGCGACGGCGATTATTCCGAGGGCGAAGCGCCCAAGGAAGTCGAATAGGTTCAAGGAGCCGGGTGGATCATGGTCCAGAATTTGGGTCCACCACCCGACACCTGCCATTCTTCAGTGATGTCGAACCCGAGGCGGGTGTAGATCGCGACATTGCTCTCGGTCGCGGTCTCCAGCAGCATTCCGCAACCCTGCTCGGCCGCGCGCGCGATTCCTGACCGAATGATGGCTCCGCCCCACCCCTTGCCCTGCGCATCGGGGCTGACGCCGACATATCGCAAATACCAATGCGGTTGCGGGCTTGGGTGACGCGCATACATCGCTTCGGCGACCTTCAGGCCGCGCGAAAGCGCTCCTTTGAACACCGCGAGCATCCGCAGGTTGTCGCGCAGACTGTCAAACCAACCATCGCGAACCTTGCCCGGAGGGTACCATAGCGATGCGGCTTCCCGGTTGTCCGAGGCCAAAATCTCCCCATGCCGCTGCGATTGCTCCGCCATGACATCAAAGAAGCTCGGCAAAACGCGCGCGCGTGTCCGGGCGTCAGGCAGAATCCACACCAGCGCCGGATCGTCCTGAAACGCTCTGGCAAGCGTCGTCACCAGTCGGGTGTCGCGCAGCGTGTTGGCAACCACCTCGATGGTACGGTCCTCATTCATAGCGCGCGCATGACCGCATCGGGGTTTACGATCGCAAAGACGAGCGAGAGGGCTATGGCTGCGAGGAAGATCGTCATCGGCAGAGCCTGCCGCCATGCGCCGGTAATCACAAGCAGAACGCTCGCTCCTGCATTCGAGACCAGCCCCATCGTGACCACGCCAATCGGAAAAACGCTACCGGTCATCCAGGAGAACCCGAACGAATAGCCAACCAGCAAGGCAACCACCGCCCAGCCATAGAGGCGGATAAGCGGGAGCGCGGCCTCCGCTCCTTCGATTTGCAATATGCCGATCAGGCGCGGAGCCGGAATCAGCAGGAAAGGGAGGCCAACAAACAGCGCGGTCCCGGCAATCTTTGCCAACAGGATCAAATCGAGATAGGTCATACCTGACTCCGGAAATCGAACCCAGCCTTAGGAGGGCTGAATTCAATTGTCAAACTCAGGTCATTCCCCACTCTCTTCGGGCCTGTCGCAGTCCCCCGTTCCGTTGGACATGTGCGGCATGGCCGATGCAGCGCGGCTGCTCGGCGATAGCTGGACGTTGCTGATCCTGCGCGAGGTGTCCTACGGGGTAACTCGGTTCGACGATCTCAAACGCGAGCTGGAGATTTCGAGTGCAACGCTTTCGAACCGCACCGCGCGGCTGGTCGAGCTTGGAATGCTGGAGAAACGCACCTACCGCGCGGGTAATTCGAGGGCTCGCAGCGAATATGCTCTGACCGAGATGGGGCGCAATTTCGGCCCGGTTCTGTTTGCAATGATGCAATGGGCCGATACCAATCTCGACAAGGAACCCTCCCCTCTCGACCTGGTCGATCCCACGACCGGAAATGTGCTCCGCATCGCGCTGGTTGACGAAGCAGGCCGGGTGACCGATTGGAATGACGCCGTGCCGGTCGTCCGGACCGAAAGAATCGCCAAGGCATAAGGGGACATACGCTTTGACAGCCCGCCGGATCGGACTGGCCCTTGGCCCACTTGCATTCGCCACAACGCTGCTGACCGCCCCGCCAGCAGGTATGGACGGCGCCGCGTGGCTCGTCGCCGGCCTGGTGGTGTGGATGGCGGCGTGGTGGATGACCGAGGCCGTGCCACTGACGGCGACCGCCTTGCTTCCGTTCCTCGTGCTGCCGCTGGGCGGAGTGATGACTGCGCCCGAAACGGCAGGCGCATATTATGCGCCGATCCTGTTCCTGCTGCTGGGCGGTGCGTTCATTGCGCTGGCGATCGAGCGAACCGGCCTGCACCGGCGATTGAGCCTTGCGATCCTGAAGACGATCGGAACCAGCGGCGGACAGACGCGGCTGCTGCTGGCCTTCATGATTTCCGCAGCGTTGCTGTCGATGCTGATCTCGAACACATCGACCGCGCTGATCATGATGCCGATGGCCCTGGCCGTGCTGGCCGGAGGCGGTCTGAGCGACGACCAGTTCGAAGGCTTGGCCGGGGCACTGCCGATGGGCATTGCATTTGCAGCTACCATCGGTGGTCTTGGAACGATTGTCGGCTCGCCGACCAATGGTATTGCGGTGCAACTGCTCGACAACATGATCGGGCTGGAGATCAGCTTTGCACGCTGGATGGCGTTCGGACTGCCGATCGTGATCATTGGCGTCCCGTTGGCCGCGTTCATCATCTCGCGGGTCCAGAGGGTTGCGGCGCACCCGTTCGATCTCAACGCAGCGCGCGACTCCATCGACGACCAGCGCCCGTGGTCGAGCGCCGAGAAGCGCCTGGTGCCGATTATCGCGATCACGTTCCTGTTGTGGATGTCGCGCCAGTGGGTTGCGCCCTACATGCCCGAACGCAGCTGGACCGACGGCACCATCGCCGTCATTGCCAGCCTCGCCCTGTTCCTGCTCCCCGACGGCAGCGGACGCCCGCTGCTGATATGGAAGGAAGCCGACCGAGCACCCTGGGGCGTGATCATGATGTTCGGCGGGGGCCTCGCGCTTGCCAAGGGGATGCAGGAAAGCGGGCTTGCCGACTGGCTCGGCAATGCGCTCCTCCCGCTTGAAGCCGTCCCGCTGATCATCATGGTGCTGGCGATCGTCGCAATGGTCGTTCTGGTGACCGAGTTTGCCAGCAATGTCGCGACCGCGAGCGCAATCATCCCGGTGGTGGCAAGCCTCGCCGCAGCGCTTGGCATGGGCGAGAGCGCGATCCTGATCGCGATGCCAGCCGCGCTTGCGGCAAGCTGGGGCTTCATCCTGCCCGCCGGTACGGGCCCCAATGCGATCGCATGGTCGACCGGCAGGCTCAGGATCGAGCGGCTGGTCAGCGCCGGATTGGTGCTTGACCTGATCGGCATATTGCTGATCGTTGGCATCGTTTGGACGATCGCTTCGTTCGCCTAGCAATTCGGCTGGGGCTCGGTCTGTGGGAATCCGTCGCCAGCGGAAAAGCCCTGCAACTCGCAGCCAAACCGGTTGCACGTGCAACTATCGCGCGATATTCAGCCGCC
>CAZJZO010000124.1:0-10373 GCA_964550495.1 uncultured Porphyrobacter sp. | reverse complement strand
TCCGGGTGGAAGGGTGGAGGGAGCGGGTGGCTGGGCTGTAAGCTCGGGCGGATGCCCGAGCGCACCCAACAATAATTCTCTTACTTACCTTTCCAATTCGGAGCGCGCTTTTCGGCGAAGGCGGCCGCGCCTTCGCGCGCATCTTCGGAGACGAACACCGGAGCGATCAGCTTGGACTGGTTGGCATAGCGATCTTCCATCGCCCAGCCGCGCGATTCTTTCATCACCTGCTTCGACACCTTGACCGCGAGCGGGCCGTTGGCGGCGATCTTGGCGGCCAGCGCCTTGGCCGCGTCGAGCGCCGGGCCATCGGTGACCTGGTTGATCAGGCCGAGCTCATAGGCACGATCGGCACCGATGAAATCGCCGGTGAGTGCCAGTTCCATCGCGATCCGCTCGGGGATCTGGTCCGGGAGCATCATGACGCCGCCGGCTGCGGCAACAAGACCGCGCTTAGCTTCGGGAATGCCGAACTTTGCTCCCGAATTGGCGACAACCAAATCACAAGCAATCATCAGTTCGAGCCCGCCTGCAAGCGCATATCCTTCGACCGCCGCGATCAGCGGCTTGGCCGGTGGCGCCTGCACCACGCCGCCAAAGCCGCGGCCTTCGACCGTAGGGCTTTCGCCGCGCAGGAAGCCCTTGAGGTCCATGCCGGAGCAGAATGTACCGCCCGCTCCGGTAAGAATGCCGACGCGCAGGTCGTCTTCGGAATCGAGCCGGTCCATCGCCGCCGCGATTCCTTCCGCTGCGGCCTTGGACATGGCGTTCTTGGCTTCCGGACGGTTAATGGTGACGATCAGGACGCCGTCCTCGACGCTCGTCAGGACTTCTTCACTCACAGGCTCTCACTCCCATTTTCAATAGCAACTGAATCTTGTGCGAGTGGTGCAGTGGGCTTACGGACACGTCAACCGCATTTTCGCTAAACCGGAGAGGAAATCATGGGCGAAGCCTACATCATCGACGCAGTCCGCACCCCGCGCGGGATCGGCAAACAGGGCAAGGGCGCGCTCGCCGAAGAGCATCCCCAGCATTTGGCCGCCACCGTACTCAGGGCGATTGCGGAGCGAAATTCGCTCGACACTTCGACCGTCGACGATGTGATCTGGTCGGTCTCGACGCAGGACGGGATGCAGGCCGGTGACCTTGGCCGAATGGCAGCGCTCGATGCGGGCTACGACATTACATCCAGCGGCACCACGCTTGATCGCTTCTGCGGCGGCGGAATCACTTCGGTCAACCTTGCCGCAGCGCAAGTGATGAGCGGGATGGAAGACTGCATCGTCGCAGGCGGAACCGAAATGATGAGCCTGACAGCCGCAATGTCGAAAGAGAAGATGCAAGCCGGGATAAGGCCGCCGATGATGGGCAGCTACAACGCCCGGCTGCAAAAGGTGCACCCGCAATCCCACCAGGGCATTTGCGGCGACGCGATCGCCACGATTGAAGGCTTCACCCGCGAAGAATTGGACGAGGTCGGCTATCGCTCGCAGCAACGCGCCGCTGAAGCGATCGGCGAAGGCCGTTTCGACAAGTCGGTGATTCCGGTGGTGCGCGATGACGGATCCGTGGTGCTCGACCGCGACGAATACCCGCGACCGCAAACGACGATGGAAGGTCTCTCCCAGCTCGAGCCTGCCTTTACCAAGATTGCCGATGTGCCGCTCGACGCCAGTGGCGCGACCTTCCGCGGACTGATCAATCAGAAATATCCTGATGTCGAAATCCAGCATTTCCACCATGCGGGAAACAGTTCTGGCGTGGTCGATGGCGCGGCGGCAGTGCTGGTGTGCTCGAAGGACTACGCCCAGAAGCATGGACTCAAGCCGCGCGCACGGATCGTGCAGACTGCCAATATGGGCGATGATCCGACGCTGATGCTCAACGCGCCGGTCCCGGCGGCCAAGAAGGTACTCGAAAAGGCGGGCATGACGCTCGACGACATCGATCTGTTCGAAATCAACGAGGCATTTGCCGTAGTCGCCGCCAAGTTCGTGCGCGACCTCGGGCTCGATTGGGACAAGGTCAACGTCAATGGCGGTTCGATCGCGCTCGGTCACCCGATCGGCGCAACCGGCTCGATCCTGATCGGTACGATCCTGGACGAACTCGAACGCCGCGACCTCAAGACGGGTCTCGTGACCATGTGCGCAGCAGGCGGCATGGCTCCGGCGATTATCGTCGAACGGGTGGGCGACTTCGTTGACTGAGATCGCTGACAACACCCCGGTTATCATCGGGGTCGGCCAATATTCCGAGCGGGTCGATCAGCCAGGCTACGAGGCCCTCTCCTACATGGATCTCGCCGGACGAGCCTTGGCAGCGGCAATTGCGGACACCTCTGCAAGCGAGCCGGTCGCCCCGCTCATCGACACGCTCGCTGCGATCCGCGCGTTCGAGATGTCGCGGCCGGATCGCAAGCCTCCGTTCGGCTCCGCGAACAACGTCCCCCGCGCTATCGCCAAGCGCGTTGGCGCGAACCCAGAACGGGCGATCCTGACCACCACGGGCGGACAGACGAACCAGAAACTGGTTGGCGAGTTTGCGGACAGAATTGCGGCAGGCGAAAGCCGGTGCGCTGTGATCGTCGGATCGGAGGCGATCTCGACCGTTCTTGCGTTGTCGGCCAAGGGTGAGAAGCCTGATTGGTCGGAG
This sequence comes from uncultured Porphyrobacter sp., assembly GCA_964550495.1. Classification (GTDB taxonomy): domain Bacteria; phylum Pseudomonadota; class Alphaproteobacteria; order Sphingomonadales; family Sphingomonadaceae; genus Erythrobacter. Next base: position 7,715 of record CAZJZO010000124.1, on the reverse strand, counting down.
GACATCGAAGGCGACTTTGAGGATCAGGGATACGGGGTCGAAGAATTGATGGAGCCGGCGTTTTTCGCACATGGCGCGACCGGAGCGATTCCGCTTTATGCGCTGGCCGAGAATTCGCGCCGGTATCGTTTGGGTAAGAGCCTCGATGAATATCGCCGCGACATTGGCGAGTTGTTCGCTCCGTTTGCAAAGGTGGCGGCGACCAATCCCCACGCGGCTGCGCCGGTTGAACGCAGCGCCGAAGAACTGGCGACGGTTACCGATCGAAATCGCATCGTCGCTGAGCCTTACACGCGCATGACCGTGGCGCGCGATCAGGTGAACCAGGCGGCTGCGATCATCGTCGCGAGCGCGCGGACGGCGCGGGAACTGGGCGTCCCGGAAAGTCAATGGGTCCATATCCACGCGGTTTCTACAGCGACCGAGCTGAAACTGTCTGAGCGACCCGATCTCTCCGTCGCCCCCGCATCGATAGCCAGTGTCGAGGCCGCGCTAGATCGCGCAGGTAAGAGCATGGCCGACATGGCCTATCTCGATTTCTACTCGTGCTTTGCCATCCCGGTCTTCAATCAGATCGAGCATTTCGACCTGCTGGGCGACGATAAGAGGGGGCTCACGCTGACGGGCGGTCTGCCGTTCTTCGGAGGGGCAGGGAACAACTATTCGGCGCATGCGATTTGCGAAGCGGTCGAGCGCGTTCGAAACGATCGTGGGAGCTACGCACTCGTCGGAGCCAATGGCGGCTGGATGAGCAAATATGCGACCGGCATCTATTCCACGGATCCAGCCGACTGGTCCGGCAGGGATCGGTTCGAGATCTTACCGCAATCCGATAGCGGATTGCCGCTCGCAAACGAGCGGGTCGACCATGCCACGGTCGAAACCTACACGATCAATCATGCCAAGTCCGGCAGCGTAGCGGTCTGGATAGGCCGCAACGACGTCGGTGAGCGAGTGGTTGGCAATGCCGATCTGGACGACGAACCGACTCGCGCCGCATTCGAAAGCGGAAGCCCATTCGGCGCTCGCCTCACCGTAACGCAGGACGAACGCGGCAGGAATATCGGCAAGGTCGCCTGACGTTGAGGTCTGCAGCAATGCAGGGCTTGCGGGAATCGTGTATCTGCTGTATTTAGTTACAAACGTAACTAATTTGTCATGTGCCACGTCGACCTCCTCTCGACGAACGCGCATCCAATGAGAGACCCGAATCCATGACCCAACCCGCATCCCTTCACGCCGGCGATCTGTTCGAAAACCCGGCAGGCCTCGACGGCTTCGAGTTCGTCGAATTCTGTGCCCCCGAAAAGGGAGTGCTTGAGCCGGTATTCGAGACGATGGGTTTCACGCGCGTAGCCAAACATCGTTCCAAAGATGTGCATCTGTGGCGCCAGGGCGGGATCAACCTGATCGCCAATTACGAGCCACGTTCGGCGGCATGGTTCTTTGCGCGCGAACACGGCCCGAGCGCTTGTGGCATGGCGTTTCGCGTTCGCGACGCAGCCAAGGCCTACGATCATCTGCTCGCTCAAGGTGCAGAACCCGTGGCAAACGAGCCCGGCCCGATGGAACTGCGCATCCCCGCTATCCGCGGCATTGGCGGCGCAATCCTGTATCTCGTCGATCGCTACGCCGGGGCCGAAGACAAGAGCCTGACGATCTACGATATCGATTTTGACTATTTGCCGGGCGTCGACCCCTATCCGGAGGGCGCTGGCTTCCACACGATCGATCACCTCACGCACAACGTCTATACCGGCCGGATGAAGTACTGGGCCGACTATTACGAGAGCCTGTTCAACTTCCAGGAGATTCGCTTCTTCGACATCAAGGGCGAGTATACCGGCCTCACCTCGAAAGCGCTGACCGCACCCGACGGGAAGATCCGTATCCCGCTCAACGAAGAAGGCGAAGGCGGCAAGGGGCAGATCGAAGAGTTCCTGCGCGAGTTCAACGGCGAAGGGATCCAGCATATCGCCCTGATCTGCGAAGATCTCGTGGCGTGTTGGGATCGCCTCAAGGCATTGGGCGTGCCGTTCATGACTGCGCCGCCTGCGACCTATTACGAGATGCTCGACGAGCGCCTTCCGGGTCATGGCGAAGATGCCGAAGCGCTAAGGATGCGTGGGATCCTGCTCGATGGCACCACCCAAAACAAAGATGGCTCCGTCGGTCAGCCGCGCCTTTTGCTGCAGATCTTTGCCGAGGCGCAAGTGGGCCCGGTCTTCTTCGAATTCATCCAGCGCAAGGGCGATGACGGGTTCGGCGAAGGCAACTTCAAGGCGCTGTTCGAAAGCATCGAACGCGATCAGATTGCCCGCGGCGTGCTCGATACCTCGGAGAAAGAGCCAGCGGAATGACACACCCGGTCGCACTCGCAGGCGTCCACCACGCCGCCTATCGCTGCAAAGACGCAAAGGAAACGGTCGAATGGTACGGCCGCGTGCTCGGCATGGAATACACCACAGCCTTTGCCGAGGACCACGTTCCATCGACCGGAGAGTACGACCCTTACATGCATGTCTTCCTCGACGCGGGGAACGACAACATCCTGGCTTTCTTCGAGCTGCCAAACCAGCCCGATATGGGCAAGGATCCCAACACGCCGCAATGGGTGCAGCATCTCGCGTTTCGCGTGCCCACCGAAGCAGCTTTGCTGGCCGCCAAGGAACATATCGAAGCGCAGGGTATCGACGTGCTCGGCCCGACCCATCACGGAATTTTCAAGTCGATCTACTTCTTCGATCCCAACGGTCACCGCGTTGAACTCGCTGCTGATATCGGGACCGACGAGCAATATGCCGAGCTGAAGCGCGTCGCGCCGCTGATGCTCGATGAGTGGAGCAAGACTAAGACGGCGCCACGCCACGCTGACTGGCTGCACGAGATCGCGCGAGCAGAGCACGCCAACAAGTAACCCTTCGGGCATTCGTGCTCTGTATGTGCGCTTGCCAGTGCCATCCCTTGGTCCGTGACGATCGTCACGGGCCATGCTTGAATACGCTTCTACCTTTCCCGGGACATGGCAACCTAGGGAACGGGCAATGGCAATTCAGCATCCAACCACCATTCAGTGTCGGTGTGGGCATCAGTTTGAAACCCTCCTTTCGACGAGCGTGAACGCGACGAGAAATCCCGATATTCGAACGGAGATACTTGAAGGTAGGCTTCACTCGGTGGCGTGCCCGAGTTGTGGCAACCATTTCACCGTCGAAAAAAGCTTTCAATACAGCGACCCAGATCGGCATACATACATCTCGGTCTTTCCGAGGGGATTGCGGCATTTGCACCGGGATGCAGAGCAGATCTCATCAACCTCAATCGCCCAATGGCCAGCGGAGTTTACCGAAGCGGATGCCGCACTCGTTCGCACAGTTTTCGGAATGGACGAACTTCGCGAAAAGCTTGTTGCGCAGGATGCAGGCTTTGATGATCGCCTGGTTGAATTGATCAAGGTGTTGATCGTCAACGAGCACCCATTCCTGATCCAAACGACGAGACTTCGACTCACGCTGGATAGCGTCGACGACGCTACCGTGAAGTTCCATGCCGCGTACGAGCACAGCGAAAGACGCTTTGAAGTCACCTTGCCGCGTGACGTGGTGGATGACCTAACCCAGAACCCCGAGGAGCTGAAACGTTGGTCACGCGATGCGCACGGGGAGGCGAATGTGGTCGAAAAGCCGGACGGCTGGGCCAATCTCTGGATGTGGTCCGGGCAGCCTTCTGCTCTTCGGGAACTCAAAGGTCAGGCCGCTCGACTCAGGGCCGGACTAGACATCGACCACGAAGCGGCGTCGTTTCAAAGCATGCTTTCACGCCTTCCGCGCGGCGCTCACTTGCCCGAATGGGCCAAACGCGATCTTCAAAGACTTTTCGATTATGCACATGAAAAAGAGCTCGAACAATTGCAGGATTCACTGTTCGAAATCCGATTTGGCTTTGGTCTCGAAAACGACTGGACAGAGAACGAAGACGAAGACGATGTCGCAGATCTCTGGAAGTTGCTGAGGGATCTGCCCGACAACAATGTCGAAGGGAATGCCTTCATCCGCCAAATCCTGCTCGACGATGGTCGAGGCGGTGGTTGGTACAGCCCCACAACCCACGATATTGCGATCGGCGAAAAGACTTTGGACAACCCGAGGGACTTTGCCAATGTCGTTTTGCACGAAGTCGGCCACGCCGTGCATGAGCGGGAAAGCGACCAGATTAACGACTGGCTCAACCAAGAGTTTGGGTGGCAGATATTCTCGCCTTCGTCCGAGGGTATTGACGCCTGGGTTGGTCTCATGGGCGGCTGGGGCGATCTGACCCGGCGAGAAGTCAGGGAAGTGAGTCGCTTTATCGATACGGCGCTTGGCAGGGGCGGAATCTGGCAACCAGGTCCACAGCCTTACGCCCCAGCTCGCCATCCGTGGTGGGGTGAAGATTTCGCACCTCGGCTGGCCTATGAACGCTCAGGTGCCTCGTGGTACCGAAACTTTCGAACCTGGTACCAGCATGACGGCAACGCCTTTTGCATGAACTTCTATTACCGGGTGTTGATGGTCGTCAGTACCGATACGATAGACTTCATTCGCTCCATGCCCTCGAGCTATGCAGCGATGTCGCATTTTGAGTTTTTTGCCGAACTCTACGCACACTATTTTGATCCGTATGGGCCAGCGGGTGAGCGGGTGCCCCAAAGGGTTTCCGCTTGGTTTGAGGCCAACGTCGTGAACCGGGCGCTGACACCGCGGATGCCGACCCAACCGGTCGAGAAAGAAGCCTATGAGGAGATCACGCGGCCAAACGCGTAACTCAAAGCGATGTCGAGCGCGGACCGCCAGGAGCGCACCTCCGCGCGCATCTTGATCTGCGGGCCGTCGGGATCGCTGCTTTCGCCCGAACCGCCGAGCGGCCAAGCGCCATCGACTTCGAAATCAACTACACCCAAACGGCAACGTATGCCCGGCCTGGCCGAGAACGGCGAGCCTTCGCTCCAGATCCGGTTGATGATCGAGACATCGCCGCCGACAAGGAAGCCATACAGATGCAAGGCTTCGATCCGCAGGGCATCGATATGTTCGGTCCAACCCATCACGGCATCTTCAAGTCGCTCCGTTTCTTCGATCCCAACGGCACCTAGTCGAATTGGCCGCCGATATCGGGACAGAAGAGCGATGCATTGAACTCGGCCAAGTGGCATCTTTGAAGCTTGAAGAGTGGCCACAGACCAAAAAAGCGCCTTCGCATGCCGATTGGTTGCAGGAGTTTGCGAGAAAAGAGTACGGACAGGATTCCTAGCCTATTCCGAGGGTTCTTCGAGCCTTGGCGGAACGTCTGTCGCAAACCTACAAAGCTCTGTCTTATTTGGCATTAATGTTTGGTTGACTCTGTTCCGGGTCGTCCATAACCCTTGTCCTGCCTGAAGAGACAAGGTCGCGCATAAGCAAGTCCTCGGGCGTAGCAGAAGTCCGGGGGGAAACTGGATGACGTCTGTCGCGACCAAAGCGAGCACCAAAGTCACAACATTCACATCGGGTCTGGCGATTGCCCTGGCTCTCTCGACTGGCACTCAAGCGGCTGCCCAATCGACCGGTCAGACCAGCCAGGAACTTGAACTTCCCGACACCGAAGAGCGGCCTAGCGACCGCGCGAATGTCCGCGTTGAAAGAGACGCAGGTCTGCGACCGAATTGTCCGTTCGACGACAGCGATCTGACCATCACTCTAAGCGGGGTCCAGTTCGCAGATGTGCGTGGCACCGAGCTCGCTCCCGAACTTGCGCAATCGCTGTCTCGGGTCGGCACCCCTTCCGGTGAACGCCCACTATCCGTAATTTGCGACGTTCGCGATGCGGCAAACACTGCGCTTCGCCAGGATGGCTGGATCGCGACAGTGCAAGTCCCGCAACAGGATCTGACCAACACATTGCGGTTGGACGTTATCTCGGCCAGCATTTCCGAGATCCGGATCACTGGAGATCCCGGTCCGTATCGAGACACATTGGCGCAAGCCATTGAGCCGTTGCGAGCCCTCGATCCGCTGAATGAACGCGAGGCCGAGCGGATCCTGCTCAATGCAAATGACATTCCCGGTCTTGAAGTGCGTCTCGCGCTTGCGCCATCGGGCGAAGCTCCGGGAGAAGTGATCGGCAATCTCTCGGTCGATTTTGAACGCTATGCCGCGTATTTCAACGTCCGAAACTACAACGCCAGAAGCATCGGCCGTGAGACCGGCTTTGCACGCTTCGAAGTGTTCGGACTTACGGGTCTCTCAGATGTTACCTATGTCGCCGGTCAGGCAACGGCAGACTTCAATGAACAGATCATTGTACAGGGCGGGCACGAATTCGGGATCGGGCCCGACAACATCCGTGTCGGGTTCGATGTTGTCTACGCTACCGCGCGTCCCACTATCCAGAATCTCGACCTCGAAACCGACACGCTGGTCGGAAATTTCTCGGTCTCCTATCCGCTGATCCGCACGCCCTCCATCGCGGCGGATATCACGCTTGGGTTCGATTATATCGACCAGGAAACTTCGGTCGGAGATACGCCGCTGAGTCGGGATTCGATCCGCACCGCGTTCCTGCGAGCCGAGGTCGATGGACAAAAGCGAAGATTGGATCGTTCGACCGAGTTCCTGTACAGCGCCTTCGCGGAAGTTCGTCAGGGCTTCGATGTCTTGGGCGCGACCTCTCAAAATCAGTTCGGAACCGCGGTGACCGATGGTTTCACCGCCTCGCGCCCATTCGGGAACGCGAATGCCTTCGTGCTGAGAAGCGGCGCCGACGTGACTTGGTTCCCCGGCTCGATTTTCGATCTGCGCGGGCGCTTCGAAGCCCAATGGACCGATGAGCCGCTGCTCAACTTCGATGAGTACGCGATCGGCAACCTCAGCATCGGCCGGGGCTATGATCCGGGCGCCAATAGCGGCGATCGCGCGATCGGCGGTCTCGCGGAGATCGGGGCTACTGTGCTCGAGCAATCGCGGCACCGATTGCAACTGTTCGGGTTCTTCGACCTGGTACAGGTCGAAAACCTCGATCGGGGAACGCCCGATCCGAGACGTACGCTGAAATCGGCTGGCGGCGGGCTACGCTATTCATTCGGTTCCGGCATCAATGCCGAGTTGATTTACGCCTCGCCACTCGATCGCGCGCTCTTTTCCGATACCGAGCGCCCCCCTGATCGTGTGCTGATTTCGGTCACCACCAAGTTCCCAGCGTTGTTCCGATAAGACGGTTGTCGGCAGGAGAGTTCGAAATGGCAGTCGCAAGCAGGAAAATTCGCAGCCGGATGCTCATGACGACCGCTCTTGCGGCGATCACCGCAATCCCTGGCGTCGCCCATGCGCAATTGGTGCGGAGCACCGATCTCAGTTCAGCGGTTGATAGCGGCGGGAATCCGAACCAGGTCACCGTAACCGACACCAGCGCAACTCAGACGGACATCGAAGTCGAGGCGGCAGTCGTTGTCGCCGAATGGACCGATTTCAACATCGGTCTGGGCGATACAGTCAACGTTACGATCGACGCAGGCCTGGGGCTCTCCGAGGCAACCTTGTTCAACCGCGTCATTGGCGGAAACCCGTCCAATATCAACGGGACGCTGAACGCAGCGGGTATCAATTTCTGGCTCGTCAACCAGAACGGCATACTGTTTGGGAACGACACTTCGATCAACGCTCAGTCGTTCTTCGCTTCTACGCTCGACGTCGCCAACCAGG
>CAZJZO010000123.1:0-11091 GCA_964550495.1 uncultured Porphyrobacter sp. | reverse complement strand
CGCCGCGCGGCGCTCGACGAAAAAGTTCGCGAAACATGCCTTTGGGCTGTGTCGGTCGTTGGACCGAGGGAAATCGATCACTTGAACATATTCATGGCGACGATGACAGCCATGACCCGTTGCGTTGCGGACTTGGCCGGCCAAATTCAGGCCAAACCGAAAGAAGTCCTGATTGATGGCAACATGACGCCTGCCGGTCGCTGCCCGGACTGGCGTTGGCCGGCGCGAGCAATAATTGGCGGCGATGGCTGCGAGAAGGCAATCAGCGCAGCCTCGATCGTTGCAAAGGAATGGCGCGACCGGATGATGGTCGCGGCAGCGCGCGAACATCCTCACTATGGATGGGAGCGGAACAAAGGCTATGGAACACGCGAGCATATGGAAGCGTTGCGCTTGCATGGTCCAACCCAACATCACCGCCAAAGCTTTGCCCCGGTTGCGCAAGCAACTTTGCTATAGCGCGATCATCGGCTAGCGCCCGCCGCTCATCATGCTTGAAGCGATTCTCTACAGCGTTGTCGGATTGGTTGGACTCGCCATCGGCGGGGAATTGTTGGTGCGCGGCGCGGTTGGTATCGCGCAAAAGCTCGGCGTCTCGACGCTGTTCACCGGACTGGTAATTGTCGGATTCGCCACCTCGATGCCGGAAATGGTCGCCAGCGTGCAGGCTTCGCTCGCCGGGTCGCCCGAAATCGCATGGGGCAATATTGTCGGGTCCAACCTCGCCAACACTCTGCTGATCCTCGGCACGTCGGCATTGGTGATGCCGATTGTGCTCACCGGAAGCGGACGGCGCGATGCCGTTGTGGCTCTGGCCGTGACCTTGCTGTTGTGGGCGCTCGTCTGGTCGCAGCTGGGTGCGCGCTGGATCGGGTTTGCACTCTTGGCCGGGATCGTCGCGTACATCGTCTGGCGCTATCGCCATCCCGGTGGCGCCACTGTCGACGAAACAGACAGCTCCGATGAAACGAGTGACGGACCCGGAAGCGGCGTGGTCGCCTTCGGTCTGTTCATTGTCGGATTGGCTATTCTCGTGCTCGGCGGGCAGGCGCTTGTCACAGGTGCGATCGACCTTGCGCGCATCATCGGCGTCTCCGAGACCGTGATCGGATTGACGGTGGTTGCGGTAGGCACGTCCTTGCCGGAACTGGCAGCGTCGATCGCAGCCGCGGTGCGCGGCAAATCCGGCCTTGCGCTTGGCAATGTCGTCGGCTCCAATATCTACAACATTCTTCTGATCGGCGGGGCGACCATGAGCATCGCACCCTTCGCATTGCCGCAAAGCCTGGTCGGGTTGCAGATGGCTCTGCTGACCGCGAGCGCAGTGCTGTTGCTGGCGCTGCTGTGGTTCGGAAAGCGCATCGGCCGGATTGTGGGTGCACTGCTGGTTGCAGCCTTTGCCGGAAATGTTGTGCTGGTGTTCGCCTGAGTCTTTTGCGCCACACCCCTCCATATCGAGTCTCTAATCCGGCCAACGACTCAATATCTGGTGGGGTCACGTTTCGTTCCGCACGACATGGCCCGCATTTACCTTTCGCTAACCATAAACCGCGAGAATTCAGTTCTTGACGAGGAGTCCGTTTGGACTCACCCTGTGGATAACTCTGCGAGAGAATGGTTCGGGGAATTGCTGTGGGTGTGATGGAAACTGCGAAGTTGCAGGCGAAAAGCGTTGCAAAGACAACGGAAAGCGCGCGCGCGCTGCTCCCGCTAGGGCAAATTCTGTCGGGCGACTGCATCGAAGCGATGCGCTCGCTTCCTGACAATTCGGTCGACTGTGTCTTTGCCGATCCCCCCTACAACCTCCAACTCGGTGGCGACCTGAACCGCCCCGATGGCAGCGAAGTCGACGCGGTTACCGATCACTGGGACCAGTTCGACAGTTTCCGGACCTATGACGAATTCACCCGAGGCTGGCTCACCGAAGCGCGCCGGGTCTTGAAACCTGACGGCTCGCTGTGGGTGATCGGCAGCTATCACAATATCTATCGGGTCGGAGCGACTTTGCAGGATCTGGGTTTCTGGATTCTCAACGACGTCGTCTGGCGCAAAACCAACCCGATGCCGAATTTCAAGGGCACACGCTTCACCAACGCGCACGAAACGCTGATCTGGGCGAGCATGGGAGAGAAAGCGAGATATCATTTTAATTATCGTGCAATGAAGACGTTAAACGATGAACTTCAGATGCGTTCTGACTGGGTCTTGCCGATATGCTCGGGCAGCGAGCGGTTGAAAGAGAATGGCAAGAAAGCGCATCCGACCCAAAAGCCCGAGGCGTTGCTTTACCGCGTGCTGCTGGCCACCACCGAGCAAGGCGATGTCGTGCTCGACCCGTTTTTCGGCACTGGTACGACCGGTGCCGTGGCCAAGCGCCTGGGGCGTGAATGGATCGGTTGCGAGCGCGAGAGTTTCTATCGCGGGGTCGCCGAAAAGCGGATTGAGAAGGAACTGCCACTCGACGAAAGCGCGCTCCAGACCATGCAGAGCAAGAAAGCGGCACCGCGTGTGGCTTTCGGCGCGCTGGTCGAAAACGGGTTGATCCCGCCAGGCACGGAAGTGTTCGACAAGAAGCGCCGGTGGATCGCTACAGTGCGCGCCGATGGCTCGCTCGAATTCGATGGCAAGACCGGTTCGATCCACGGCCTTGGCAAAGAGTTGCAAGGCGCACCGAGCTGCAACGGTTGGACCTTTTGGCATTACGAAAAGGGCGGTGAAGTCGTCGCGGTCGATGCCGCGCGCCAGCTCTATCTGCTTGCCAGCGAGGATTGATCCCGACCCCGTAAGAGGTCGTTAACGTGGCCATTTGGCACAATATTAACCGGCTGTTCGATATATCCTGACAACCGCCCGAGGACGGCCGTGCCGGCGCTCGAGCAATGTTAGGAGTTCGATATCATGCGTGCAGCACCATACATCGCGTTGGCAGTGGCGCCCTTGGCTTTGGCGGTTCCTGCCAGTGCAGCGTCTGACGAGGCCGAGCGCTTCACGCTTGAGATGACGATTACCGACAATGGCAAGGTTATTGCGCAGGAAAGCGTTGTAGCAGTGGAAGGCGAAGCCACGCTGATCAAAGTTGAGCCGGGCGAGGGCCAATCTTACCGGGCGCAGTTTTTTGTCAGCGAGGGGGACGACGGTCTGATCAAGACCCGTTCGCACTGGAAAGCAACTTCGCCCACTCTCGGAACGATTTCCTTCAGCCCGATCCTCAAGGTGCAGCCGGGGGAAAAGGCCAAGATCGAGCGCGGCTATGAAAGCCGATACGTGAAGCCGCTACGCGTGACCTATACGGTTCGTCCGGTTGCTGGCTGACAACAGCGACAACGCAACAGATTTCGACAGGGCCGCGCCAAGATCCGCGGCCCTTTGTTGTTGAGATGTGCAATCCTGTCATTGCCGCAAGGGAAGCAAACCGGCAATTCAACGGCTCTTGATCCCCCGAGAGGCCGAGCCGATGACAGCAACCGTCTATCTCCACCCCATCGCCTTGGCATCCGGACCGCAGGCGGAAGACGGTGCCGCCATCCGGCTGGGCGGTTCGATGGTCTATGCCAGCCGCTTCGCGCTCGTAGTCCGGGATGGCGGAGAGGTCGTATCGCGTCGGCTGTTCGGTGTGCGGGAAGCCGCCGAAGCGCTCGCTGAGCCCGCTGGAGCTCTGGCAGAAGAGGCCGAACGGCAGTGGAAGAATCTTCAGAAGGTTCACGCGCCGCTCCAGCTTGGTGAGCGCGCGGTCCGGTTCGATCAACCTCAAATCATGGGCGTCCTGAACGTAACGCCAGACAGTTTTTCGGACGGCGGAGAGTTTCTGGACAACCCGGAAGCGGGGCGGGCCCATGCCGCAGCAATGCTCGAATCCGGGGCGGCAATCATCGACATTGGCGGCGAAAGCACGCGGCCGGGTGCTGCAGCGACGTGGGAAGGGGACGAAAAGGATCGTGTGCTCCCGGCCGTTGAGTACTGCAAGAGCATGGGAGCGGCCATCAGCGTCGACAGTCGCCGTGCTGGCGTGCTTGAAGCGGCGATTGCAGCAGGTGCGCACATCGCCAACGATGTGTCCGCCCTGCGCTATGACGACCGCACGATCGAATTGCTCGCCAACACCGCCTGCCCTGTCATCCTGATGCACGCGCCAGGGGCGGGCGAGGATCTGCACGCTGGCGGTGACTATGCCGATGTGGTGAGCGACGTGTTCGATTTCCTGAAGCAGGCGCGTGATCGGGCGGTTTCTGCAGGAATTGCAGAAGACAGGTTCATGCTCGATCCTGGCATCGGCTTCGGCAAGTCGCTGGCGGACAATCTCGCCTTGCTCAACGCGCTGCCGCTGTTTCATGCGCTGGGTTCGCCGTTGCTGCTCGGGGTCAGTCGCAAGCGCATGATTGGCGCGCTTTCGAATGAAGAGGACGCAGACAAGCGGTTGGGTGGATCGATCGCGCTGGCGACGAAGGGAATGGATGCTGGAGTGCATATCCTGCGCGTCCACGATGTCGCCGCGACGGTGCAGGCGCGAAATGTCTGGCGCGGGTTGCGCGATGCAGCGCTGACCGATTTCTCGCAAATGGCCCCGCTCTAGGAAAGCCAAAAAAAGTTTTGGCGGGTGTAACGGGTTGGAACGGGCGCACGTAACTCCTAAAGACTCGCGCCCGCCCCTGCCCCTGACCCCCCTCTGGGCGCGAGTCCATCCACTTCCAGATCGAATGGGACTTCCAGGAGATTTTCCAGATGATGACTCACGTCCGCGCTCCCGTCGCAATGCTTGTCGCCGGAATCGCGCTCGCATTTCCGTCAATCGCGTCAGCGCAGGATGGGAGCTCTGAAAGCGGCCCTTACGTAACTCTAAAGGGCGGTGTGACTTTGCCCAGCGATGAGACATTTGATGGGGTGCAGAACCCCGAAGGTGCCTCGCCCGGTGCCGCTGGGGCGCCAGCCGTGGTCGACCTGCAGTATGATGAGGACTTCACCTTCGCAGGCAGCATCGGATACCGCTTCGACCGCCGCGTGTTCGGGATCTTCCAGCCATCAATCGAGGTCGAATACTCCTACGCCAGCGTCGATGTTTCAGGTGGAGCGTTCAATGGCGGCAACCAGACATTTGGCGGCGATCTCGATATCAACACCTTCACGCTAAACTACCGCTCGGACATTCGCTGGTCCGATACCCAGACGATCGTGCCATTCACGGGCGGAGGGATCGGGATCGCGGATGTCGATGCGAATGCGACCTACTTCCCGAATAACGGTGTTGCGACCGCCCCGACTTTCGCCATCCGGGGCAGCGATACCGGGCTGGTCCTGCACAGCAATGCCGGGCTTAGCTTCAAGCTAACGGATCAGGTCGACCTCGAAACCAGCGTCCGATACCAACGTATCACGGGTCTGGATCTGGATCGTCGCTTCGTCGCTGGCGGAAGTGACGATTTCAACGCAGCGTTGGACGGCCGCTATGAAACCGTATCCGCTTTCGCCGGGATACGTTTCCGCTTTTGATTGGACGTCGCATTCTCGTCACACATCGCGCACAAGGAGCATGAAACGGATTCGTTAGGAGCTCTCATGTCGCGCACATTCCAGCTTGCCGCCACCGCAGCCGCCGTCTCGGCAATGTTCGCCATACCTATTGGCGCGCAGCAAACCGTAGAGATCGCGTCGGAAGACCTGCTTGCACCCTATTATGCCAAGCTGCAGAGCGAGATCGAGCTCCCTGTCGCGCCTGCCAACGTTTCGATTGCGCCCGATACGGTTATCACCCGGCTCGCTTTCGGCAGCTGCAACCACCAGTCGCGCTCGCAGCATATGTGGGCGCAGATTGCGGCCACAAATCCTGAGCTGTTCCTGTTCATCGGCGACAACAATTACGGTGACCAGATGTGGGCAGGAGACGCCTCGCTCGCAACTCTGCGCGAAGCCTATCGGGTGCAGTCCGAAACGCCCGAACTCGCCGATTTTCGCAGCAAGATCCCGATGATGATCACCTGGGACGATCACGATTTCGGCTTCAACGATGGCGGCGCGAGCTTCGCGTATCGTCAGTGGGCCGAGACGATTTACGAGACATTCTGGCAATCGTCGGAAGAAGTGAAATCGCGCCCTGGTGTCTATGAGAGTCGTATCTTCGGTGAAGAGGGCAAGCGTACGCAGGTTATCGTTCTCGACACACGTTTCTTCCGCTCCGACCTTGATCGAATGCCCTACCAGAAGGAGCGACCGCCGCTCGGATCCTATGTGCCTAGCGAAGATCCTTCCAAGACACTGCTAGGCAAAGCGCAGTGGGATTGGCTTGAGCAGCAGCTCGCCAAACCCGCCGATTTCCGCATCATCGCATCGTCGATCCAGGTCATCACCGATGCGCACAATTACGAAAGCTGGGAGAACCTGCCGCTGGAGCGTGCCAAGCTGTATGGATTGCTCGCCGATCGCGAAGAAAGCGGGCTGGTGCTCCTCTCGGGCGATCGTCATGCGGGTGGGATCTACACCGACACGCCCGAAGCGGGCGGTGGAGAACAGTTCTGGGAACTGACCAGTTCTTCACTCAACTATTCGTTCAGCAGCACCGAACGGAACACCGCGCGCGAACCCGATCCCAAGCGGCTGACCGATTTCATTTCGGAGGAAAATTTCGGCTTGGTCGAGATCGACTGGGACGCGAAGACCTTCACCATGAGCATGCGCGGAAGCGCGGGCGAAACCCGCGTGACGCGGACGGTGAGTTGGTAATGCTCAGAGCGTAAATCCGCCGTCCGAAACCAATACATGGCCGGTCAGGTTGGCGCCTGCATCCGACAACATGTAGAGGATGTTGTCGGCGATCTCGTGGCTTGAAGCGAACCGGCCTGAGGGTGTCGTTCCGGCCATCGCCTTGAGCGTCGCCTCGCGGCCTTGCGCCGCAACCGAGCGCTTGAAGTCGTCCGAACTGTTCCAAATGTTGGTGTCGACGCCGCCAGGTGCGATCGCATTCACACGAATGTTCGGCGCTCCGTCGAGTGCCGCGATGCGGGCCATATGCGCAACAGCGGCCTTGGCCACGCCATAGGGTCCGATGCCGCTTACCGCTTTCACGGCGGTCGACGAGGACGTGATCACTGCGCTGCCACCCTTGTCGCCCATCGCGCGCATGCTCGCCGCTAGCGTTAGGAACGCACCATCGAGATTGACGTCCATCACCCGCCGCCAGTCGGAAAAGGCAAGCTCCTGCAGCTTGCCCCCAGCTCCGATTCCGGCGTTGACCACCGCGTGATCGAGGCCTCCCATACGCGGTTCCAGATCCGTCCACAGGGCCTCGTCGGCGACGCTGCCGACGACACGTTCGACCTCGCAATCGCCCAGATTGAGCGCCGTCATGCCGGCGTCGTCAACATCCACCAGGAACAGCTTCGACGCACCTCTTTCGGCAAGCGCCTCCGCACACGCTGCGCCTATGCCTGAAGCCGCGCCGGTCACGAGCGCCGTGCGCGCTTCAAAGTCCTTGATCTTCGTCATGGGGGAGCGCGCTAGGCGCTCGGCAGTCTACGATCAAGCCGCGTTATCGATGCCCAGGTCGGAGAGCTTGCGATAAAGCGTCGAGCGTCCGATCCCGAGCCGCCGGGCCACCTCGGTCATACGGCCGCGATAGTGGCCGATTGCCAACCGAATCACGTCGGCTTCGATCTCTTCCAGCGGTCGCAGATTGCCGTCCTCGGTGTAGAGCATGACTCCGACGCCTTCATGGGCCGTCGGCGTCGCCGCCGTGTCGGTCTCTCCGATCAGCTCAGACAGTTGCGGGAAGCTTTCGGCTGTAAGGGTTTGCCCTTCGCAATAGACGGCGGACCGGAACAGCACCGATTGCAGCTGCCGAACATTGCCCGGCCAATCGAATGCGGCGAGCAGGGTCAGAGCGCTGTCCGAAACCGACAAGTGCTTCAGACCCGGTTGTTCGCCGATACGACCCAAGAAATGACGCGTCAGTGCCGGAATATCGCCGGTGCGTTCCCGCAGTGGAGGCAGAGTTATTTTGGTCGCGCTCAGCTTCTCGGCCAGGTCCGCATCGAAATGACGGCCGCTGACGAGGTGATCGAGCGGAAGATTGCTGGCGGACAGCAACCGCACATCGACGCGGAAACCGTGCGCGGCCCCGACCGGGCGAACGATACCGGTCTCCAGCGCTTCGGCCAGCCGCTCCTGCAGCGGTTTGACCAGCCGGTCGACTTCATCGAGCACCAACGTACCGCCATCGCAATGCTGCAAGGCTCCGATCTGACGGTCGAATGCACCTGGGAACGCGTTGGGTTCGTGGCCGAACAGCACCGATTCAACCGAATTTGGCGGGACGCTGCCGACATTAATGATCCGCAACGGCGATTTGCTGCGCGGACTGGCGGCGTGCATGGCCCGCATGAGCATTTCCTTGCCCGTACCGCTTTCGCCTTCGATCAGCGTATGTCCGTGTCCGCGAGCGGCCTTGGCAGCCTGCGCGAGGGCGGTGCGGAATTTGGGAGCTGTGCCGATCATCGCATCGAAATCGAGACTCGCCGACATCTTCTCGGTCAGCGGGGCGAGTTCGTCGCGCGGCGCTTCGCGGGTTGTGACGGTGCGCAAGGCTTCCATCAGCCGTTCGGGCGAAATCGGTTTGACGAGATAATCGCTGGCCCCCGCGCGCATCGCTTCGACCGCGAGCAGCGGTGAGGCGCTGGTTGTGAGCATGAGGATTGGCAGTGCCGGGCGGCGTTCCTTGAGTTCGGCGATCAGCGAGCAGGCATCGTCGCCGGGAACCCATTGATCGAGCAGGATTGCCGAAAGCTGCATACCCTCGCGCGTGCCGAGCATGGCAATCGCCGTTTCCGCATCGCTCGCCACGATTGTGCGCCAGCCTTCTCGTGCTGCGATAGCCGAGATGAGCCGGCTTTGCGCCGGTTCATCGTCGATCAGCATGACCAGACGCGTTTCTTCGCGCGAATCCAGCTCGGACATGATCGTCGCAACATCCTCAAACCGCCCCGGCCGATCCGTCCCAGGGTGAAACGTCGGTCTGGTTTAAGGGCTACGAGTAAAGACGGTGTTAAGGCTGTTCGACACCTGTTCCGATGTCGGGTAACAAGAGCTCCGACTGGTAATAGTGCAGGCTTGAAGCGCGCTTGAGCCTCCGATACGGACCGCTGAAGTTATTTCTCGGCAACTTTTTGCCGAATTCACCGTTAGACACCTCAAGGGGAACAAAGCGCCATGGCGACTCACGATATGGATAAGGCCGAACAGACGTATGGAGGGTTTATCTCCACGCTCAAATGGACGGTGCCGCTTCTCGCTCTGATCACGCTGTTCGTCATCATGCTGATCGCTGAATAAGGCACACATTACACAGTGAAAATTGCAATCCTCAAGGAGCGCGCCGTGGGCGAGACGCGGGTTGCCGCGACGCCTGAGACGGTCAAGAAATTCATCGGTCTCGACAACGAAGTCGCGGTTGAATCCGGGGCCGGAGCAAGCGCGTCAATCACCGACGATGCGTTCGTGGATGCGGGTGCGATTCTTGGAGATGCGGCAGCGACGGTAAAGGACGCCGACATCGTGTTGGGTGTGCAGGCGCCTGATGTGGATTTGCTGTCTGGTGCGAAAGCCGGCGCTTGGGTTGCAGCCCTGTTCGATCCGTTCGGTCAGAAGGATCGCGTTGATGCCTATGCCAAGGCGGGCCTCGAAGCGCTTTCGATGGAATTCATGCCGCGCATCACGCGCGCGCAGTCGATGGATGTGCTGTCGAGCCAGTCAAACCTTGCGGGCTACAAGGCGGTTTTGGCCGCGGCCGACACCTACGGTCGAGCGTTCCCGATGATGATGACGGCGGCCGGGACGGTTCAGGCGGCCAAGGCGTTCATCATGGGCGTCGGGGTTGCTGGGCTTCAGGCGATTGCCACCGCGCGGCGGCTCGGCGCGCAAGTTTCCGCGACCGATGTGAGATCGGCTACCAAGGAACAGATCGAAAGCCTTGGCGCAAAAGCGATTTTTGTCGAAGATGTGGCAGGCATCGAAGGCGAAGGCTCGGGCGGCTACGCCACCGAGATGAGCGACGAATACAAGGCCGCTCAGGCCAAGCTCGTTTCCGAGCACATTGCCAAGCAGGACATCGTCATCACCACCGCACTGATCCCCGGACGTGCGGCGCCTGTGCTGATCACGGACGAGCAGATTGCGACGATGAAGCCGGGCAGCGTGATCTTCGACCTTGCGGTCGCGCAAGGTGGCAATGTCGAAGGCTCGAAGCCGGACGAGATTGTTGAGAAGCACGGCGTCAAGATCATCGGTTACGCCAACACGCCGGCGCATCTCGCCGCTGACGCTTCGGCCTTGTTCGCGCGCAATCACTTCAACTTCCTGAGCGCTTTCTGGGACAAGGAAGCCGGCAGGCCCGAACTCGACGATGAAATCGGCGACGCGGTCCGCCTGACCAGGGGCGGCGAAGTGGTCAATGAGAGACTCTCTGCATGACCATCGACGATGCGAAGGGCTTTGTAGCGAAGCACAGGTGGTGGGTGGCCGCGTGTCTCGTCGCGATAGCCGGATACACGTTCGGAAAAGACATCGCGTTTCGCGAAAATGCTCGTGATGCCGTAAAAGTCAGCCCAGGGGCGCAACAATAATGGACTTCATCTCAATCCTCTCGATCTTCGTGCTCGCGTGTTTCGTCGGCTACTACGTGGTCTGGTCGGTCACGCCAGCGTTGCACACGCCGTTGATGGCAGTGACCAATGCGATTTCCTCGGTGATTATCGTCGGCGCGTTGATTGCGGCGGCCGAGGCGGAGAACCCGATTGCCAAGTATCTCGGGCTCGCCGGAGTGGTGATGGCCAGCATCAACATTTTCGGTGGCTTCGCTGTGACCGAGCGAATGCTGGCGATGTACAAGAAGAAGGAGAAGTAAGAGATGAGCTTCTCCATTCTCGCAAGCGCCGCTGACGGCGCAGGAGGAACGCCCGCCTGGGCCATGCTCGCTTATCTAGCGGCGGGCGTGTTCTTCATCCTTGCACTGCGCGGCCTCTCCAGCCCTGCATCGAGCCGTGCCGGCAACCGCAACGGCATGATCGGCATGGCGATCGCGCTGGTGACGACGCTCGTCACCCACGACAT
>CAZJZO010000122.1:0-11231 GCA_964550495.1 uncultured Porphyrobacter sp. | reverse complement strand
GAAATAGCTGATCAGGAGCTCGCCGATACGTTGCAGATGCAGCTTGGCGAGCACCTGCTTGGCTTCGAAATAGCTGATCAGCTTGTCGGTCGATTTGTCGATGACCGGACCGGGATTGGCTGCGCAGCCTCCCAGCGCAAGAGCGGCGAGAGCCAGCGTCGCCGAACCAATCAGTCTCTTCGAATAAGTCACAGCCCCCTCCATTGCCGGAACCGAATTCAAGCCGGAGGCGCTTCTGCGATTTTTCCGGCACCCTGCGACCAATTCTGGATACTGACACTCGCATCCTTGACCGAACCTGTCTAGGCGACGCAGCGATGGTTCAGCGATTTGAATTCTCCCTGGAGGCAACCGACGGCCGGGCGCGAACCGGCACAATCCGAATGATGCGCGGAGAGATTGCCACGCCGGCATTCATGCCGGTCGGCACCGCTGCCACCGTCAAGGCAATGAAGCCCGAGGCGGTGCGCGCGACCGGAGCCGACATTATTCTCGGCAACACCTATCACCTGATGTTGCGCCCGGGAGCGGAACGGATCGACCGGCTGGGCGGGCTGCACCAATTCATGAACTGGGAGCGCCCGATCCTCACCGACAGCGGCGGGTACCAGGTGATGAGCCTATCCGAACTGCGCAAGCTGACCGAACATGGGGTGGAGTTTCGCAGTCACATCGATGGCTCCAAGCACATGCTGACGCCCGAGCGTTCGATGGAGATCCAGCGCTTGCTCGGCTCGGACATTGTCATGGCATTCGACGAATGCCCGCGTGCCGATCGCCCGCGCGACGATATCGCCGACAGCATGGAATTGTCGATGCGCTGGGCCAAGCGGAGCCGCGAAGGGTTCGACAGCGGGGAAGAGCACGCTGCGCGCTCGGCTCTGTTCGGGATCCAGCAGGGCGCTCTGGACAAAGACTTGCGCCAGATCAGCGCGGAGAAGCTGATCGAGATCGGTTTCGATGGCTATGCGGTTGGCGGTCTCGCGGTCGGGGAAGGGCAGGAAGCGATGTTTGGCGTGCTCGATTACGCGCCCGAGATGTTGCCGCAAGACCGGCCCCGCTACCTGATGGGAGTGGGCAAGCCCGACGATCTGGTCGGCGCGGTCGAGCGCGGGATCGACATGTTCGATTGCGTGTTGCCAACCCGCTCTGGCCGCAACGGACAGGCCTTCACCTGGAACGGACCGATCAACCTCCGCAATGCGCGTTTTGCCGAGGACAATGAGCCGCTCGACCCGAGCTCGGAATGCGCAGCGTCGAACCGCTATTCCAAGGCGTATCTGCACCATCTGCACAAGTCGGGTGAGATACTTGGCGCGATGCTCGTCACCGAGCACAACCTTGCATTCTACCAGGCCTTGATGCGAGCGATGCGCGAGGCCATTGCGGTGGGGCGATTCGCTGATTTTGCAGCCGATTTTCGGCGGAATTATCTGTAAACTGGCAGTTGATTGTCTCTGCGCCACCGCTAGTCTCATGGTGTCGCAGAAACATGGGGTCATTCATGAGATTTGTTTCGACGGTGCTGGCAGCCAGCGCCCTTTCGCTTTGCGTTCCGCTCGGCGCGCAGGAGAATTCAGCCGCCAGCGAATCCGCTGAGGATACTGCCGCCCGGTTCGGCGTTCGCGCATCCGTGCTGGACATCAGCCTGTCGCCATCCGGCAACAAGATCGCGTGGATCGCCCCAGGGCCGGAGCATACCGAAGTGCTCAAGGTCTACGACATGACGAGTAGCTCTGGTGTGCAGACGATCATCAGCAACTCCGAAAAGACAGGCGACCTCAATCGCTGCGACTGGGTCACCGACACCCGCTTGCTTTGCGAAGTGGTAGGGATGGCGCGGCGAAGCGATGGCTTGCTGCTTCCGTATGATCGTATGTTCGCGATCAACGCCGACGGGAGCGACGCGCAGCAGATTTCCGATCGCCGCAGCCGTTTGGCTCGCGGCTTCAACCAGGATGGCGGAGACATTCTTGCGCTCGATATCTCGGGTGAAGACGGCCAAATCCTGATGACGCGCAACTATGTCGAGGAAGGAGCGATCGGGACGCGTCTTGGCAGCTCCAAGGAAGGTCTGGGTGTCGATCGCGTCGATATCGAAAATGGCCGAAAGCGGAGCGTTGAATCCCCGGACGACCTGGCGTCGCGCTACATCGCGGACGAGAATGGCCAGTTGCGCTTCAAGGTGCGCTCGCTGACCGACGGCAATGGTCGTCTGACCGGCGAGCGCGTCTACATGTACCGCGAAGTCGGCAGCAGGAGCTGGGACCGCCTCGACAATGTGACGTTGGACGGCAAGCCCATCGATGGATTTGCGCCTGTCGCGGTCAGCTCTGCCGCAAACACACTCTACGCCTATCAAATCTTGGACGGCTATGATGCCGTGATCGAAATCCCGCTCGATGGGACAGGTGCGGCCAGAACGCTCGTCTCGCGCGACGATGTCGACGTGGACGGATTGATTCGCATCGGTCGCCAGCGCCGTGTGGTTGGGGCCAGCTTCGCCACCGAAAAGCGGTCGGTACGCTTTTTCGATACCGAGCTGGCGAAGCTCTCCTCGGCTTTGAGCAAGGCTCTGCCGAACCAACCGCTGGTGAGCATCGCCGGCGCGAGTGCCGATGAGAACCGCCTGATCATCATCGCATCGAGCGACACCGATCCGGGTACGGTCTATCTCTACGACAAAAGCGCCCGCAACCTCGAGCAGTTGCTGGCGATGCGAGAATTCCTTGTCGATCGCCCGATGGGCAAGATGACGCCGGTGACTTTCCCCGCGGCCGACGGGACGGAGATCCCGGGTTATCTGACTTTGCCGCCGGGATCGGAGGGCAAGAACCTGCCGGCAATCGTGTTGCCGCATGGCGGTCCGGCAGCGCGCGATTATTGGGGATTCGACTGGATCGTCCAGTTTTTCACAGCGCGCGGCTATGCCGTGCTGCAGCCCAACTATCGCGGCTCGTCAGGTTACGGCTTGGCATGGTACGGGCGCAACGGGTTCAAGGCTTGGGATGTCGCCATCGGTGACGTAAACGACGCCGGGCGCTGGCTGGTAAGCCAGGGCATTGCCGATCCGGACAAGCTCGCGATCGCAGGCTGGTCCTACGGAGGCTATGCTGCCTTGCAATCGCAGGTCGTCGCACCCGAACTGTTCAAGGCGGTGGTGGCAATCGCGCCGGTTACCGACCTCGGAATGCTACGCGACGATGCGCGTGGCTATACCAACGTCAATCTGGTGCGCGACTATATCGGCAGCGGCCCCCATATCGAGGCTGGCAGCCCCCGCCGCCATGCCGAGAAATTCGCCGCTCCGGTGGCACTCTTCCATGGGACGCTCGACATCAATGTCGAGGTGCGGCACGCGCGGGCGATGGCCGATGCCCTGAAGGACGCCGGCAAGCAGGTGAATTACACCGAATACGATGATCTCCAGCACGATCTGGGCGACAGCAATGCGCGCGCCGATATGCTTGGCAAGATCGACGCATTCCTTGCCGACGCACTGGGGAAATAGTCCGCGGACAATGCGCGGCAATTTGCTCGACAAATGCGGCGTGAAAGGCCACATGCGCGCGCATGTCAGAGACGTTTAAAGCTCCTGAAGAGTGCGAGGACATGACCGATGTACGCGCGGGTGTCGATGCGACCGATCGCGAGTTGGTGGCGCTGCTCGATCGGCGGTTCGGATACATGCGTGCGGCTGCAAGGATCAAGCAGACGCGAGAGACTGTGCGCGACGAGACCCGCAAGGCGAGCGTGATCGCTGCGGCCGTTGGCGAAGCCGAAGCGCGCGGGTTACCCGGCGACGTGATTGCCGAGGTTTGGGAGCGGCTGGTCGAAGGCTCGATTGCCTACGAATTTGTCGAGTGGGACCGGATCAGGGACTGACCGCCCACGCAAACGAAAAGGGCGGCCCCGCAGGACCGCCCCGTTTCACTAAATGAGTTTCGCGACTTAGCGCGAGTAGAATTCGACCACGAGGTTCGGTTCCATCGTCACCGGATAGGGCACCTCGTCGAGCTTCGGAACGCGGGTGAAGCTGACCTTGTCGTTGCCGTCGGGAACGACATAGTCGGGAATCTCACGCTCGGGCAGGCTTTGCGCTTCGATCACCAGCGCCATTTCCTGCGCTTTCTTGCCGAGGCTGATGACGTCGCCGACATCGATCCGGCGGCTGGCGATGTTGCACTTCACGCCGTTCACATAGATGTGGCCGTGGCTGACGATCTGGCGCGCAGCGAAGATCGTCGGAGCGAACTTGGCACGGTACACGATCATGTCGAGACGACGCTCGAGCAGGCCGATCAGGTTCTGGCCGGTGTCACCCTTCATGCGGGTGGCGTCCTTGTAGGTGCGGCGGAACTGCTTCTCGGTTACGTCGCCGTAATAGCCCTTGAGCTTCTGCTTGGCGCGCAGCTGCAGGCCGAAGTCGCTCATCTTGCTCTTGCGACGCTGACCGTGCTGGCCGGGGCCGTAGGAACGCTTGTTGACCGGAGAATTCGGACGACCCCAGATGTTTTCGCCCATCCGGCGGTCGAGTTTGTACTTGGCGCTTTTGCGCTTCGACATAAGTCTTTCCTTCAAATTTGCTGAGCCGCCCCAATGGCGACCGTCCAACCCGGCATCGCTCCGCATGACCTGCTGCCATACGCGGCTGCCGCTTCACCGGGATGCGGAGCCAATTTGCGAAGGGCGCCCATTAACAGGAATGGGCGCGCCGTCAAGTTTCAGTTGTAACCTGTGAGATCAGCGACGCTGGTTGAATACGCGCCATTCTTCCTTGGTCTTGCAGACCTTGGTCCCGCGGCGGCTGCTGGCATCGAGCCGGACGCGCCGACAGATACGCTTCTCCTCAGCCTTCGCCTTGCCTTCCTCGGCGGTGGCTTCGGCGGTCGGCATGTCCTTGCTTTCCATCGGTCCGTTTTCCGGATCGGTTGCATTGGCGGCGACCGCCATGAGTGGTGCAACAAACAGGGCCGCAGCGCAAAGGATGCCAGTTTTCATGAATAATCTCTTGATTCTGCTGGAGGGGGGAGCGTCGGAGTAAGCGGTGAATCCCAAGGTGTCCAGCCAAGACTTCGCCTTGTCACAATCGCCCGGCCAATTCGTGCAAAGTGAGGCCAATGTGCCTCACTCAACGTCGCGAGGGTTCCGTTCGAGCGTGCTGAGGATGCCCCGCAGGGTTCGGACTTCGAGGTGATTCCAACCCGGCTTCGTCAAAACGCTTCGCAACGTGCGCCTGGTGGCCTGTGCACGAGTCTCTGGGAGGAAATAGCCGCGTGGGCCGAGCATCCGCTCAAAATGGTCGATCAGCCCGTCCAGCTCGTCCTGCGCAGCTGGCGGCAACGCCTCGTCTTCGGCGGTCGGCTGCACCAGATCGGCCTGCTTGGACCACTCATACGCGCACAAGATGACCGCTTGGGCGAGGTTCAACGATCCGAATTCCGGATTGATCGGCACGGTCAGAATGCACCGGGCAAGCGCGACATCGTCGGTCTCCAGCCCCGATGCCTCGCGACCGAACAGGATCGCGTGACGACCCGCATCGCGGTGCATCAACTGTGCCGCCTCATCGGGACCGACCACAGGCTTGGTAACA
This sequence comes from uncultured Porphyrobacter sp., assembly GCA_964550495.1. Lineage (GTDB taxonomy): Bacteria > Pseudomonadota > Alphaproteobacteria > Sphingomonadales > Sphingomonadaceae > Erythrobacter. The sequence continues at coordinate 5,635 of CAZJZO010000122.1, read as the reverse complement.
CCGCGTTTGCGCACGGTGGTGGCGTAGATGTGCTCGCAATCTGCGACGGCTTCGGCGGTTGTGGCAAAGACTCTTGCCTGGTCGAGGACGATGTCGGCGCCGGCTGCGGCCGGGCCTGCCGAGGGGTTGGGCCAGCCATCGCGGGGATTGACCAGCCGCATTTCGGTCAGCCCGAAATTGAGCATGGCCCGCGCGGCCTTGCCGATATTCTCGCCCAGCTGCGGCCTGACCAGCACGATAATCGGTTTGTTCGGCACCGTCATCCCGAGCGTCAGTCCTTCGCCGCTTCCTGCACCGTGCTGGCGAACTCTTCAAAGTCGCGCGCTTCGGAGAAGTCGCGATAGACACTGGCAAAACGGATATAGGCCACACTGTCGATCTGCTTCAGACCATCCATCACCAATTCGCCGATCCTGGACGACGGCATTTCGGATTCGCCGGAGGTTTCCACCTGACGCTGGATGCCGGATACGAGGCGATCGATTTGCTCCTGCGTCACGCCGCGCTTGCGGCAGGCGAGGGCCACCGATTGCTCGAGCTTGGATCGGTTGAAGGGCTCGCGGCGCTCTTGTCCCTTTGCGCCCGACTTCACGATCAGGATCTCGCGCAGTTGCACGCGCTCGAAGGTGGTAAACCGCGCACCGCATGAACTGCATTGGCGCCGACGGCGGATCGAGGTTGCGTCTTCGGTTGGCCGACTGTCCTTTACCTGGCTGTCGTCATTGGCGCAAAAGGGGCAGCGCATTCAGTACCTTACTTCTTAATTCGCATGTAGAGTGCGACCGCCGCGCCGACCAGGAAGCCGAGGAACCACGCGCCGTCGAAGACCAACATGCCGACGGCAACCCCGATCGCGGCACCAATCAATACCGGCTTGGTCGAAGGGTGCTGTGCGCCTTGCTTTGCCATCGCCGAAATCTCGGTCTTGGCGTCTTCGACCAGATCCTGCTCTTCTTCCGGCGGTTCTTGATCCTGCTTGATGTCGTTCATGGCAAGGAGACCTCTGCTGCGTTTACAGACCCGGATAGACCGGGAAGTCTGCGCACAGTGCGGCGACACGAGAACGGACGCTTTCCTCGACCTGTGCATCACCCTCGGGGCCATTCTTGGAAAGGCCATCGACCACTTCGGCGATCAGCGCGCCGACCTGGCGGAATTCGACCGGGCCGAAACCGCGCGTGGTGCCCGCGGGGGTGCCAAGGCGAATCCCGCTGGTAACGAAGGGCGAGCGCGTGTCGAACGGAATGCCGTTCTTGTTGCAGGTGAGCCATGCCCGGTCGAGACCGGCCTCGGCCGCTTTCCCAGTCACGTCCCTGGCGGTCAAATCGACCAGCATCGAGTGGTTGTCGGTCCCGCCCGAAACGATCCGCAGGCCGTTCTCCTCGAGGCTTGCTGCGAGGGCACGGGCATTCTCGACGATGCGGTGCGCATAGGTCTTGAATTCGGGTTGGAGTGCCTCGCGGAATGCCACGGCCTTGGCAGCGATGACATGCATCAGCGGTCCACCCTGCAATCCCGGGAATACCGCCATGTTGAGCGGCTTGGTCAGTTCTTCATCGTTCCAGAGGATCACACCCGAGCGCGGGCCGCGAAGGCTCTTGTGGGTGGTGGTGGTGACGATGTCGCAGTGCGGGAAGGGGGAGGGATGTGCACCGCCCGCGACGAGGCCGGAGATATGGCTCATGTCGCACAGCAAATAGGCCCCGACTTCGTCCGCGATCGCACGGAAAGCCTCGAAATCCCAGATCCGCGAATAGGCCGTGCCGCCGCAGATGATCAGCTTGGGCTTGTGCTTGCGTGCGGTGGCGGCGACCGCTTCCATGTCGATCAGCTCGTCGCCTTCGCGCACGCCATAGCTGACCGGGTTGAACCATTTGCCTGAAATGTTGACCGGCGAGCCATGCGTGAGGTGCCCTCCGGAATTGAGGTCCAGACCCATGAAGGTGTCGCCCGGTTGAAGCAGCGCCAAGAACACCGCCTGGTTCATCTGCGAACCGGAATTGGGCTGCACATTGGCGAAATTGCATCCGAACAGCTGCTTGGCTCGATCGATCGCCAGCGTTTCGACCACATCGGCATAATCGCAACCGCCATAATAGCGCTTGCCCGGATATCCTTCGGCGTACTTATTGGTGAAGACGCTGCCGGTTGCTTCCAGCACGGCTTTCGATGCGATATTTTCGCTCGCGATCAATTCGATCTTGTCGCGTTGACGGGCGAGCTCGTTTGACACCGCCGCGGCGATTTCGGGATCGGCGGTGGCCAGATCGTCGCCCCAGAAACTATCCATTGGGTTCACGACATCGGAGGGTTGGGTGCTCATTGATGGGTCTCGATATGGTCAGGCAGAATCGGTGGGTTGCCGAGCTTGGCAACGCGGCGTTGGTGGCGGCCACTGGGATCGCCGGCATCGGCAAACTCGGTGTCCAGAAATGTAGCTACGCAAGACTTGGCCATTTCGATGCCGGTCAGGCGTGCGCCCATTGCGATGCAGTTCGCATTGTTGTGCTCTCGCGCAAGCGCGGCCGATAGTGGCTCTGAGACAAGCGCGCAGCGAACCGAGGGGTGGCGATTGACGCTGATCGAAATGCCGATCCCGGACCCGCACAGCGCGATCCCGTATTCGACCGTCCCTTCGGCAACCACTTCGGCGAGTTTGTAGCCATAGTCGGGATAATCGACACTTTCCCCCGGATCGGGGCCGAGGTCGGCGACTTCGTGGCCTTCATCGATCAACCATTCGGCCAGTTGGGCCTTGAGGTCGGTGGCGGCATGGTCGGAAGCAATGGCAATACGCATGGCAGCTACATAGGGACACGGCGCGCGAAACTCCACCGCACCGTGCAGCTTTTCATCACCAGAACCGAATGTGTTCAGCCCGCGATCAGCGTGCGCTTTGACTCGCTCAGGAACAGCGAGTTTGGTTGCGACAGGTCGCCGGGAATGAGCTTGCCGTCGACGAGACCGAAATGCTCGAGGCCGGCTCTGGCCAACAGCTCGATCAGACCGTCGGTGGGGTCTTCAATGATCAGCATCGGCTGACTGGTCGAGATGGTTTCCATCCCGCCCTTGATCACCGCCTCCTCGTGCCCCTGAACGTCGATCTTGATGACGTCCGGCCGGAATCCATAACTGTCGAGCGTGCGCACTTCGATCCGGTGCTTCTGGATTTCGAGCAGATCGGGATTGAAACCGGCCATCCGTTCGGGATTGAGCCACTGCGCGGCGCTTTCGTAATCGAGGCTTGCCAGGCCATCGTATTCGTAGCCGCGATAGGACGGGAGGTAGAGCTCGAAGTCGCCAGGCGTGTCGCCCAGAGCGAAGGATTCGACCTGAACCGTCGGGTCGTTGGCGAAAGTCGTCTTCAGCCGCGCTGCGAGCTGCGGGTTGGGTTCGAAGCTGACCGTCTTCGTCGGTTGGGCATGGCGCTGCAGCGCATATATGCTCTGGCCCCAATTGCCGCCAATATCGATCGCGAGCCGGCACGGGGCGAGCGCGTCCAGCAGTTTGAACTCGGGTTCGACCCGCCAGCCAAGATTGCGCGTCGCCCAGTTATAGGCGGAGAACTTTGCCGTACGGATGCCCGGAAAATGGGTCTGGGCCGAACGCAACTGGCGTTTGATCTGGTGGTTCAGCATGAAGGATCGGTCCGTGTCGGCGAAGAAGAACTAGGTGCAAACACGCATTAGCCACAGGCCCCGACAGCTGCATAGAGGCACCGACGTTGCAGCCGCGCTTTTCCAGAACAATTCCGGCCTTCTGGCGTCCAGCCGACACCAAGTAGCGGCCTATGGACCTCGTTGAAAATCGCGCAGCACCAATTCGGCAACGGGATTATCGGCTCCGATCTCCGCGACAAAGCTGTCGATCAGTTCGTCGGTCGACTGTTGGTCGAGAAGCACCTCGTGCGTGACCGGGTTTCGCATGTCTGGCATGACCGAAATCGATGCCCAATTGCCCGGGCCCGACCCGCTGTCGACTGTCTTGGCCAATTGCTCCAGGAATACACCGAAATCGGCATGCATGAGGGTGAAGGTGCCGACGGCATCGAGCGTATCGTTCGCATAATGCACATCCGCGTGAGACTGGCCGAACGCGGTGATGTCGGGCGCACAGGTATAAACGGAAAAAAGCACGCTGCGAACCGGCTCGGTCTGCGCCCAGATGTAGGTGAATTTGGCTTGCGCGAACAACATCACCGAAGGGTCGGTGCCGGCAAGTTCGTCGAATGGAGAAGCAGACATCAATTCGCTCCCGGCAGGTCGAAGTTCTTCGTATCGATCCATCGCTTGACGGCTTTATCGAATGCCTTCGACGGTTTGGATGTCGTCTCTCCCAGTTCCGCCCGACCATTCGATCCCGCCGCAACATCGGTTGCCGTCTTGCGATAGGTCCATTTTATGCATTCCATGAATTGTCCGGCCCGTTCTCCGGACTCGCAGAAGGCACAGGCTTCAAACTCCACGACGATTTCGGTGGCGTTCCAGTCGTTGCCTTGGCGGCTATCAAGTCCACCCGGAGCGAAAAAGGAATCGTGGAAGAACGGAGTATCCTGCATCGTGGCCGACCTCGACGCCCCATTGCAGGTTCCGACAGTAGAGGCTCCGGTCCCGGCGCCGTTGCCGCCGTAATAGGGTTCCTTCTTTCCGGAGATCCGGTCAACGTGGAGGCCGGTCTCGTCCCTTTCGGTGGCGGGATCGTCGTCCAGGGCCGTGTTGTCGCGCGGCTCCATGGCGGTGATCAGATCGCCAGGGTCCGTCGGACTCCCATCAACGAAGATTTGCGCAGTCTGGATGAACCGTATGCGTTCGCACGGGCAGGAATTCTCGGACTTGGACGGATCGAATGTGATGTCGATCCGGTTCGTGGTTCCGCCCCTGCCGGTTGTGGTCCCATCGAAGGGCGTGTCGCTCAAGTCCGGCGGATCGCCAACCTCCGGTCCGACGACTACACCGCCTTCACCCACTTCGACAGCGTCCGATTCAATCCGCCCAATTTGCGGTTCTCGAGGTTGTTGCCTCGAGCGCGACCCGGACGCAGGCGTTCGATTTGGCTTGGGTCGTGGCTTGGACCCGGGCTTGGGCCCAGGTTTGGGCTTCGCCCTATTGCCGTCCTTCTTCTCGGGCATCAGGTAGCTCCCGGGCTCGTCATGCCCCTTTCGGCGCAACTAGGATCGTATAACTCGCCTTGCAGCGTGCTCTGGCTCCTGGAGCCGGATCGCACGCGAGCTCGATCACCTGCACTTCGGTACGCCGCAAGGTCAGCGACTGGCCTGGGTCGAGTTTTTGTCCGCCCTTGATAGCGCCGGCCGCGCCGCCTGCTGCCGGTGCGCGCCGAAGGTTGACCGTGAATGCGCAATCGGTGCCGTTGCGTCCGGTGTTCTTGATCTTGATCGTAACCGTCCGCTCTTCACCATAGTCGAAAATTGTGTGTGAGTTGGGCGCTGCTGCTCCGGCTGCCGCACATGCGTTTTCGGTGCTGTCGCGGAACGTGGCTTCAGGGGTGACTGCGACGGGGGCCGGTGGACGCGCTGCGCCGGCAGCGGCTTCTGCCGCGATCTTTTCGCGCAGTTCGACCTGCTGGAGCAGCAACTCCCCCAGTCGCGGCGAACGGGCCGGTTCAACACCGCGTTCGA
>CAZJZO010000121.1:0-11479 GCA_964550495.1 uncultured Porphyrobacter sp. | reverse complement strand
GCACCCCGTACGGCCGGCAATCTCTTAGGCAGTATCGGGCCTGCGGGAGGACGGTCGCCATCGCGGCTGCTGCGCAGCCGTGCTCCGCGACACGTTAGCCAAGCTGGACTGGTTCGACGCCAGAGGTGTCGCAAGCCCGACTGGGCGCCCGCAGCGACGCGCCGTAGGGCGTATGAGCGAGGATTTTGCGCGCCGGACGGCGTGCGGGACAAAGATGCTTGCCCTTCAGGGCGAGCATCGCCAAATACATCGCATGCAAAGCGAAAACCCGATTATCGCCGACTTCGTCAAACTCGCAAACAGCGCGGCCGGGACCATGGCCGGCATGACCCGCGAAGCACGCGAGAGTGCGCGCGAACGCATGCGCGAGGCGTTGGGCGGCATGGACTTCGTCAGCCGCGAAGAATTCGAGACGGTCAAGGCCATGGCGCAAAAGGCCCGCGAACAGGCCGACGCGCTCGAAGCCAAAGTCGCCGAGCTCGAAGCGAAGCTCTCGGGCAAATAGCCCGCGGGACGATCGCTCAGTCGACGAGAGCGATCCCAGCATACTTGTTGATTGCGCGCCTCGCGACTTGCTCTAGTGTCGGGCCGGTATCACCAATCTGGAATAGAGGCCTTATGATCCGCCCCTTGCTGCTTGTTTCCGCCGCCCTTGTCTTCGCTGCGCCCGTGGCCGCTCAGGATCAGGACAAACAGGAGACCTTTGGCGGCGCCAAGGGCGCGGACCTCTCGATCGAAGCGATGGAACCCGATGGCGGCGAGATCACGATCGGGCGTGCGGGAGAGTATCCGGCCGATATTGCGCGCTACCTGCTTGCCTCGGGCGCCGGCTCCGCAAACCTTTCGCCCAACGGCAAGACCATCGCTTTCGCGTGGGACATTACGGGTGAGAGCGAGCTGTGGGTCATGCCCGCATCGGGCGGCCAACCGAGGCAAGTGACCTTTCAGACCGGTGTCCGAACCCCGGTATGGACGCCCGACGGTGCGAGCCTGTTCTATAGCGCCGACAAGGACGGGAACGAACAACCTGGCTATTTCACCGTCACGCCCGACGGCAAGACCGAGACCGAAGTCCTGCCCGCAACGCGCGGCGACTTTCGCATCTTTGGCGCTTTCGCCGCCGATGGCAGCTTCGTCTATGCCTCCACGGCCCGCGGCGCGGGCGTGTTCGACATCTATCGCGGGACTCTGGACGGTGAGAGCGAACTGCTGATCGAAGCCGAGCTTGGGCTCGCAGCCCGCTCAATTTCTCCCGATGGAAAATACGCGCTGGTGACCGAGGCTGTGGGCGAAGACGCCGACAATCTCTACCTGCTGGACCTTGCCACCAAGGAGATGACCACGATCTCCGAACCGCCGGTTGCAGAGCGCGCAGATCATACGATGGGCGGGTTCGAATGGTGGCCCAATTCGCAAGGGTTCTATTTCTCCACCAATGTCGACCGCGAATTCGGGACGCTGTCCTACTACAGTGTCGAAAGCGGTTCATTCGCTCGCATTTTCGAAGCAGAGCATGACGTCGAGAATCTTGAGCTGTGCGGCCCGGGCGGTGGCGGTTCGTACCTCTTCTACACTCTCAATCGCGACGGGTTCGACGAATTGCGCGGCTGGCACACCACCGAGAAGCGCCCGCTGACCATCCCCGAACTGAGCGAAGGGAACTACTCGCTCGACTGCGAGGGGACCGCCGATCCCAAGTTGCTGGTGCGCGTGAACGGTTGGAAGACGCCGGGCGAGCTCTGGATGGTCGACGCCGCGACCGGAGCCGCCGAAAAGGTCTTTGCTGCCAACCTCGCCGGACTTGACCCGGACAAGCTCGTGCGCCCGCAAGTGGTTCGCTACGCAGCGCGCGACGGGGTTGAATTGCAGGGCTTGCTCTACCTGCCCGAAGGCGCTGGCAGCGGCGCAGACGCGCCCCCAGCCGTGTTCTCGGTCCATGGCGGACCGTCGGCGCAATCGCAGGCCAGTTTCGATGCGGTGGCGCAATATCACGTCGCGCGCGGCGTCGCCGTGTTCGAGCCCAATGTGCGCGGTTCGACCGGGCTGGGAAGAACGTACTCGACGCTGGACGACCGCGAGAACCGGCTGGATTCGGTGCGTGATCTCGTCGATCTCAAGAACGCGCTGGCCGCCGACGGTCTGATCGATGGCGAGCGTGCTGCCGTAATGGGCGGGTCGTATGGCGGCTATGCGGTCAATGCAGTCCTGGCCGAGTATCCGGGCGAGTTTGCCGCTGGCGTGTCATTGTTCGGCGTGGCCGATTGGGTCACCGCGCTCGAAATCGCGTCCCCTGCGCTCAAGGCCTCCGACCGGATCGAATATGGCGACATCACCGAGGATCGCTGGCGCGAATATTACACGGTCAATTCGCCGATCCGCAAAGCCGACCAGATCACCGTGCCGGTGCTGTATTCCCACGGCGTGCAAGACCCGCGCATCGACATCTACGAAACAGAAGTGATGGTGAAAACCCTGCGCGCAAACGGTGTCGAAGCCCCCTTCATCCGCATTCCCGATGAGGGTCACGGGTGGCGCAAGCTTTCGAACCAGCTGTTCTACTTCCGCAAACAGGCCGAGTTCATCGAAGAGAAGCTGGTTTTGAGCGACAATTAGCAGACCGTCGCCCCTGCGCAGGCAGGGGGCCAGATAAGCTGGCGAACCGGTGAACCACCCGTTATCACGAAAAATATGGGTGGCTGGGTATACATCATGACGAACGCCCCGCACGGGACGCTCTACATAGGCGTAACGAGCGATCTGGCCGCACGAATCTCGCAGCATCGTAACGGCGAAGGCTCAGAATTCTGTCGCAAGCATGGGCTTGGCCGGCTGGTCTATGTCGAAGCTTTTCCGAGCATCGAAGAGGCAATAGCCCGCGAAAAGGCCATGAAGGCATGGAAACGGCAATGGAAGCTGAAGCTGATTCGGCGGGACAATCCTGATTGGCTGGACTTGTTCGAAACGATCAATGCCTGAGCGGAAACCCACCGTTATCTGGACCCCAGCCTTCGCTGGGGTGACGCGAGCGGCATGCAGATAAGCGCGCCGGCCATCCTGGTTGCATCGCGCGCTCACGGCGAAACGGCAGTTATCGCGCGGTTGCTGACCGAGGAATACGGACTTGTCGCCGGATACGTCGCGGGTGGACGCGGGCGGCAATTGCGGCCCGTTATGATTCCCGGTAACTCGGTCGCGCTGGAACTGCGCGCCAAGTCCGACAGTCAATTGCCCTTCGCGCGACTGGAGCTTGAGGAAAGCCGCGCGCCGTGGATGACCGAACCGCTTCCCGCCGCTGCGATCAACTGGGCCTGCGCGTTGACCGCCAGTGCCTTGCCCGAGCGCAATCCCTATCCGTCGCTCTACGAGGCCCTAAGCGCGTTGCTCGCCGCGATCTGCCATGCGCCCTCGGCGCGCGGCTGGCTGGCGGCGATGAATGCCTATGAAGCGATGCTGCTGCGCGAGCTCGGTTATGGCGGGGCGAAGCCCGATATGGCGGGCGATTTCGAGGTTCAATTCGAAGTTTTCCGCGCTCTCCACAATCCGCTTGCGCGCTACATTCTTGCCGACAGCCGGAGCGATGTTATGGCCGCGCGGGTCCAGTTGGGGGAGCGGCTTGCCCGCATGCTGAAGTGAGTGATCCGATATGAAGATTGCGGTTTTGCCCGGGGACGGAATCGGCCCGGAAGTCACCCGCGAAGCGGTGAAGGTGCTCGAAAGCCTGCGATTGCCGGGCCTGACCCTGTTTGACGGCGATGTCGGCGGCATCGCTTACAAGCGCCACGGTCAGCCGCTACCGCCCGAGACCCTGACCATCGCGCAGTCTTGCGACGCGGTGCTGTTTGGCGCGGTGGGTGATCCCGAGTGCGACAATCTGGAGCGCGCGCTTCGTCCCGAGCAGGCGATCCTTGGCCTGCGCAAGGAGCTTGGACTGTTCGCCAACCTGCGCCCCGCCAAGGTGTTCGAGGGGCTGGAGCACCTATCTCCACTGCGCCCCGAAATCGCCAGAGCCATGGACATGATGATCGTGCGCGAGCTGACCGGCGATGTCTATTTCGGCGACAAGGGTCAGCGCGGCGAAGGGAGTGCGAGAACCGGGTGGGACATGATGTCCTATTCCGCGCAGGAGGTGCTCAGGATCGCGCAGGTCGCGTTCCGGACCTCGCGAGCCCGCAACAACAAACTGCGTGTGTGCAGCGTCGACAAGGCCAATGTGCTCGAAACCAGCCAGGTGTGGCGCGACGCGGTCAACGAAGCCGCCGGGGCGCATCCCGATATCGAGCTCAGCCACATGTATGTCGACAACGCCGCGATGCAGATCATCAGCAATCCGGCGCAGTTCGGAGTGATCCTGACCGGAAACCTGTTCGGCGATATCCTGTCCGACCTCGCCAGTTCGGCAGTGGGCTCGATCGGGCTGCTGCCGAGTGCCTCGATGGGCGAGCGGCAGACCGAATATGGCCCGTTTGGCCTGTACGAACCGATCCACGGCAGCGCGCCCGACATTGCCGGGCAGGACAAGGCGAACCCGATGGCGACGATCCTGTCGGTTGCGATGATGCTACGGCATTCTTTTGGCCGGGCAGAGGAGGCGGCGCGGGTCGAAGCGGCGGTCGAGAAGGCGCTGGCCGACGGCATTCGTGGCGGCGACCTTGGTGGTGCGCACGGCACCGAAGATATCGGCGCGGCGGTGCGCGAGCGGCTGTAGTCGGCCACGGACGACATGCTCGACCTCGCGATCATCCTTCCAACGCTCAACGAGCGCGGGAACCTCGCGCCGCTGGTAGAGCGGATCGAAGGCGCGCTGGGGCATGACGGCTGGGAAGTGCTGGTCGTCGACGATGACAGCAAGGATGGTACGGCGGATGAGGCACGGGAGCTGGCGCTGACCGATCGCCGGGTGCGGGTCATTCAACGGATCGGCCGGCGCGGCCTCGCGAGCGCAGCGATCGAAGGATTCTGCGCCACTGCGGCGCCCTATAGCGCGGTGATGGACGCCGACCACCAGCACGATCCCGCGTTGCTCCCCAAGATGCTGGAGAGCCTCAAGGCGGGCGAAGCCGACATCTGCGTCGCATCGCGGTTCGCGGAAGGGGCAAGCACCGAGGACTGGGCCGAACCCGAGCGCGAGAAGCTGTCGGGCCTCGCCAACGCCATGGCGCGCAAGCTCACCGGTGTCGAGTTGAGCGATCCGATGAGTGGCTATTTCATGCTTCCGACGGCGACCGCCCGCGCTTTGGTGCCGCGCCTGTCGGGGATCGGATTCAAGATCCTTTTGGACCTGCTGGCGACTTCCGATGCGCCCCTGCAAGTGAAGGAGTTCCCGCTCAATTTCGCCAAACGCCGCGAAGGCGAAAGCAAGCTTGACCGCGCGATCCTGTTCGATTTTCTCGCCGGGCTCTACGACAAGACTCTGGGTCAGCTGATCCCGACCCGCTTCGCGCTGTTCGGCACTGTCGGCGCGCTGGGGGTGATCGTCCACATGGCGGTGCTGACGAGCTTGCTGTTCGCATTCGAAGAAGCGTTCTCCATCGCGCAGGGTGTCGCAGTCCTGAGCGCGATGAGCTTCAATTTCTGGCTCAACAACTGGCTCACTTATCGCGACAAGCGCCTGACCGGATGGGGAGAGGTGCTGCGGGGTTGGGCCGGGTTTTGCCTCACCTGTGCGGTAGGCGGATTCGCGAATGTGGCAGTGGCAACCCTGCTCGAAAGCGAAGGCGTGTTCTGGGCGCTCGCGGCCCTATGCGGGATCCTGATCGGATCGGTCTGGAACTTCGCGCTCAGCAGCCGCTTCGTCTGGGGGCGGTACTAGTTTCTCAATAGTCGAAGAATGGGCCGGCGCCGCCGTCTGCCCATGTGAGTCGTCCTGCAACACATGGTTGATTGGGCACTTCCGCTCGCAAGTGAAGCAAGGTTCGCTCAATCAGACCATCGAACTTTCCCGAAGCGTTGGCGCCGGGAGGATTGCGGGTCGCGTAGTGACAATCGACAAATCGGCCTCGATCATCGATCCGACAGGCAAAATTCACTGACCAAGGAAGGCTCAAGCCTGGCCAATTGGTTGGATACAGGTTGCCGCGATCACGCGCGGCTGAGAATGTCACTTTGCCTTCGGGCGAAGGACAGTTGAGTCGATCGTCCGCGATTGCCGGGGAAGATAGAAGACACATCGCGGTTACCAATCCAAATCTCATCTCCAGCCCTCCAGCCACGCCCATTTGATAAAGCTCATCGGGCCTTCCAGCTCGCCGGCGGTCAATATCTTGAAGAACAGAGCGAAGAAGATCGCACTCCCGGCCAGCACCGCATAACTCATCCAGCGATATCGCGGACTGCGATGGACATCGCTCAAGCTCAGCGCCAGCGCCGCCAGCAGGAAGCAGCTCGGCATCATGTAGTGGTAGTAGAACTGCACCGGCTTGGGCGCGATCAACCACAGGCCGAGGCTCACGCCGAACCCTACCACCGCGCCGACTTTCGCCCAGTCGCTGCGGTACAAGCCCCAGATCAGGCACCACAACAGCGCCGGCAGCCCCAGCAGCATCGTCAGCGGGTTGCCGATCAGCAGCACGCCGCGCTGGGCGTTGTCGGTGAATTCGTAGAGATACCAGATCCCGCGCGTGTTCATGACCCATTGCGGCCAGGTGCTCTGGTATGAGTGCGGCGCCATCACCGACGCCTGCAGTTCGAGGATTTCCTGGTGAAGTCCGATCAACCCTTTCTCGGCCAACGGGGAGGGGCGGAATTGATCGCCGAGCCAGTATCCCGGAGCAAAGGTCAGCGCATAGACGAGCAGCGGCACGATCCCGAGCCAGATGAACGCCTCCAGCAAGGAAATGCCCGGCACCGGGACGCCGCGTTTGCTGGTCAATAGCCGCCGTCGCCCGGCCGACAGGCGCGCCGCGAAAAAAGTCAGGCCCGGCACCATCGCAAGCGGCACCGCGTTCCACTTCGATGCCAGCGCGCAGCCGATTGCGATCCCGGCCACAGCGAGCCTCCGACGCCCGATCTCGGGCTTGCGGATCGCGCCGGCGAAGAACCATGCGGCAATCGCAAGAAACATCGCCATGAAGATATCGAGCATGGCGATGCGCGCGTGAACGAACAGGTGAAAGCCTGTCGCCAGCAAAAACCCGAAGGCGATGGTGGCAAAACGGTCATGGCTGGCTTGCCACAGCGCGCGCATGCTTGCGCCGACGGCGATGGTTCCGGCCAGCAAAGGCATGATGCGCCAACCCAGCGGTTCGTCTCCGAACAACCAGACACCGAGCGCGATCAGCTGCTTGCCGAGCAGGGGATGTTCGCGGTTGAGATAGTCGCCTCCGTCCAGCAATTCGCGGGCGGCAGGCAGGTAGTGGACTTCGTCGAAATAGGGCGAGGTCGGGATCGTCAGCCGGATCGTGGCGAGCAGAGCAAAGCCGAGCGGGATCGCGAGGCACCAGAGCCACGGATCGCGCGGATGCTCGGGCGGACCCTTATCCTCGCTTGCGAAATCGGATTGGACTGCGACCCCTGTCATGGCCGCCTGCGCTTAGGAAAGCGCATGGCGGCGGACAAGAGGATTCACGCTTTGGCGGGCGCCGCGGTGCTGATTGCCGCTTCGCTCTGGCTTTCGAGCCAGAACAGCCGGGCAACCATGGCCAGCAATCCGATGCTGGCAGTGCATCCGGCCAACAGCGTCCATAACGGCACGTTCATTCCTACCGCGCGGGCGCGCGGCGCGATGAAGAACAGCGCAATGATCACGCACATCACCAGATCCCACCAGACCTGGATGCCGGTCAGATTGACCGAATGGTTGGTAAAGAACATCACCACCCCTTCGGACCAGATCTGGATCGCGGTGTAGGCGCCGAAGCCGGCCGAGAGCATGGCCGCGAGTGTCGCGCTGCCGATGGTTGGCTTGGCCGTCAGAATGTGGACAATGCCAACCGCACCAAATGCAAGAACGGCGAAAAAGGTAATCTGCAGCGTATCCATCGATCGGTCTCCGATTCGTTTTGTAGCGAGTGCTACATAGTCTGGTATCTTAATGTAGCAGTTGCTACAAGGGGAAAATGTCAAAAACTTCTCTTTCGCGCGAAACGCTGTTGCCGTTGCTGGCTGCGCATGTGCTCAATCACGGATTGGGCGGGGCCAGCCTGCGCCCGTTGGCAAAGGCCGCGGGGACCAGCGACCGGATGTTGATCTACCATTTCGGCAACAAGGAGCAGCTTGTGGTCGACCTGCTCGATCACGTTGCCGGGATCTATTCGAGCGCGCTCGACGCGGCAATCGGGGCGGAGCGACCCCGGACGCGCGAAGAATGCTTCAACCGCCTGCTCGAGCAGGGCAAACACCCGATGATGCGGCCGTTCATGACCCTGTGGTGGGAAATCGTTGCCGGCAGCGCGCGCGGGATACCGGGCTATCGCGAAGCCGCCGATGCGATGATGACAAAGCAGTTGGCCTGGCTCGAAACGCAAATGCCCGAGGGCGATCCCGATCCCGAAGGCGGGGCGCGCTATCTGATGACGCTGCTCGAAGGGACACTGATGCTGAGCGTGGTCGGGCACGAGCAGACCGCACGGCAAGGTCTGCTTGCGAGCGACCTCACTCCCTCCTAAGCGACCTTTCATGAAGAAGACCACTGGCATGGATCGCGCATCGACGCGCAACTGGCGGCCGGCAACGCGTGCTATTCGCGGCGGCACCTGGCGCAGCGAGCACGGCGAGACGAGCGAGGCGCTGTTCCTCACTTCGGGCTACACCTACGACGACGCGCAGACGGTGGCCGATCGGTTCGCCGGCGAGGCCGAAGGCATGACCTACTCGCGCCTTCAGAACCCGACCGTGGCGATGCTCGAAGAGCGGATTGCCTTGCTTGAAGGGGCCGAAGCCTGCCGCGCTCAGGCGAGCGGAATGGCGGCGATGACAGCGGCGCTATTGTGCCAGCTCTCCGCAGGAGATCACTGCGTCGCCGCGCGCGCCGCGTTCGGCTCGTGCCGCTGGCTGGTCGACAATCTGCTGCCGCGCTTCGGAATCGAAACCACCGTGATCGACAGCGCCGACAACGCGCAGTGGGAAGCAGCGATCCGGCCAACGACCCGAGTGTTCTTCTTCGAATCCCCAGCCAATCCGACGCTCGATATCGTCGATCTCCACTTCGTCTGCGATCTCGCCAAGGCGCATGGAATCACCACGGTGGTCGACAACGCCTTTGCCAGTCCCGCATTGCAGCGTCCGCTGGAATTCGGCGCCGACGTCGTCGCCTACAGCGCGACCAAGCTGATGGACGGGCAGGGCAGGGTGCTCGCCGGCGCGGTATGCGGCAGTGAGGAATTCATCACCGAGACGCTGTTGCCGTTCCAGCGGAACACCGGCCCCAACATCGCGCCGTTCAACGCCTGGGTGGTGCTCAAGGGGCTAGAGACACTCTCGCTGCGCGCGCACAAGCAGAGCGAGCAGGCGGTGGCGCTCGGTCAGTTTCTTGAGCCGCGGATCGAGAAAGCGGGCGGGCGGATGCTCCATCCTGGCCTGCCGAGCCATCCGCGCCACAATCTCGCGCTCGCGCAGATGGAAGCGACCGGACCGATCTTCGCCTTCGATGTCGACACGCGCGACCGCGCTTTTGCGGTGCTCGACGCGCTCGAACTGATCGATATCTCCAACAATATCGGCGACGCGCGCAGCCTGCTGTGCCACCCGGCTTCGACCACGCATGCGAGCATGGGCGAGGACGCCCGCGCCGAAATGGGCGTCACCGAAGGGCTGTTGCGGATCAATGTCGGCCTCGAAGACATTGCCGACCTGACCGAGGATCTGGACCGGGCGCTGGAGGCTGCGGGGATCTAACGTTTTCCGCGATAAGGCTCGCAAGCCCAGCCGTCATTGTCGCGATCAAGCGCCGGGCGATAGCCTGGCTGGCCCCGGCGGATCGGAGCTGCCCCTGCGGCCCGAGCGGCGTCGCAATTGCGGTAATACACATCACCCTCGATCGCCTGCCCCTGCGGCACGGGCTGCGTCGCCCTTGTGTTGCGATGACAGTGATAGGTGCCCTTCTTGCGATCGTTATGGCAGCCCTCCTTGTTAAGGCCGCCGGGATGCGCGAGCGCCTTGAAAGAGGGCACGCCGCCCGCTGAAGTCGCGAGAAGCCCCGCGCAAAGGAGTGAAATGAACCGCCCCATCGTTCTCTCTCAATACCACATATGATCGCGTATTGCTTTGATCGAACGCAAAAACCGGCGCGGAGGCCTCACACACTCCACGCCGGTTCTCTAGCACATTGGTCCCTTGCGGGTTCGCTCGAAACGATAAGTCTAGGCGTCACGCGCTTCCGAACAGCCCCGGAAGCAAGCGCATAATGTCTAACGCGAGCTAACAAACACGCTGCAAATGAAGGAAACGCGATCTTAACCACAATTCCCGCGCATTCGGTGCGGATCGATCGAACTTGGCCATTGTGCATTGCAGCATAACGCAATAGGGCCTTCTCAACCTTTGACGGGCCTATGGCCCGATTCACTCGAATTCTCGGAATTTTCCATGATTGCAGACCGCTCTTTCGCGGCCACCTTTCGGCGCGACTGGCTGGCGCAGCCCAGGGCCGACATCCTCGCCGGCATCGTCGTTGCGCTCGCGCTGATTCCCGAAGCGATCGGATTTGCATTGATCGCGGGCGTCGACCCGAGCGTGGGCCTCTATGCCTCGGTTGCGATCGCGATGGTGATTGCGCTCACGGGCGGACGCCCGGGCATGATTTCGGCCGCGACGGCTGCCGTGGCTGTGGTGGTGATCCCCTTGGTCGATCAGTACGGCGTCGATTATCTGTTCGCAGCCACGATCCTGATGGGCGTGTTCCAGGGCATCGCGGCGCTCTTGCGGCTCGACCTGCTGATGCAATTCGTCAGCCGCAGCGTCATCACAGGCTTTGTCAATGCGCTGGCAATCCTGATTTTCCTGGCGCAGATCCCGCAGCTCAATCCATGGGCCGACGGGGTGACATGGTACACCTACGCCATGGTCGCGGCAGGCCTCGCGATCATCTACGGCTTCCCGCGCCTCTCGAAAGCGGTGCCGAGCCCGCTGGTAGCGATCGTGCTGCTGACGGCGGCGGCGGTGTTCTGGGGCCTGCCGGTCAACAACGTCGCGGGCGAGGGCAAGCTGCCCGACGGACTGCCGAGCTTCGCGCTGCCCGATGTGCCGCTGACCTGGGAAACGCTGACCATCATCGCACCCTATTCGCTGACAATGGCAGCCGTGGGCCTGCTCGAGAGCCTGCTTACCGCGCAGATCGTCGACGACATGACTCACACCGACAGCGACAAACGCCGCGAAAGCGCGGGGCAGGGCGTCGCCAACATTGTCGCGGCATGCTTTGGCGGGATGGGCGGCTGCGCGATGATCGGGCAGTCGGTGATCAACGTTGCCTCGGGCGGACGCGGGCGGCTGTCGACCTTCACTGCCGGCGCGTTCCTCCTGTTCCTGCTGACCGTGCTCGGCT
>CAZJZO010000120.1:0-11766 GCA_964550495.1 uncultured Porphyrobacter sp. | reverse complement strand
GCCAGCCCGGAACCCGGGGCCGCGTCTCCGGCCACTTGTTCGCGCCAATCGACCGACACGCGCGCAGGCGTTCTGCCAAGCGTGAGGTCGAGTCTCACACTCGGCCCGAGATCGAGCCTCGCGGCGTCGTTCTGTGCCCCGCCCCAGGCCCCCGCGCCAAGACTGACCCGCGCAGGCGCCATTGACGTCAGATCGAATTTTGCAAGCTCGCGGCTGACGATGACCTGGCCATCGGCAAATGGTGTAGGATCGTCTCCACCGACATAGCCGGCCTGTCCGTATGCCTCGGCAGAAAGACCAAATGGCAGCCCGACTGCGGGCAGTTCGGTAACCGCGAAGACCGCCGGGCGAAGCTGATGGCCAAACGCATTGTCGGTGTAGCGCAGTTCGGCGTAGGCACGAACGGGAAGCTCGGGAACTGGTCGGACCGCGAAACCGGCGGCAAGTTCAGTCTCACCATTGCTGACGAGCGCGCGATAGGCACGGCCATACAGCAACGGGTCGCGGCGCGATCCGGGCAGCAGCCGATACCGCAAGCTCGCCCCGATCTGACTTGCGCCATAGATCGGAACACGCCCTTGCGAGATCGCGCTGGCATTCGAACCTTCGCGCCAGAAACCCCATCCGTCGAGCGACCAATGATCCTTGCGTCCTGCAGCCGGTTCGGGAGGCAGCGCGGGGTTTGAAACCTGATCCGCCCCGGCAAATGACGGGTCGGAATCGACGGAGGGCTTTAGCGCCTGCTCGACCGCGCGCGGCATCGGCATATGCGCAAGAGCCGCAGCCCACAGCAGTTGATGCCCGGCCGCGATCTGCGGATCCATGGAATAAACGGTGCCGAAATCGGTGCGTTCGAGTTCGTCGCGTTCGATCCATGGAGGATCGACCGGCTTGACTGACCCTGTCCCGATCGCTGGCTCGCTTGCGGTGTTCTGCGTGGCGGCAAGACCTTCTTCGAGCAACGAGGGCCCAGTCCAGGCAGTCGATCGAGTAACCTGTTCGGCTTCGGAATCCGCAAGGACGAAGACGTCGTCCGGTAAGCTCAACGGATTGGCAGCGAACGGGCTATCCCACAGCAGGACTCGACCGCCGACCCAGACCACTGCCAGAACGGCGAGCATCGCGAGCGGTCCACCTCGCCGTCCGTGTTGTTCGGCACCGGTCATGCCGCTCCTACTCCGGACATCCTGATGCGCGCCGGATGGCCGACATGCGGGGTCTTATCCCACTCGACACCTCTTCCCATCAAGCTCCGCACATAAGCGAACAACGCGCGTCGCCCCGCCATGATTGCAATCACATTGGTCAGCGGAATGCGAAGTATGGCTCTCAAGCCTTCGCCCACACCATAGACGCTGGCTGTCCAACCGAACCGCCATACGGCTCGCCAGCCGAAGGCAATGAGGTTGAGGATCAGCAGAGTTTCGAGCAGCGGCGTGAGCGGCATCGGAGTGCCAAACCCAAGCTCGACTGCAAGCCACCCCATCGAGGTCAGCAGTAGCAGCGTATACCCGAACAGCAGCACCAGCGCGGTCAACGGCCCGCGTCGGTCGCGAGCGCGCATCCATGACTCGATGAGCCCGCCGGACCAGCCGACCCGGTCCCAGCCCTGCAGCGCGATGCCATGGATCCAGCGGGTCTTCTGCCGGACAACATGGTCGAGCCGGGCCGGGAAGTACGCCCGCGTGGCAATCAGCGTTCCATCGTCCCCGCGTGCGCGGAGGAAACGGCACGTTCCGCCCAACTCGCCGATTGCCAGGCCGAGTTCGTAATCCTCCGTCAGCGATTCGGCGGAAAAGGGTTTCAGGTCGTATCGGCGGCGGCACAATTTCTGCAACGCATCGCGCGAAACCGCGCAGCCGACGCCCGCTCCCGGCAGGGCCGCGCCAAGCCGGTCGCGCACGACCATGAGTTTGCCATGTGCTTCGGCAAATTCTTCGCAGTAATGGCTGCCCAAATGCTTGCCGAACCAACCGCGACCCGGCTGCACCTGCGGTTCGACCGGCAACTGAGCGAAGTCGACTCCGTCGGCAATGGCCCGGTCCAGCAGGCCGAGACCGGCCGGATCGACAAAATCCTCGGCGTCCTGAAAGACCACGCTGGAGAACAGGACGCCCATCCGTCGCTCGTCATCGCGCATCGCGCTGTAGAGCCGATTAAGACAGTCGGCCTTCGAGCTCGGTCCGTTTCGGTTGTGGATCACTATCCGCAGTCTCGGGTCGCCCGGCGCCGCTTGCATGACGGCAGCGATTGTCCGGGGATCGTTGCGGTAGCAGCCCACATAGAGCCGCAATTCTTCGTGCGGCCAGGCCTGAAGAGCGTGCGCGACTGTATCGGCAATCACATCTGCTTCTTGCCAGGCGGGAATGAAAACGGCGGCGGGGCCGGACAGCGGAGCATCGCTCAATTCGCGCCGGTCGACCGTCGGCGTGGTCGCCTTCCCGGTAAGTCTGAGCCATAACCAACTGAAGTCGATTGCCAGATCGTCGACGGCGCCAATCAGGAAGAATACGCCCGCAAACAGGAGCAATTCGTGCTGGAACAGAGCCAGCAATTGCCACACGTCAAAATCCCAAAACGCCAAGGCCGCCCCTTTTCTTAGCGAAAAACAATCTACCGTGTCCGGATTGCGCTTGCAACGGGGGAAACTTTTCTAAATGGACACCCACGATGTCACAGACCAATTCGAATCTCCCCAAGCCCATTCGTTCGATTTTCGCTCCGGTGCGAGCGCTGTTCGTCGGTGATGCCTCGGCTGGGGTGTTGCTTATCATTGTCGCCGCTGCGGCGATGTTGGCAGCCAATTCGGTCTTTGCCGATGAGTACCGACAGCTCTTCTATGGCAAGCTTGCCTGGACTCCGATCCCCAAGCTCAAGGATCTGCATCTATGGATCAATGATGGTCTGATGGCGGTGTTCTTCTTCGTCGTCGGGCTTGAAGTGAAACGAGAGGTGATCGCGGGATCGCTATCAGACCCGGCCGCGCGGCGACTGCCGATGGTGGCAGCAGTGGCCGGCATGCTCGCTCCGGCGGCGGTCTTCATGCTGGTCTCCGGCGGCGGCCAGTACACCAACGGCTGGGCGATTCCGGCCGCGACCGATATTGCGTTTGCCATGGGCGTGCTCGGGCTGCTCGGCAATCGCGTGCCAGCATCTTTGAGATTGTTCCTGTTAACCGTTGCGATCGTCGACGATATCGGCGCTGTGCTGGTGATCGCGGTGTTTTACACCCCGTCGATCAAACTGATGTGGCTGGTTGCCTCGATCGTCGTCGTCGCCCTCATGATCGGTCTCAACCGGCTGCGCGTTGGCGTATTCTGGCCGTACATATTGCTGGCTCTGGTGCTGTGGTATTGCGTACTCAACAGCGGGGTCCATGCGACCATCGCAGGTGTAGTGGCAGCGCTCACCATCCCCTTGCGCCGGCCCGACGGCAATTCGATGCTCGAGCGGCTCGAACACGGCTTGGCTCCATGGAGTGCCTATCTGGTTGTGCCGGTTTTCGGCTTTGCCAATGCCGGCGTGTCCTTTTCCGGAATGGGCGTTGAGGCCCTACTCGACCCGCTGCCATACGCGATTGCTGCGGGACTGGTGGTCGGCAAGCAGGTCGGCATCTTCTCGATCGTGTGGATCGTCGACAGGATCGGCTTCGCCGCGAAACCTGCAGGCGCGACCTGGCCGGAAATCTGGGGCGTGTCGATCCTGTGCGGTATCGGCTTCACCATGAGCCTGTTCATCGGCGGCCTTGCATTCCCGAACTCGCCGATGCTGATCGAAGAGGCAAAGATCGGCATCCTTACCGGCTCCGCCATTTCGGCAGTGCTGGGCTTCATCGTTCTTCGGATGACGACGACGCACACACCGGAAGAATGCGACGACCAGGGCAACCAGCCCAGTCAGGCCTGATCACCAGCTGCCGGTATTTTCCATGCTCGCCCAGGGTTCCTTGGGCTCGAGCTTGCCTTCCTGCAGCAGCTCGACGGAGATCCCGTCGGGCGATTTTACGAACGCCATATGCCCGTCGCGCGGAGGGCGGTGGATCGTATGCCCGGCGTCGGCAAGGCGCTGACAGGTGTCGTAGATATTCTCGACCCGGTACGCGAGGTGGCCGAAATTGCGTCCACCATCGTAGTCTTCCGGCGCGCTGCCGTCTTCGGGTGGCCAGTTATAGGTCAATTCGACCTCGGCGAGGCCTTCCTGCCCCGGAGCAGCCAAGAAGATCAACGTGAAGCGCCCCGCCTCGACATCGAAGCGGCGAACCTCCTCAAGACCGATCAGCTTGAAGAAATCGACCGTCGCGTCCGGATCGGTCACGCGGATCATCGAATGGAGGTATCTGACCATGTTCATCTCGCAGCAATTCAAAAACGGTTCATCGACGGTGGAGCACAACTCGTCGCAGGGTTGAGATGTCATGGAGGATGCGATGAACGACGGGGAGACACAAGCTGAAAACACCAACGGCAAGGCTGGGAAGGTTCTTTCCAGCACCACCGGGCGTTGGTTCGGGACGGCTGCAATTGCGGCCACCGGGATCATTCTGGGAGGATATCTGCTGGGTGACGGATTGCTGCGAGCCAAGGAAGCCGAACGCTCTGTAACGGTGCGGGGTCTGGCCGAGCGCAATGTCACCGCCGATCTGGCGACCTGGACCATATCCTATTCGGCAAGTTCGGAGAGCCTGAGCGAAGCACAAGCTAAGGTGCGCCGCGATACCGAGGCGATCGAGGCGTTCTTCAAACAGCTCGGCTTCCCGGAGGAGGCGCTGCAGCCGACCGGCGCAAACGTTTCGAGCCGCACAAGCCGCGGCATAACCACCTACACCGTCAGGCAGCGACTGGCTTTGCGGTCCAATGATATCGAACGCGCGCAGAAGGCCGTGGCGCAGCAGTTCGACCTGGTCGGACGCGGGGTGTTCCTCGAAGAGGGATCGGGCATGAGCTACACATTCACCGGCCTCAACGACATCAAGCCCGAAATGGTAGCCGAAGCGACTCGGGACGCCCGCGCGTCAGCCCAGCAATTCGCGCAGGATTCGGGCGCAAGCGTCGGTGCGATCAAGGACGCCACCCAAGGCTATTTCTCGATCGAGGCACGCGATGGCGATGGCGGCGGTTGGGGTGTGTCGGACAGCCCGTACAAGAAGGTGCGCGTAGTCACGACCGTGAACTTCAGCCTCGACTAGTTCAGCGCGCGTGGCAGCGACGCAACGAAAAGGCGCGAGACCAACCGGTCCCGCGCCTTCGTTCAACCTGCGAAGTTGATAATCTGCGGCCTGCTTAGAAGCTCGCGCTAAGAGTAAGAACGAATGCATCGTCGGTGAAGACGCCGCCCGGATCGATCAGAGCATCGCCTTCGACACCGACATAGGCAGCGCTCAGCGTGGCTGGGCCGACGGCGACATCTGCGCTGATCGACCAGTCCCAAGCCTTGCTGTCATTGGTGAAGGTCAGGAAGCCATCGGTGTAGCCGAGGTGCCCGTTGATGGTCAGCGGGGTTTCCGGGATCCCGACACTGACATCGGTGTAGAGATACAGGTTGTCCGTGCTGCCGAGCGAATCCTGATCGGGTGCATAGGCAATGCCGGGCGTGATCGAAACCGGCCCCAGGCTCGCGCTTATGGAGGCATAGAACTCGATGTAATCGGTCGGTCCAGCCGCAGTCGGAGCGTTGGGATAGATGTAGTAGATCACCCCGACATCGCCCGAAATGCCATCGGTGAGATCGCCGCTCCAGCCTCCGTAAATATCGAGCTCGGTCGAGCCGAACCCGACGGTGTCTTCATCCAGGTTCGACGCCCAGGAGCCGACATAAATACCCGACGAATGACTGAGGTCGAAGCCGCCCTGAACGGCGAAGTCTCCGCCGGAAAGATCGACACCGCGGAACCGATATTCGGTCGTGAAGGCGATATTGCCCGAGAACGTCACACCGCTCTCGCCGCTGACCTGGTTGGCAGAGTCGAGATCGACTGGTTCGATCGAGCGATCCGATGCCGGGGTCACGACAACATCGGCGCCAGTCTCGGAGGTTTCCGAAATGGCTGCTTCTGCTGCCAGGAGTTCACTGCTGATCAATTCGTCGCCGGTTGCTTCTTCCGAAGCGATCTCGGTGGCGAATGCGGGTGCCGCAGAGAGGAGCAGACCCGCAGAAAGACTCGCAGCCGTTAGGCCGCGGATGGACGTGAGCATGACAACTTCCTTTATTGTGTTGTTGCTTCGTCCCACCTGCACATCTGACGGCTACTTCTTGATGAGCAATCTCGATCAAATGCGAAACAATCGTGCCGAAAAATGCCGCACTGCACAAGAGAAATTGCGCAACGATCCCCAAACCTCTCGAAGTGTGGGGTTTTTGCACCAGATAGTGTGGCGAAAAGGGGCTCAGTTGCCGTGGCGCGCGCGCATGACTATGGCGACGGCCTCCAACAATTGACCAACAGAAAAATGCTCGACGCCCTGCGCCAGATCTTCCGTGCCAAACCGAAACCGCGCCTTCCCGCGGTGCCCGATGGCCTGCGCTACTATGTGATCGGCGATATCCATGGCCGGCTCGATTTGTACGAGGCCCTGATCGATGCGATCGAGGAAGACGATGCGCGCGGTGCCGATGGCGAGACCGAGGTCATTCTGCTGGGTGATCTAGTCGATCGCGGCCCCGACAGCGCCGGCGTAATTGCGCGCACTCGGGCGTGGCAGGAGCAGCGGACCGTTCGCGTTCTGGCCGGAAACCACGAAGAAATGTTTCTCGAGTCGTTCGAGAAACCCGACGTCCTGCGGCACTTTCTGAAGCATGGTGGGCGGGAGACCATCATGAGCTACGGCATTTCCAAGAAACAGTTCAACGCGATGACGCTTGATGAGCTGTTCGCAAAATTGCCTCAGATCGTCCCGGAATCCGAACGCGACTACATCTCCGCATTCGAGGACATGATCATCGCCGGCGACTATCTGTTCGTTCACGCCGGCATCGACCCAAGCTTGCCAATCGAAGCGCAAAAACGCAGCGACATGCTGTGGATCCGCGACCGGTTCCTGAGCCATGAGGGACCGCTCGAAAAAGTCGTCGTCCACGGCCATACGATCTTCGAGAGCGTGATGGATTGTGGAAATCGGATCGGGATTGACACTGGCGCTTTCCGCTCAGGTGTGCTTACCGCACTGGTCCTCGAAGCTGATCAGAGACGGATCGTCCAGGCCTGCGACAGCGACGGCCAGATCGAGATATTTCACGGCGATCGGGGACGGTAGATCGTCTTTGCGCGGTTGTTGAAGCAATTCCAGTAGGGGCAAAACGCGATGAAGATTGCGATGGTGGGTTCTGGCTATGTCGGGCTCGTTTCCGGTGCCTGTTTCGCGGATTTCGGCCACGAAGTGGTCTGCATCGACAAGGATGCCGGCAAGATCGATCGCCTGAAAGATGGCGTCATGCCGATTTACGAGCCGGGCCTCGATACGCTGGTGGAAAGCAATGTGACGGCGGGTCGCCTGTCTTTCACCACCAACCTTGCCGAAGGTATCAAGGACGCCAGAGCGATTTTCATCGCCGTTGGCACACCCAGTCGCCGCGGAGACGGTCACGCCGACCTGACCTTCGTTTATCAGGTCGCTCGCGAAGTGGGCGAGAGCCTTGCCAATGACGCGGTGGTGGTAACCAAGTCCACCGTTCCGGTCGGAACCGGCGACGAAGTCGAACGGATCATTCGCGATACCGGAACCCAGCATCAATTTGCCGTGGTCTCCAATCCGGAATTCCTGCGCGAAGGCGCGGCAATCGGAGACTTCAAACGCCCCGACCGCATAGTCATCGGCGCCGAAAACGAATTCGGCCGGGACATCATGCGCGAAGTCTATCGTCCGCTGTTCCTCAACGAATCTCCGATCCTGTTTACCGAGCGACGCACCAGCGAACTCATCAAGTATGCTGCCAACGCTTTCCTCGCGACCAAGATCACCTTCATCAACGAGATGGCCGATCTGTGCGAGAAGGTCGGTGCCAACGTTCAGGACGTCGCACGCGGGATCGGGATGGACAATCGCATCGGATCCAAGTTTCTCCATGCCGGGCCCGGATATGGAGGCTCGTGTTTCCCCAAGGACACGCTCGCGCTGCTGAAAACCGCCGAAGACTATGACAGCCCGACCCGGATCGTCGAAGCGGTGGTCAAAACCAATGACAGCCGCAAACGCGCAATGGGCCGCAAGGTGCTCGAAGCCCTGGGCGGAGCGGAAGCGGCACGCGGGAAGAAAGCCGCGCTGCTGGGTCTGACGTTCAAACCCAACACCGACGACATGCGCGATTCGCCATCTATCGCCATCGCCCAGACCTTGGCCGACGCCGGTGTATCTATTGCCGCCCATGATCCGGAAGGCATGGAACAGGCCCGTCCCTTGATGCCCGATGTAACCATGTGCGACGATCTTTACGACGCCATTGAAGGCGCCGATGTGGTGACCATCGTGACCGAATGGGATGTGTTCCGCGCGCTTGATCTGGCGCGCGTCAAGGAACTCGCCAATGCGCCTGTGCTGGTCGATCTCAGGAATATCTATAATCCCGAGGATGTGCGGGCAGCAGGCTTCACCTATGCCGGCATTGGACGGGTTTAGCGCTGCACTCCTGGCAGACAGACTCCTGCTCCGCAAAGTTCATCGTTGCGAATAGCGCAACTAATATTTCCTCCCGAGCAGAGTATTCACTCGCAAGAGATCGACTAATACAAGTACGCCCTCCCTAATCTGCAGTTACCCATGACTATTGACCAATGCCGAGTCATTTCGATTCGACATTTGTTGGGTTTTATGTAGCCTCCCGACTCGTTGAAATCCTGTCAGGTAAAAGGGGCTGCAGATGATCAAACGGCATATTCTTTCCAGCGTTGGTGTGATTGGACTGGCGGGCGGGCTGATGGCTACGCCCGCTTTTGCTTCCGAAGCCGAAGAAGACGGCGAAGCGATTGCGCTCGAAGCGCAGGGCACGTTCGAAGGCTTCAGATTGGAACCCCAGGATGCGATGATCGCCTTCCCCGATCTTGTCACGATCACGCCGCGGAACATTGCCGAGCAACTCGAAGCCACCCCCATCGCTCCGACGCCGGAGATCATCGCACGCGACGATGTCGGCTTGGACGGCTCGGTCGATATCGATGACACTCAGCCCTCGGTTGTGCAACTGTTCAGCCAGCGCAATTCGGATGGCGGCATCTTCTTCAACTGCACCGGCACGGTCATCAATCCTCGCACGATCCTGACCGCTGCGCACTGTCTCAATGCGCGGTCGTCCGAAGCCTATGGCCTGCCGGAAACCGGGGCCGAACGAACAGTGGTAGTCTCGACCGGGGTCGACAGCAGTACGCGTCTGTTCAATTATCTCGGTACGGGTAACGGCTATGGCGCAGGCGGTGTGGCGTTGAGCACCGACGTCATCATCCATCCGTCCTCTAACATTGACGATGGAGCTCTGCCCTTCCCTTGGGCGGACGTTGCACTGGTCGCACTGGATGAGCCGATCACAGATGTTCCAGCCATGCCGATCCTGCTCTCTCCGCTAACCGAGCTGACCCACGTTATCCAGGTCGGATATGGCGGCTTTGGTACCGCGGCAACCGGCGATATCGGCATCGGCTTCCTGCGCCGGGTGGGCGAGAACATGCTCGGGGCGGTGGCATCCCCGGCAGACCTTATCGACACCATATTCCCCGGTTTCGCACCCACCGCGATCACCTTCGGCGAAACCTCGCAAGCGGTATACTTTACCGACTTCGACAATCCCTTCCGCGCTGGACCGGGTGAAGACCGGTGCACCTTCGACGGATTTGGCATCAGCTGTCCAGATCTTCAGGCCGTGCTGGATATCGATTGGTTCGATGGCGATGCCCTTGCAAACGAAGTCGCTACAGCGGGCGGAGACAGCGGATCGCCGCTGATTGCAGACCAGCTCGGCGGACCTCCTGTGGTCACCGGAGTTCTGAGCGGCGGGTTCGACTTTTTCGGGGTCGGCAACACGTATAGCGATATCAGCTTCTACAACCCGCTCTATCCGTTCTTCGAATTCATCACCGAGAACACGCCGTACAAATATGTTTCGGCCAAGAGCGGATTCGGCCTGTGGTCCGATCCCGATCACTGGACCCAGAATCTCGATCCGGGCTTCCTGATCGACGATGGGACAGGGACACTTATCAACGGCATCCCAGATGGTTCCGAGCCCGGCGTTTATGAAACCGGCCCCAAACTGGGCACAATCCTTGGGCAGGATATCTCAGGCAATCCGGATATCGACTCGGTCGTCCTCCCGCCAGCGGGAACGCCCAATTTCGGCGCGAACATTCCGGAGTCTTCGGTCCTGCTCGGCCCGGGCTCAACCGGATTCGTACCCAACAACACCGACGGCACACCGGGCACATCGTTCGAGAACCCGGCGCAGTATTTCGACGTCTTCCTGAATCGCCCCGGCCTGACCGTGGTTGATATGGATGTCGAAATCGACAAGCTGACGCTCGACCACGTGTTCACTGGCTTCATCTTGCCCGAGGAATACTCCTTTACCAACATCATCGGCTTCGAGCAGTTCAACGGACTGGCGAGGATCGACGGCAATCTCAATGCCGGTCTCGTCGCGCAATTCGGTGGGTTGCTCGAAGGAAACGGGACGATCACGACTCCGGCCTATTTCAACATTTCTGGTGGGGTTGCGCCGGGTGGATTGCTCAGCATCGGCACTTTGACGATCGATGGTTCCTATGTCCAGGCCAGCGACGGAACTTTGCTGACAAACGCCCAATTCAACGGGCGCAACGCGGCATCAGACCTGTTGTCGATCACCGGGGACGCCAGCCTTGCCGGCACCCTGATCGTCTCCGGGCGCCGTGGCGTGCGTTTCGGTCGGGAGGCCACAGTGCTCAGCGCCAGTTCGGTCATCGGCGATTTTGACGATGTCGTGCTGATCGCCAGGTCGCCGCTGTTGTTCGCGGAGACACGCATCGAAGGCGGTGACGTGATCGTCGAGATCAACGCATTGCGGTTTCGCGATCTGTTTGGCAGTTCGCGCAATCTCGGATCGCTTGGAGCTGCGCTCGATGCGATCCGGTTTGGCGATCGCTTCACCGAATTCACCGGTCTGTTCGATGTTATCGATGGGGCAGGGATCGACACGCTGGTGCCGACGCTCGCTTCGCTGACACCGGTCAGTGCATTCAACCAGACGTTTGTGGCAAACAGCTTCTCACAGCGTTTCACCGGGCAGCTGGGCCAGCGCACTCTGGCACTGAGGGGCGCGCATAATGGCGCAGCAGGCTTTACGTCGGCAGGCAATGCGTCCTTCGCCATCGCCGGGACCGGAGCACAGGAAGCTGGAAAGCTTGGTTTCTTCAGCACTGTCAGCGGATCCTTCCTCGTCAGCGCTGTCGAGCGCAGCACCGGCGCGAACGCGCTCGAGGAAGCCGCCTTTACCCAGGCTGGCGAGCTTACGCTTGGTGCCGATATGCGGGTTGCGGACAATATCGCAGTCGGTTTCGCAATGACGAGCATTCGAAACAGCAGCGCCAACGCCGGATCTGCGTTCCGGCCGGACGACACGAGCGTTGCCGGAGCGGCCTATGCCGCGGCACAATTCGGGCAAGGCTTCGCCGACATGTATGTCGGCTTCTCGCGCCAGACGCTCGGCGCAGAGCGGGCCAGCCCGGGGGGCTTCGCGCTTACGTCCACCGGCGTCCGCGGGGCCGCAGAAGGCCGCCCGACCTTCGCCGGAATGCGGCTCGGTTACGCA
>CAZJZO010000119.1:7103-11780 GCA_964550495.1 uncultured Porphyrobacter sp. | reverse complement strand
CGGCAAGAACCTTTCCATCCTCGATATCGACTTCCATCGCGCAATTGGCGTGACAGAAACGGCAGAACGTCTTGTGAGTCTCGACACCCATGGGGTTCTCTCCTTTGCGCAAGAAGATACCAGATGCCGTAAGGGCAGCGACTGACACTTTTGTCCGTGGAGAGAGGACGCCTGCGTGCGCATTAGGGCGGGCAAAGGAGACTCCGAATGCCCACCACCACTCGCCAATGGCTCTTGAACGGACATCCGCGCGGTCGCGGGATTGCCGAAGACGATTTCAAGCTGGTCGAGACCGAGCTGGGCGATCCTGGCGAGGGCGAGATGCTGCTGAAGACGCACTATCTCGGCTTCGACCCGGCGCAGAAGGGCTGGATGGAGAACATTGCCGACTATGTCGCGCCGATGAATATCGGCGACGTGATGCGCGGCAGCGGGATCTGCGAAGTGATCGCCTCAAACGGTGGCAAGTTCGCTGTTGGCGACATGGTGTTCGGCACCACCGGCTGGACCGAACATCTGCTGCACAATGGCGAAGGGCTGACCAAGGTCGATACCGAGCTCTCGCCCACAGCCGTTCTGTCGGTGCTCGGGACGACCGGGCTGACCGCCTATTGCGGGCTGTTCAAGGTTGGCAAACCGGTGGCGGGCGACACCGTGCTGGTTTCGGGCGCGGCGGGTGCCACGGGAAGCGTCGTCGGGCAGCTTGCCAAGATCGCCGGGTGCCGCGCGGTCGGCATCGCGGGAGGCCCCGAAAAGTGCAAATGGCTGGTCGAAGAGGCCGGATACGACGCGGCGATCGACTACAAGGCCGGGAATGTGAAGGCCCAGATCAAGGAGCACTGCCCGCGCGGCGTCGATGTGATCTACGACAATGTCGGCGGCTCGATCCTCAACGACATGCTGGCCAATATTGCGACCGGCGCTCGGGTCGTGATCTGCGGTGGGATCAGCCGTTACGAGACCGGACAATTGCCGGCAGGCCCCGAAAACTACTTCAACCTCGTGTTTCGGCGCGGGACTATGGCCGGGTTCATCGTGCTCGATTGGGCGAACGAGTTCCCGGGAATTCGCAAACGGCTCGAAGGGTTCGTGCAGGATGGCCGCCTGAAATATCAGGAGGATATTCAGGAGGGATTCGAGAATGCGCCCGAAACCTTGCAGCGACTGTTCACCGGCAAGAACCGCGGCAAGCAGATGCTGAAACTCTAATCCGGCAGGTCGTCGGGCCGGTTGATGTTCAGGAGCGGCGGATCAAGCTCGATCCGGCGCGCTTCGATCCGGTCGGCAAAGCCATAGATCGAACGGCCTTCCTCGGAGATGAAGTCGACAAGGTCGGCGGCTACAGAAACGGGCCAAAGCCCGACGACCGGCTGATCAGAGACTATGGCCGCCCCGTCGCCCGCGAGCAGTTCCGCCAGGTCTCCTGGAAGATTGGGGGCATCGACTCCAGCGGACAGGACATGGGTGAAGCCATGCTGTTCGGCGAATTGGAGTGCGGCATTGAGTCCGCCCAGCGGACCGATTCCCGATGCAGGTTGGTCGGAAATGCACCCGAAACCGGGCTCTTCGCGTCCGCAGACGATAAGGGCCGTGCTTTGGCTGCCGAGAGAATCGGCAACGCGATCCATCAGCCTTACGCCCTCATACAGAGCATACGCCTTGTCGCTGCCGAACCGGCGCGCCTGCCCTCCGGCGAGGATTGCTCCGAGTATTCTCAGTCGAATGCCTCGGTGGCGACGCCCTCGGCGTTGTAGACCGGCCCCTCGGCATCGACGCGATACTTCTTGCTCGCTGCGCCGGTCAGGCCGAACTGGCCGATATGGTCGCGCATTCCGGCATAGGCTGCGTTGGCGAAGTGGTGGGCGAGCGCCTCTTCACTTTCCCACTCTTCGAACACATTGACCCGCGCCGGGTTGTTGCCATCGGCGCTCCAGTCGTAGTGAATGCACCCATCCTGCGCGAGCGCGGCATCGATATGCGGTTTGGCGCTTGTGAGAGCTTCTTCGCGCTGCGCTGGATCGAGGTCGATCTGTGCGGAAATGACGATCTTGGCCATCGGATTACCCTTCCTGCGGATTGTATTCGGCGACGATCTGGAACTTGCGATGGGAGAAGCGCCACTGCCCGTCGGTTTTCGCCAATCGGTCTTCGTAGAGCCCTCCGACAACGCGGGTGTCGCCATCTTTCATGAGCAGGATTTCCTGCGTCTGGACCCTGCTGGTGGCGGTATCTCCGGTCACTTCGATCATGCAAGGGACGCAGTGGAAGCTGACCGCATCAAGCCCGCTCATTGCCTGCTCCCAGAATCCGACGATCGCTTCTCTTCCCTCGAATATCTGACCGAAGAAATCCCAGGTCGCGTCCTTTGCCCAGACCGAGCCCCACGTTCCGGCGTCGAAACGCACCACGCCATCGGCGTAGGTGCCGTTGAGTTCGGCGATCGCCTGGCGATCTTCCGCTGGTCCTCTGAACATAGCGTCTCTCCTTCGTTTCCTGAGCCTATCCAACTCCGCGGGACTGCGAACAATGGACACTTTTGGGAAGGGTGGCGAAGGCGCCCGGCGTGATAGGCCCTATCCAACCGAGGAGAGATGAAATGGGCCAACTGGAAGGCAAAAGCGCCGTTGTTCTGGGAGCGGCGAGCAAGGGAAACATCGGTCAGGTGATCGCGAAGCTGTTCGCCAGCGAAGGCGCGAAGGTGACTGTGGCAGGCCGCCACGAGGACGTTCTCGCCGAACTCGCGGACGAGATTGGGGGTGCCTATGCCCTGTGCGACATTACCAGCCACGCACAGGTCCACGCTCTTGCGGACAAGGCGCGCGCGGAGTTCGGCCGGGTCGACGCGGCGATCAACACGACCGGGTGGGGGCTGCTGTCCAATTTGCTCGAAACCACCGAAGAGCAACTCGATCAGATCTGCGCGCTGCAATTCAAGGGCGTGCATCACTTCCTGCAGGCCTTCGTCAAGGTGATGAGCGAGCAACAGCCGACCGGAGGATCGATCGTCTCATTGAGCTCGGCGACGACCAAGGCGCTGATCAACAACCACGCTGCCTATATCGGCACCAAGCGCGCGGGGGAGGCGATGATCGAATGCGTCGCCAATGATTTCGGGCATCTCGGCATTCGCGCGAACAGTGTTTCCCCGGCGTTCACCGAAAGCCCGATGACAGAGGGCGCGTTTGCCACACCCGGCCTGCTCGACGCATTCCTCCCGCGCTACCCGCTCGGCAGGCTAAACACCTCGGAAGACGTTGCCCATGCCTGCCTATGGCTCTGTTCGGACAACGCCTTCGTCACCGGGCAGAACATCCAGCCCAATGGCGGCGTGACGATGCGAGGCAATCCGCAGGCGCGCGATATCGAGGCGGCGGTGGGCGCTGCAATGGCGAAGATGCAGTCCGAAGGCTAGTTCTCGAGCGCGGCCTGGCGATCGAGCCATCGCTCTCCCTCTTCGCGGGTTGCGAACATCGCAAAGCGTGCGTCGTGATCCGTAACCCGGCGGATCTGCATCCGCTGCGTGACGCTCCGGGAGATATTGGCCGAGCGCCGCAAACCGTTTTCAACCAGCCATGTGGCGATGTCTTCGCTGTCATCGGCGATTGCGCGCGGCATCACCATGCTGTTCGAGAAATCGGCCAGGATATCGAAATGGTCGTGCCTGCCTTTGACCTTGAGTGCCGAGTCTTTCACGTCGCGCTGAAACTGCGGGCGGTCGTGGTCCTGATAGCGATCGAGCAGAAATACGAGGCGCCGCTTCGCATAGTCCTTTTCGATGATGTACACGCGCCCTCCGCGATCCGTTCGGTGCTGGTCCAGCCTGTGCACTGGCGCACAATTCTTGGGATCGGGGTGAAGCCGTATTAGGGATTAGTACTGAGCCGTGCCGCCATCGACGCTGATTTGAGCTCCCGTAATGCCAGCGCCTTCCTTGCTGGCGAGGAGCAGGGCGACGGCAGCGATCTCCTCTACGGTGTTGGGTCGCTTGATCGCGGCTTCCTGCGCGAACATCGTGATCATCTCGTCGAATTCCATCCCCATTGCCTTGGCGGTGGCGGGTCCGTTGTTCTTGATGATGTCGGTGACGACGAGGCCGGGGCAGATCGAATTCACGGTTACACCCTGTTCGCCGACTTCGCGTGCAAGGCTCTTGGTGATCCCGTTCACCGCATGCTTGGCCGCGGTGTAGGCGGTGAAGACCGGCTTGCCGTGTTTGCCTTCCATCGAGGAGATATTGATCACCCGACCATCGCCTTTGGCCAGCATTGGCGGCAAAGCGCGGCGGGTGGCCCAGAATGTCGAATAGACGTTCCATTTCATGGCTTCGTCGAAGGCCTCGTCCGAAAGATCGACCATCGGCTGGAGATCGCCGGCACCCCCGGCATTGTTGACGAGGATGTCGAGCGTCCCGAATTCCTCGACGGTCTTGTCGATGAAGCCTTCGACATCGTCCTGGACCATGACATTCCCGGCAACGAAGATCGCGCGATCGGGTCCGGTGCGGCTGACGCGCATTTCCTCGATCACGCGCGCACCTTTCTCCGGGTTGCGCGCAAACAGGGCTACCTTCGCGCCTTCGGCGAGGAAGGCCTCGGCAATCCCGCGCCCCAGCCCCGCGGTTCCCCCGGTAATCGCCGCAACTTTGCCTTCGAGTTTCATGTCAGCCTCTCCTTTGCG
>CAZJZO010000119.1:0-7003 GCA_964550495.1 uncultured Porphyrobacter sp. | reverse complement strand
CCCCGGTAATCGCCGCAACTTTGCCTTCGAGTTTCATGTCAGCCTCTCCTTTGCGCCCTGCCTAGCGTCGTGGGCGGGACCGCGCACCTTGCCAAAATGAGCAATTGTCGCGGTGCAGTGCGAACGGCTTGATGCCGCAATGACCGATGTGGACGTAGTTATCCTGGGCTGTGGACCTGCTGGCATGGCAGCCGCGCTGGCCGCGTACGAAGCTGGTGCGAAGGTCGCGATCGTCGAGCGGTTCGATCGCATCGGTGGGACCGGTGCGATCTCGGGCGGGGTGATCTGGGTGCCCGACAACCCGCGTCAGCGCGCCGCCGGCATGGCCGACAGCCGCGAGGAAGCGCTGGCCTATTTCCGCGCGCTCGACCACGGCGATCTTGTCGATGAAACACTCGAGGCGTTCGTCGATCACGGGCCCGAGGCATTGGCATTCCTCGAGAACGCGGGCGCACTCAAGGTCGCATTGCTCGGCGGCTATCCCGATTACTATCTCGACCGCCCCGGCGCGAAACCCGAAGGTGGGCGGGCGCTCGATCATGACCTGTTTGCATTGGGCGAACTTGGCGATTGGGCAGGGCGCATCACCGCGATCGAAGAGCCAAAGCCAATGATGTTGCGCGAAACGCCGCTGGGTGGCGGCACCGGCGTGGTTCCGCCTCAAGAGCTGCAGCGGCGCATGGCCAACAATGAACGTGGTTTCGGGCAAGCGATGGTGGGGCGCTTGCTCAAGGCATGTCTGGATCGCGGTATCGAACCGATCCTCAATGTCCAAACCAGGCGCTTGGTACGCGAAGGCGATCGGGTTGTCGGAATTGAAGGCGCGCGAGATGGCGCACCCTTTGCAATAGCCGCGCGTACCGGCGTCATCATTACCACCGGCGGGTTCGAGTGGGACGAGGACAAGCGCCAGACCTATCTGCGCGGACCGATGGACGCACCCGCCAGCCCGCCAACTGCGCGCGGCGATGGGCTGGCACTGGCGATGGCGAGCGGGGCGAAGTTAGGCAATATGACGCAGGCGTGGTGGGCGCCGACGCTGGTCATTCCGGACAATCCGTGGCCGAACGGTGAAGAACGTGCCGCGCCGGTGCTGATCGAGCGCACCGTGCCGCATTCGCTGATGGTCAACCGTGAGGGCGAACGATTCTGCAACGAAGCGGCGAACTACTCTGCGCTGGCGGGTGCATTCCACCAGTTCGACCCCAAGACCTACGACTACCCGAACCTGCCTGCATGGCTGGTGTTCGACGAGGACTATGTCGAGCGATATCCGATTGGTCCCCGGTTGCCCGGACAGCCGGTGCCCGAATGGGTGACGCGCGCAAGTACTCTCGCAGAATTGGCGGGCAAGCTCGGCATTCCGGCGGACGCATTGGCGGCCACTTTGGAACGCTTCAACCGCCACGCCGAGGCCGGGCACGACCCGGACTTTGAGCGCGGCACCAGCGCCTACGATCATTTCTACGGCGACCGCAGTCGACAAGGCGCCGCAGTTACGCTCGCCCCCCTGGCCCGCGCGCCATTCTATGCGGTCGAAATCCGAATGGGCCTGCTCGGCACCAATGGCGGCCCGCGCACCGACGGTCAGGCCAGGATACTCGGTCACGATGGAGCGCCGATCGCTGGTCTCTACGGTGCCGGCAACGCGATCGCCTGCCCGACCGGCGGGATCTATGCAGGCGCAGGCGGGACGCTCGGCCCGGCGTTGACCTTTGGTTACATCGCGGGCCGGAGCGCGGCGCGGGCGAACCTTTAGGCCGAAACAGCCAGCGCCTCGCGGTAGGGTGTCATGTCCCAGTCCGCCCAGCGCTCTTGCGCACGGCGAAGCGTGCGTTCGGTCCAGAACGGATCACCCGGGCGCGGTACACCAAGGCAAGCGAGCTGCTCAGGCGATGCATTGGCAAAGATCGGAGCCCATGGTTTCAGAAAGCTGTAGGGCCAGGCGCTCCAACCGATCTGGTCATTGCCCGCCGCCTTGAAGCTCGCAGTCATCGTGTAACGGTGACCACCCGGTCGCGTCAGGTTGGTGCCGCGATGGTAGATATCGATCCCATACGCAAAGACGGACCCGGCGGGGCCAGCACCCGAGACCTCCTTGGCTCTCAATGCCTGCTGCAAATCGGGGCGATCATCTAGGAACCATTGGCGATCGGCTCCGGTGATGGGATCGCTGATCGATTGCGGAACGTAGTGGATTGCCCCGAGATCATCGCTCACATCGGTCAGATAGATGACAAAGCTGACTGTCCGCATTTCGCGATCGTCGGAAGGAACGGTCAATGTGTGATTCTTGTAGTCGCAGTGGAACGGCTGATCGTAGTCCGCATTTCCCGTGAATTTGGCCCAGCTGTGGCATTGGTAGAGCCGCACATCGTCGGTCCCGAGTGCATCCTTGGCGAAGGCGATCAGCGCGGGATGCAGCCCCAGCAGGTTGGTTTGCGCGCTTGCCATCAACGGGAAATCATGAAGATTGCCGAACTGCTCGATCGCAAAGTTGCCAACGCCGCCCGAGGGCGGCTCCACAGTCTTCGCCTCCGCGGACTGATCACTCACCGGATAGAGATTTTCGAAGTCGGAGACGGCTGGCGCAATTTCTGCGTCGGAAAGGAAGCCTGGGACAAGCACCGCCCCTTCATTGCGCCACAGTGCAATGTGCTCGTCGGTATGCCGCATCAAGTGCCCTTCTTTGGTTCAAACTCGATATGCAACTCCTTGAGCGAACGGAGCAAGAAGTGCGGATGATATTCGAAGTCGTTCTTGCCTTCTGCGAACCACATATCCTCGAACCTTTCGACCACGGCGGTGAAGCCCCAGATCAGCTCGCGCCGTGCCAGCGGAGCGCCCAGGCAATGGTGAGTGCCTGAGCCGAAACCCATGTGAGATCCTGCCTTGGGCCTGTCGAGGTCGAGTTTCTCCGGACATTCGAACGCTCGTTCGTCGCGGTTGGCTGCGGCGAAGCGCACATTGATCATTGCGCCCGCGGGAATCGTCACCCCGGCCAATTCGGTTTCCTTGGGTGCGAACCGCATCAAAGATTGCACCGGGCTTTCCAGCCGGACCACCTCCTCGACAAAGGTTTTCATATGCTTGTCCGGGTCGGATTTGAGTTGCTGCCAGACATCCTTGTTCTCGATCAGCAGCTTCATCCCTGCCGCGAGGGCGTTGGTGGTGGTTTCCGAACCGCCCACGAAAGTGTCGGCCATCATTTCGGCATGCAGTTCGTTGTCGGTCAACGGGCGGCCCCATTCCTCGATCACGGTGTTGACCAGCACGCTGATCAGGCTGTCATCGGGATGTTCGCGCAAGCGTTCAAAGATCGGTTGGAAATATTGCTGCGCTTCGATTTCGCGGTCGACCATTTCCATGTGCTGGTCTTCAGGCAACATTAGCGAGATGCGCTGGAAGAAAGCATCGGTCCAGCGCTTGATCTTCCAGATGTCCTCGCGCTTCGCCCCCATTTGCTCGCCAATGATGAACAGCGGCAGCGGGATGCAGAACTGCTTGACCCATTCGCAGTGCCCGTCGCCGATGAAGCCGTCGATCAGATCGTAGGATAGCCGTTCGACCTGCGGGTCGATCTCCTTGATCTTCGACGGTTTGAACGCCTGGTTGAACATTGCACGCATCTGCTTGTGATTGGGATCGTCCCGGCCGTTGAGCGTCGGAGCGGGAACCCAGCCCTTCTCGGCAAACCGCGCCATCACCATCTGCGCGCGTTCGATATCTCCGGCGCTCGCGCGGAACTGCGAATCCACCGCCGAGCTCGAAAACCGCACAGGATCCATCAGCACTTCGCGGACATCGTCGTAGCGACTGACGACCCACATGTCGGTGCCCGGGATGTTGTAGACCGGAGCTTCGTCGCGCAGCAGCTTGTAGGCATCATAGGGGCATTGCTGCAGCTCGGGATCGAACAGGTTGATGTTCAACTGGTCGTTGGCTGCACTGGCCACAAAGCCCTCCCGAATTTGCTTATGGTCTGCACCGCATCATCCTCGCGATACTCGCCGCGCTCAATTGGCGGATTGGAGAGGCCAGGAAGATGACACAGCCGATGAACCCGAAGCTTCAGGAACTGCTCGACAAGCAGGAGATCGGCGAAGTGATCCAGCGCTATTGCCGCACGCTCGATTGGCTCGACGAGGAGGGGCAGGCGAGCTGCTACTGGCCCGACGCGCATATCGAGTATGGCTTTTTTACCGGCTCGGCGAAGGACTTCCTGCCGGTCGTGATGGAGACCGAGCGCAATCTCGCGCGCCGCTGGCACATGCTATCGCAGCCGCTGATCCGGTTTCATTCGCCCATTTCAGCCAGCAGCGAATGCTACGGCATTTTCGGCGGCGGGCGCTTGCAGGAGGATGGCAGCATCGCAGGCGACATGATTGGCGGGCGTTATCTCGATGAATGGGAGAAGCGTGCCCGAGACGGGGGAAGCGAATGGCGCATTTCCGCGCGCACTTACATCGTCGACTGGAAGTCGCCGCTGTCCGATCAGCCGTTGTTCGAGCCAGACCCGACCTTCCCGCTCCCGACCTTCAAGATCGATGCTGGCGGGCATCCCGGATATCGCGAACTCTGATCGCTACTTGTTGCGGAACGCCCCAATCCGTTCCTGCATGTCGGGGCCGCGCCCTTCGCCGTCCATCCATTCGCGTAGCAGGCCTTCGTCGGCGCTCTTCCCGTCGGCACGGTCGAGCAGGCGCTTGATCGCGGCGTGGCTGAAGTGGCTTTGCGCGGCGATTTCGGACGCGAGCCGAGCAATCTCGGAATCGAACTCGGTCTCGGGTACGGCATATTCGGCAAGGCCGATCCGCACCGCCTCCTCTGCTCCGAACATCTGCGCGGTAAACATCAGTCGCTTGGCGGTCGCAATTCCCACTCTGCGCGGAAGTCGAACACTCATCCCCCACACCGGAGTCAGCGCGAATTTCGCATGCGTGTCGCCGAACCGCGCATTCTCCGATGCGACGATGAAGTCCGCAGCGAGTGCGACTTCGAGCGCGCCGGTGTAGCAATGCCCGTGCACCGCAGCGACGACCGGGATCGGCAGCTTCTCTAGCTGGCGTAATGTCTCCGAATGCCACCCCTTGCTTGGCGGCGCTTCCCCCTCGGCAATTCCTCC
Organism: uncultured Porphyrobacter sp.; assembly: GCA_964550495.1. GTDB lineage: Bacteria > Pseudomonadota > Alphaproteobacteria > Sphingomonadales > Sphingomonadaceae > Erythrobacter. The sequence goes on along the minus strand of CAZJZO010000119.1, from coordinate 1,878 downwards.
GAGATCATGCCCGGCGGAGAAACACTTGCCAGCGCCGCGCACCACGACACAGCCAATCCCGTCCGATTGCGCCAGATCTTCGACATGCTGCCGCAACAGTGCGAACATCTCGACCGTGAGCGAATTGAGCTTGTTGGCTCGGTTGAGTGTCAGCTGGGTCCAGCCGTCGAAATCTTCGCGCAGAACGCTCTCGCTCATCGCATCATTCCTCCACCGGCGGGTCCATATAATCGCGGTAATAGGTCAGTTGGCCGTTCGCCACCTTGTAGATGCCCACGCCGCCACGCGAGCCTTCGGGCGAGTGCATCGTCCAGCGCGCCCAGACCGCGTGATCGTCGCCGAAGATTTCGTCGACCGTAAAGTGAATCTTCCGCTCACCCATCTCCTTCACCATTGTCGTCATGAAGCCAAGGATCGCCTTGCGTCCTTCGTACCGGCCCCAGACTGGGTCTTCGAGCAGCGCATCCTCGGCAAATGGGGGTGCCAGCTTGGTGTAGTCGCCTTCGTCCTGGATCGCCCAGAATCGTTCGATCACGCGTTGCGCTTCGCCTGCCATAATCCTTCTCCTAGATTGTCCCCGCGCGCTCCGGATGCCGCTCGGCAAGCGTGAACCCGGCCTGCGGTGCGGTGGGCTCCTGCGCGTAGCAGGCAGTGTCGTAGAAATCGTGCAGCCGCGCGATCTTGCCGTCGCGTATCTCGACAACGCCGCAAATATGCGGTGTCATCAGGTCGCGTCCGTCGGCGGACCAGTGATGGTCGATCCGCTCGGTGAAGACGGTGTCGCCGCTCGAAGCGATGTGGACTAGATCGGCGGTGAAATGGGTCATCTCGGCGAGGATCGGTATCTCGTTGGCGAAGCCGCCCGAGGTGAGCAGGTCGATGACCGCTTTCTGGCCCCTCAGGTCGGGAAGGCCGCTGTTCGACCAGACGAAGTCTTCGGTCGTGAGGTCCGGGATCGCGTCGACGATCCGCCCGTCATCCATCGCCTTGAATATCTCGAGCGCAAGCCGCTCTTGCGGTGTTGAGGCATCGTCGAGGTTGATCATGTCCGGTTCACCTAATTCACCGCGCGTTCCTTGCCCTCCCAATAGGGCGCTCGCAGTTCGCGGCGGAGGATCTTGCCCGATGGGTTGCGCGGAAGCGCGTCGATGAAGTCGACCGATTTCGGGCACTTGTACCCCGCGATATGCTCGCGCGCGTGCGCGATGATGTCGGCTTCGGTCAGTTCCACGCCATCCTTCGGCACCACACAGGCCTTCACGGCTTCGCCCCATTTCTCGTGTGGTACTCCGATCACCGCGACATCGGCCACGTTGGGGTGCGAATAAAGCGCGTTTTCGACTTCGGCCGGATAGACGTTTTCTCCGCCCGAGATGATCATGTCCTTCACTCGGTCGTGGATGTAGAGATAGCCGTCTTCGTCGAGGTAGCCGGCGTCGCCGGTGCGCAGCCAACCCTCGGCATCGATGGTCTCGGCAGTGGCCCCAGGGTTGTTCCAGTATCCGCGCATATTCTTGCTCGAACGTGTGGCGATTTCTCCCACACTTCCGGTCGGAACCTTCTCGCCCGCTTCGTCGATGATCTTGACCTCGACCCCGGCAAGCGGGGTGCCGACGCTGCGCATCCTCGGTGAGCCTTCGGGCACATGGTCCTCGGGATCGAGCGCGACGATCGTGCCGCTGGTCTCTGTCATGCCGTACATCTGGACGAAACCGCAGCCGAGCACTTCCATCGCCTGCTTCATCAGTTCGAGCGGGATCGGAGAGGCGCCGTAGGTGATGTATTTGAGGCGGCTGAAATCGACTTCGGAAACACGCGGATGGTTGAGCAGGATCTGGATCGCGGCGGGGACGAGGAAGATCTTCGAGATGTTGTAAT
>CAZJZO010000118.1:0-11805 GCA_964550495.1 uncultured Porphyrobacter sp. | reverse complement strand
CGTTGAATCGCTTTGACCTTGCCATTGCGGAATTGGGTCAACGCAATCAGGCTTTCGCCCTTGGCATCCTCGCAAAGAAAGCTGGCGCGTTCGTAGTTTCCCTCGCCCTGATAGACGTATGCTGCGTAGCCGGCCGCATCAGTGACCGGCGGCACGGTCTCGTGCGGATGCGCTCCCGCCGCCGAAGCAGACAGGGCCGAAATGCCGGCGATCGCGAACAGCGAAACACACAGTACTCTTGGAATATTGACCTGAACCATCGACACTCTCCCCAAAATGCCTGGCGCACATTTGCGCCAACCCTGAGTGCGACCTCGATTCGCACTCTCGTTCATGTTGAGAGTATGATTGCTGAACTTCGCTGTTAGCTCTGGTTAAGGTAAACGCGCTCTGAAATGAACGACGCCTACCCACCAGGATGGTAGAAGTCATACACTTGGCGAGCGACCTTGTCGCTTACGCCCGGAGCGCGCTGCAGATCTTCGAGTGCCGCCGCTCTGACTTTGCTGGCCGTGCCGAAGTGCAGCAGCAGTGCGCGCTTCCTCGCTGGGCCGATGCCCGGAATCTCATCGAGCGGTGACGCGGTAATGGCCTTCGAGCGCTTCGCCCGGTGTGCACCGATGACGTAGCGATGGACTTCGTCACGCAGGCGCTGAGCGTAGAATAGCACCGGCGAATTGGTTGGCAGCATTTTCTCGCGTCCATCGGGAAAATGAAACACTTCGCGACCCTCTCGCCCGTGGTGCGGGCCTTTGGCAATGCCGATCACCGACACATCGTCAATCCCGAGTTCGCCCAGCACTTCCATCACGCTGGATAGTTGTCCTTTACCGCCGTCGACCAGCACAAGATCGGGCCACACGCCTGCCTTCTCGCGATCGGGATCGTCCTTCATCGCCCGAGTGAAGCGCCGCTCCATGACTTCGCGCATCATCGCGAAATCGTCATTTGTCTGCGCTTCCCTGATATTGAACTTGCGGTACTGCGATTTTTCGAACCCTTCGGGGCTGGCGACCACCATCGCGCCAACCGCCTTCGCGCCCTGGATATGCGAGTTGTCGTAGACTTCGATCCGTTCGGGTGGAGCGTCGAGCTCGAGGAATTCAGCAAGCTCGCGATTGATCTTCGCCTTCGTCCCGGTCTCGGCCAGTCGCCGCTCGAGCGCTTCCACCGCGTTTCGTTGGGCCTGTTGCAGCAGTTTGCGCCGGTCGCCTCGCTGCGGAATCGAAATGCGAACCTTCTTGTCCGCAACTTCGGACAATGCCGCTTCCATCAGCTCACTTTCGGGCAGATCGCGATCCACAAGCACAGTCGGAGGAGGCGGCACTTCTTCGTAGAATTGCAGCATCACATCAGCGAGAACTTGAGATTCTTCGACTTCCTTTGTGTGTGATGGGAAGAAAGCGCGGTGACCCCAATTCTGTCCGCCGCGGACGAAGAAGGCCTGAACGCCGACATGCCCCCCTTTGCTGGCCAGCGCGAAAACGTCCGCGTCACCGACACCGCTTGCATTGATCGCCTGCGAGCCCTGGATGAAAGTCGCTGCGCGCAGCCGGTCGCGCAGGATCGCAGCGGTTTCGAAGTCCAGATCCTCGGCCGCCTTTGCCATCTGCCTTTCGAGATCGGCCTGCACCTGCGAAGACTTGCCCGCGAGGAAGTCCTTCGCTTGCCGCACCAGCGCATCGTAATCCTTGATCGATATGCGATCGACGCAGGGGGCAGAGCAGCGCTTGATCTGGTAGAGCAGGCACGGTCGGTCGCGATTGTTGAAGAAGCTGTCAGTACAGCTCCTGAGCAGGAACAGTTTCTGCAGCGCGTTGAGCGTCGTATTGACACTCCCTGCACTTGCGAATGGACCGTAGTAATTGCCTTTGGCGCGGCGAGCTCCGCGATGCTTGTGAATGCGCGGAAATTCGTGGTCGGCCCGCAGCAGGATGAAAGGGAAACTCTTGTCGTCGCGCAGCAGCACGTTGAATGGAGGGCGATAGCGCTTGATCAGCTGCGCTTCGAGCAGCAGCGCTTCGGCTTCCGAGTTGGTGGTGACGATCTCCATCGAGCGGGTCTGTGAGACCATCCGCTGCAACCGCCCGGACAACTGCTTCACCTGGGTGTAGTTGGTAACCCGCGCCCTGAGGCTCCGCGCTTTGCCAACATAGAGCACATCTCCGCGCGCATCGAGCATCCGGTAAACACCGGGAATTGGCTTCAGCACCTTGACCGTATTGCGGATCGCTTCAACCCCAGCGTCGAGGTTCGGCTGCGCACGCGCCACGGTGTAAGCCGCGCGCTCCTCATTGAAGCGTTCGGCCCCGCGAGGATCGTGGGGTGAGCCTGCCTTGGTCCGGGACATGTGCCGAAAATAGGGTGCACAATCGCCTTAGGGAAGGAGTCGGAATCCCGTCCCCACAGAGTCGTCAAATTGAAATATTGCTGCACTTCAATGCATTCAAATCGAAATAGACCGTCAACCTTCCCATTGACAGGCGAATCATATATATACTGAAGACAGAATTCGTTGTGCTATTTGTTTGGCTTTTTATATAATAAGAATAACATAAACAGTGAAATAGTTGCATCGCATAGTTCAGCGCCTTTCGCAGGGCACCACATCAGGCAACCTAGACAACAATCATAGGCGCTGCGACCAATGCAATCTTGAGCTGTTACGTTCAAGGCATGGCCGGCACCCCCCTATATGCCGGCTTGAAGCGGAGCGGAGTTCGGCATCGCCCCCGTCGACTCTGCTCCGCTTTTTCCTTGCAGCAAGCGATTGGAAATGAGGAAGCATCCGCCTATCGAACAGGCGTGAAGCAGTATGATGCAATTGTATTGGGAGCTGGCGCTGCGGGTTTGATGTGCGCAGCACGCGCTGGCCAGCGAGGCTTGCGGGTGGCGGTGCTCGAAAAAGCGCACAAGCCAGGGAAGAAGATCCTGATTTCGGGCGGAGGGCGGTGCAATTTCACCAACGTCAATGCCGGGCCAGCCAATTTCCTCTCGTCCAATCCACACTTCGCCAAGTCGGCGCTCGCGCGCTACACACCACAGGATTTTCTGGAGTTGGTCGAAAGTCACGGAATTGCCTGGCATGAGAAAACCCTCGGACAGTTGTTCTGCGATGGATCGGCAATGCAAATCGTACAGATGCTGCTCGACGAATGCCCAGACGGCGTGGACGTCATCTGCAATGCCGAAGTCGCCGAGGTGGTGCGCGAAGGCGATCGGTTTGGAGTTCTGGCTAACGGGCAAGGCTATTCGGCACCCGCACTGGTAATCGCCACTGGCGGTCCCTCGATTCCAAAGATGGGCGCAACCGGCTTTGCCTACGATCTTGCACGAATGTTCGGGCTCAAAGTGGTGGAACCGCGACCCGCCCTCGTCCCGCTGACACTCGGAGGAGAAGATGTCTTGTTCCGCGAACTCTCGGGCGTGTCGGCACCGGTTCGTGCGCGAGCGGGAAAGGTGGAATTCGCCGAAGCAGCCTTGTTCACGCATAAGGGCCTGTCCGGCCCAGCGATCCTGCAGGTGTCCTCCTATTGGCGGCACGGCGATGAGATTGGCATCACCTTCCTACCCCAGACCGATGAAGATTGGCTGGTTGAGCTCAAACGCGACAGGCCCCGTGCGAGCATCAAATCTGCACTACGCGAGCACTTGCCCGATCGGCTGGCCGACGCGTTGGCCGACGCGTTGGCCGACAGACTCGGCATCGACCGCGAGTTGGGCAATGTCCCGGACAAAGCCTTGCGTCAGGCGGCTGCGAGCCTTGCCGATTGGCGGTTTTCGCCGAATGGGACAGAAGGCTTTGCCAAGGCGGAGGTGACTATCGGAGGCATCTCCACCGACGAATTGTCGTCGCGCACAATGGAATCGAAGAAGGTCACTGGGCTCTACGCGATCGGCGAAGCGGTCGACGTAACCGGTTGGCTCGGCGGGTATAATTTCCAATGGGCCTGGGCCAGCGGCGTTGCCGCCGCTGAAGCAATCGCTCAAGCTGGCTGACCAATCTCATGTCTTGGGGTCGGTCGGCGCGACCCCAATCGACCACAAGGGAACCCAATAGTCGTTGATGAAGTTCTGCGTCGCCGTCTGATCGGCGATCACATAGCCGTGCTCCTGCAGGTAACCGGGATAGATATTGTCGGACCCGACGAAGAACGCGCTGTCGTCGACGATCCAGATCTTGCCGTGATTGTATTCGAAGCTCGGCACCTGACGCACATTGAGCAATGTCGAATCGGACCCCAGCTTCTCGGCAATCACCTTGCGCAGATTGTTTCCCCCCATGTCGTCGGAGTAGCCGCCTGCCCCAACCTGAAATTCCGACAGGATGACGTCGACTGTAGCGCCGCGCCGCAAGGCGTTCACGACGTCATCGATGAAGTTTCCCGGCCAGATCACGAAACCGGCCCTGCTCACGACGTCGGTATCGGCGATCTTCTGCTGTGAGATACGCAAGTGCCCGCCGGACTGGACCTGGCTCAAGGCAATGTGTCGCGCGGTGCTGCTCGCTTGCTGCGCCTTGGCCTCCGCCGGATCGAAGTGTGAAAACGGAAACCACAGCGGTACATTCGGGGTGCTGGCGTACTGGCCGTTGACCTTGACCTCCTCGAAAGCGCGAGAATAGCCGTATTCGAGCGCCAGAGCGCTCTGGTCGGCCAGCGTCCAAAGCCCGAGATTGCCGACCGCGAGCACCGGCAACGATCCAGTCCCCGGAGGTGGTGTAATGCCCGAACCGGCGAAATACGGGACAGCCGCCGAGCCGAACGCGGAGTCACCGAGCTTGAGCGACTTGTACTCCGACGTACCGCTCGAGGCGACCTGCTTCCAGAGATAGTCTGCCCAGGCCTGCGAGGAGTCGGCCGCCGGTCCCTCGACCTTGATCGAAACGTCGTAGAGGTTCGCGCTGGCACCGGTGGAGAGGTAATCGTTCCAGTAGTTCATCCCGCCAACCATGCCGCAGGCACCGTCGACCGCGAGGATCTTGGAGTGATTCCATGAGCCAGGGAGTTGCTTGGCCCCGTCGATCCATGGAACGTTGAGATTGCCGATCCAGCAAGTCATGTTCGCCAGCCCGCTTTGCCCGGAACTCTTGTTGAGCAGGATATTTGCAAAATCGAATGGTAGCGGACTCCCGTCGTTGGGCAGGCCTTCGAGAAAGCGGACCGTAATCGGCGCACTCGATGCCTTGGCCAGCGCGATCAGCGCGTCTGCAATGTCCTGTTCGAACAGGTCGTTCGCGCGGCCTGCGCCAAGCCCGAGGTGCGCGATATCGATGAAATGTGGCGCCGCCGGCGTGCTGGCGACAAACTGCGTCAGGATCCCGGCAAAGGCATTCCAGAATTCGGATTGCGACTGATTGGGCTTATTCTGGATCAAATAGTCGGCGGGCAGCGAATTGCCGGTCGTGCTTTGATAGCTGTGTCCTTCAAGTGTGGGATCGGAGCCGCGCAGTACGGTGAGAATCGATTGCAGGATTGCCGCGCTCGGCGAAGAAGCAGCAGCAAGTTCTTCGGCAAGATTGGGCAGGCATTCGAGATTGGCACCGTCATCCATTATAACCCCCATCGGTTTGTGAAATCTTCGAAGTAATTCACGCCCGACTTTGGTCGTTGAATTGGATGCAGCCCGCTCTTATCGGCGCGATGACTTGAGCATGGCTCAAGAGTCACCTTGTGTCTATTCTAGAATACTGGTGAGGAAACCACCGAATCTCCAGATCATATTCTCGCGAAATAAAATTGCGCGAAGCTTTCCCCTGCGGCAGCTCCTGCCGCTTGCGTGAGGTTGTGTTGTAAAGAATTTGTCCTTAGTTCTCCTGCGAGAACCCGAAAACGGGTCGAAGTCGGCGTTTATTGCGCCGGCCTGCAGGAGAGACCCTTGCGTCAATTGCAAGGCATGGATTCCTCGTTCGTCGCGTTGGAATCGCCAAATTCGCCGATGCATATCGGCAGCGTATTGATCTACAATCCGGCCACCGCGCCCGGAGGATTCGTACGCTTCAAGGACATCCTCGGCTTTATTGAAAGCCGCATGCAGCTTTCGCGCACCATGCGCCAGCGGCTGGTGCGCGTACCGTTCGATCTCGACTATCCGTATTGGATCGAAGACCCGAATTTCGATCTCGAATATCACGTCCGTCACGTTGCCTTGCCGAAACCCGGCGATTGGCGCCAATTGTGTATCCAGGCCGCACGCATTCACGCGCGCCCGCTCGATCTCAACCGCCCGCCGTGGGAGTTCACCGTGGTCGAAGGTCTGGACAATGTCCGCGACTATCCACCAGGCTGTTTCGCCTTCGTCACCAAGGTCCACCATGCTGCCATCGATGGCATGAGCGGGATCGACTTGATGGAGGCGCTGCACACGGTCACACCGGATGCCGAGCCTCCCAAGAAACCCGATACGTGGAAGCCGGAAAAGGTTCCGGGTCCGGTGGAATTGCTGGGCAAGTCCTACGTCAACGCGATCCTCAACCCGATGAAGCAAGCGCAGGTCGCTGCACAGGCGCTACCAGGCGTCGCCAGCGCCATCAAAGGGCTGATTACGCGCGATTTCAGGCTGAGCACCGACATGGTGCCACCGCGCACTCGCTTCAACCGAACAATCTCGGCGCATCGAGTGGTAGAGGGCCAAAGCTTTCCGCTCGCCGATATCAAGTCGATCCGCGCGCTTTTACCCGAAGCCAAGGTCAACGATGTCGCGATCGCGATCATCGGCGGCGCACTGCATAAATATCTGAGTGCCAAGGGAGATCTTCCCAAGTCGACAATGACTGCCATGGCTCCGATCTCGGTCCGCTCGAACGACGAGAAAGGCGATATGGGCAACCAGGTCGCGGCCATGATTGCTCCGCTCGGCACGCACATCGCCGATCCCAAGGAACGGCTCGAATACGTGTTCGGCCAGACAAGCAATTCCAAGGCCATGACCAACGCATTGGGCGCTCGCACAATGACCGAAGTCAGCAAGGTCAACCCGCTGCTCTACATGGCGCTCGGTGCGCAGCTGTTCAGCCGGGTGAGCATCGCGCACAAACTTGCCATGCCGTTCAACACGGTTGTCACCAACGTGCCCGGCCCGCCGGTGCACATCTATTCTTCGGGCGCGCGGATGGAGAGCATGGCACTCTCGCTGATCTGCCTCACCGATGGCCTGGGCCTCGCTCATGTCGTGCAAAGCTATGTCGACGAAGCCTATATCAGCTTTACCGCCTGCCGCGACATCATGCCGGACCCGGAAGTCTATTCAGAGTGTCTGCAGAACAGCTTCGAAGAGATGCTGACGGCGGCCAAGAAGACGTCAAAGCCCGCCAAGCGGGCTATCAAATCAACCAAAACTACAACGCCCGCCAAAAAGGGTCGCACAACACGCGCGCGTACAAAGACCGCGCGGAGCAAGGGGGAGAAAGCATAATGGCGAGCATTCCAGCCGATTTCATGAACGAAAAGGCACCGCCGGCGCCACGCCCGCCCAACCGCTTCTGGACATTCGCCGAAGGGCGGGCGTTTTTCGAGCTCGGCGCACTTTATGCTTCGATGCCGATGCTGTTATCGACGTTGCCGAAAGGCGACGGACATTCGGTCATTACGCTCCCCGGATTCATGGCGACCAACAATTCCACTGTGCCGATGCGCAGGTTGCTGGGAAATCTCGGATATGATGCGCTGGGCTGGGACAGCGGACGCAATGTCCGCGTCAATGAGCAGCTGATCGGACGACTGGAGCGGCAGCTCAAGGATGCAAACGAGGATAGCGGACGCAAAGTCTCGCTCGTTGGCTGGAGCCTCGGCGGCGTACTCGCGCGCGAACTGGCGAAACTGCATCCGGACCGGGTGCGGTTCGTAGTCTCGCTGGGCAGTCCGATTTCCGACGATCGCAACCACACCAATGCGGCTCGCCTGTTCAAGTTCTTCAACGGCGATGAGCCTGAAAAGATTCGCGGTGGGCGGTTTACCGGTCTCGATGAAGCGCCACCCGTTCCGACCACATCGATCCTGACCAAGACCGATGGCGTCGTCCATTGGCGCGGCAGCGTTCAGTGTCCGAAAAAGACCAGCAGCAACCACCCGACCGAGAATATCCAAGTCTACGCCAGTCATTGCGGACTTGGTGTAAATCCTTCGGTGATGATCGCGCTGGCCGACCGACTGGCCCAGCCCGAGGATGACTGGATGCCGTTCGAGGCCAAGCCTCGTCACGCCTGGATGTTTCCCAAGCTCAGCATTTGATTCCAGCGCCCAATCACTGGGCGCCTACATCAAAACAGCTTCCGGATATCCACCCCGATAAACCGGCCCACCGGGTCGATCAGGAACGGCTGATAGTTGAGCGGTGTATCGCCGTTTTCATCGACAACCCGGCGCTGAGCGTCGAAAACATTGTCCGCGCGCAACGAGATGCGCAGGTTCTTCAACGCCCCTTCGTTCTTGCCGACAAGCTGCCCGATCTCGCTGAATACGCGGATATTGAAGGTCGCGAGATCATCGAGGAAGATGTCACCCCCGTCCGCCGTGCCAGACCCGTTAAGCCGAGCCGAACCCGTGTAGCGACCCGAAAGCCGCATCCCGACTCCATTCCCGAATATGCCTGCCTCGAGACGCGATGTGTGCCGCGACAGGCCGAAGGCATTGGTCGAATCGCCAGCCAGTTCGTCGAGTGGATCCAGGCCCGGGGCAATCAGGATTTCGCTTTCGAGATTGATCGTGTGGTTGAGCGACACGAAGTAGCGCCAGCCGCGGAAATTGCGCCGCTGGAGCGGGTTGAAGGCCGGTCCACCACCGCCTTGTCGCGCACCCGGCCCGCCGCGTTGCTGGCTCTGAGTACCGCTCGCGCAGAACTGCGATCGGAACCGCTCCAGCGCCGCATCGGGGATGTTGCCATTCTCGTCGCGCGACTGGTCCAGGCCGAGCTTGATGAATTGCGGGTCGACACCCGGCAACTCTTCCGAAACATCCTCACCGCGCTCGATCTTGCCGATCAGTTCGCGGATCGCAGCAATGCCATTCTCGCCGCACGCCCGCTCGCGGAAAGCCGCCGATGCGGCCGGTCGCGTCGCGCCAGGACCACCCTGCCCGGCCGGACCTCCAGCAACGCCCGGCGGAGGACCACCTGCACCTTCGGGCCTGCCGCCTTGGCTAGGTCCGCCCGGACCGCCGCGCCCGCCACGGAACATGGAAGGGTCCATGCTGCACAGTCGCTCACGGAAACCGGCGATCCGTTCGTCACTGATCTCACCATTCTCGTCGCGGATGCGCGAGAGAATGCGTTCGATCTGCTGCGGACGGACACCCGGAAACTCGGTCGAAAGATCTTCGCCATTCTCGACCGCACGGATCAATCTGGTGACGAATTCCAGCCCGTCGGCGGCGCAGAGGCGTTGACGGAAGGCCATGAATTGCTGGCGGCGATTGGTTCCGCCTTCGCCGCGCGGACCGCCGGGACGCGGCGGGCCGGCCGCACCATCGGCCGGAGGCGTTTCCGAATTGGCGGGAGGACCGCTACGCGGTGGTCCGCCGGCACCCGGTGGCCGCCCGCCTCCGGGACGACCGCCCCGTTGACCAGCACCGATACTGCCGCGGGTAAAGAGACTGAACTGCAATCGGTCGGACCGTGTCTCGGCGAAGGTCACAAACCGGCGATCGACCGCCGTCAGTGTCCCGTCGGCATCACGAGTGATCCGGTCCGGGAATGCCGCTTCGATTTCCGGCGTAATAATCGGAAATCCGCGGGTCACATCGTCCGAACGATTGCGGATGTACTCGACCGTGAAGCGGGTGTTGCTGACAAACGGAAGCTCCCAATTGGCCGCGAACTTCCAGTCCCGCTGGGTCTCGGCCAGCAGATCCGGATTGCCGCCGGTCGTGACGGTCGCGAGCACCGTTTCGCCATTGGTGAAATCGAACACCGGAACATTGAAGAACTGGACTTCCGGATTGCCGAGCGATGTCAGGCCTGGTGCGACTTCGCGCGTGATGTAGGTTGCCGATAGGTTGAGTTTGTCGGTCACGCCCCAGGTAAGACCGAGTGTGTAATCTCCTAGCGTGCCAAAGTCCGAAAGATGATCAAGGCCCGCCTGCGCGTTGAAGGTGAAGCTGCCAAGCGCATCAGCAAATCCATTGCGTCGGCTGGTGATCGGGATGACCAGATTCGCCCCGGTAGTCAAAACACCGCGTGTCAGGTCGACCGGCAGGTTGTTGCGTGTGTCCGAAGACTCGATGTTGGTCCAGCTGTATCCCGCGTCGAAAGTGGCCAACAGCTCGCCTCCGGGAAGGTTTGCGATTGGTCCACGCAGCGTCGTGCGGGTGGACGCAGAGGTGTTGCGGGTAAAGGCTGTATCGAACCCGACCGGCACGCTGCTGGGCAACACGGCGTCCAGCGCCAATGATCCTGACAATGCGTCTGCTTCAAGCTCCGTCGTGTCAAACCGTTGATCGAATTCTTGCGTCGTTTCGGACAGGCTCGCATCGAATGTGCTGGTCAGGCGAAAACCGCGTATCGGCTTCGTCAGAGAACCTGAGCTTGAAATCCGGTCGGTCGAAATCCGCTGCTCGAGCGGAGTATCCTCGCCGAACGTTCGCAAGACCCCCGCATCGGGGTCGTCGGGATCATCGGTGAGAAACACCGTGTTCAATCCCTGCAGAGTGCGTGCGTCGGAACGATTGTAGTTCACGTTCGCGCTCAGCGAGACGCCGCTGTCGATGATGGCCTTGGCCCAATTGAGGTTGGCATCGAGCGAACGATTGTCGCTTACGAGACTGCGGAACGGTGCCTGATCGGGGTCGCCTTCGACATCGGAAATCGAACCCGGCGTCTGGATGATGTTCCGCTCATCCTCGGTCAGCAGCGAGCGATCGTTGGCGGAGAAGTTGAAGTTGATCCGTCCGCCGTCGGCGATCTGGAGAAAGCCCAACTCCTGCTCGCGTTGGTGGTAGCCGCCGCGTGAGGGCCCCTCGAATTCGAGCTCGACTTCGGCATTGCGGTAGTTTTCCTTGAGGATCAGGTTGATCACTCGGCGATCGGGCGGGAAGCCAAAGCGCTGCGCGACTTCTTCCGGAAAGACCTCTACCCTAGCCAGCGCCTCGGGTGGGTAATTCGCAAATTCGCGGAAGGAGCCGATACGGATCCCGTTGACAAGGATCACCGGGCGTCCGCCACTGCCACGCCCGCGCGCCGAACCTGTCTGGTTGGTCAGTTGCGTGACGAGATCGGCGATCGAGGTAACACCTTCGGCCGCGATGTCTTCTTCATTGAGCTCGACCAGCGGCGCCTGTTCGACATCGAGCTGACCGCGGAGGCGTTGAGCGTTGACCACGATCTCACCGCTGCCAGTACCGAACTCGTTGTCGCGCTCCTCCTGCGGCTCAGCGGGCGCACGTTCCGTCGGCGGCGCCTCCCGCTGTTGCTCCTGCGCAAGCAGCGCCGGCGCGTACATGCTGGCGAGGCAAACGCCCGCGAGCAGCGGCGCGCGAAAAAGGGGAATCGAATTCATGAGGCCCTTTTGAGCAATTGCAGGAGAGGAACAAACACTTGAATTGTATCGGATTGCACCGATCTATGCGGAGCGTGACACCCGAAAGATGAATGGAGCAGCAACGGGATCGGTTCCCGCTCTAACGCGCGAGGCTTCCATTTTGTTCTCACCATCGCTAAATGGCGCGCGACCATCGACCGGCGCATTGTGCGCTGCAAAGGAAATTGAGATTACATGGCCAAAGAAGAACTCCTCGAAATGCGCGGGCGCGTCGTCGAGCTGCTGCCCAATGCGATGTTCCGGGTAGAGCTTGAAAACGGCCACGAAGTGCTGGG
>CAZJZO010000117.1:0-12028 GCA_964550495.1 uncultured Porphyrobacter sp. | reverse complement strand
CGTGGCCCGGCACGCCCATGACAGCGCCGGTGCCGTAATCCATCAGCACGAAGTTTGCGATGAACAGCGGCATCGCTTCGCCGGTGAAGGGATGCTTGGCAGTGATCTGAGTCCGAAAGCCAAGCTTTTCGGCGGTCTCGAGTTCGGCGGCGGTGGTGCCGCCCTTCTTGCACTCTTCGATGAAAGCCGCGACCTCAGCGTCCCCCGCCAGCGCCTGAGCAACCGGATGATCGGCGGCAACCGCGACGAAACTGGCGCCGAAAATCGTGTCGGGCCGGGTGGTATAGACTGGCAGCGTTTCGCCACTGGAAAGATCGAAGGAAAATTCCAGCCCTGATGACTTGCCGATCCAGTTTTCCTGCATCAGCCGCACCTTGTCGGGCCAGTCCTTGAGCTCGTCCAACCCTTCGAGCAGGTCTTCGGCAAAGTCGGTGATCTTGAGGAACCACTGGTCGAGCTTGCGCTTCTCGACCTCGGCGCCGGAGCGCCAGCCCTTGCCGTCGATCACCTGCTCGTTGGCGAGCACGGTCATGTCGACCGGATCCCAGTTGACCTCCGACTGGCGGCGATAGACCAGCCCAGCCTCATACATGTCGATGAACAGCGCCTGCTCGTGTCCGTAATATTCGGGGTCGCAGGTGGCGAATTCGCGGGTCCAGTCGAGCGCGAAGCCGATCCGCTTGAGCTGCGACTTCATCGCTTCGATGTTCGAACGCGTCCACGATCCGGGATGGACCTTCTTCTCCATCGCGGCGTTCTCCGCCGGCATCCCGAACGCGTCCCACCCCATCGGATGCAGCACTTCGTGACCGCGCATCTTCTTGTAGCGCGCGAGGACGTCGCCCATCGTGTAGTTGCGCACGTGACCCATATGGATGCGCCCGCTCGGATACGGGAACATCTCAAGGATATAGCTCTTGGGCTTGTCGCTGTCGGAATCGGCGGTGAAGGTTCCCGCCTCTTCCCACGCACGCTGCCAGCGTCCGTCAGCCTGCGACGGATCGAATCGGGTGTCGGTCATGTCGGAACCGCTAGTGCGAAAGTGATCAGCCCGCCAAGGCCTTGCGACGCAGGTCGCGAGCCTTGGTCAGGATGATGTCTTCCAGTTTCTGCACGGTGGCGGCCTGGACGGGCGCGTCGACCCAGTTGCCGCTCTGCGCCACCTGACGGATCGCTGCGACGCGCAGTGCGTCGGCCCGCAAATCCTGATCGAGGATGGTAATGGTAAGCTTCACCCGCTCATTCGGGTTGGAAGGGTTGGCATACCAATCGGTGACGATCACCCCGCCCGCGCTGTCGGCCTGTAACAACGGCGCAAAACTCACGGTTTCGAGCGAGGCGCGCCAAAGGAACGCATTGACACCGATGGCATTGACTTGCGCCGCCTGAAGCTCGGTGGTCGGACGTTCATTTCCGCCGCACGCGGCAAGCGGAATGGCAATGGCGGCGATCAATGCGGTTCTGAAGGAACGGGCAGTGTGCAGTTTTGCGCGGGTCACGGAAGCGTTTTCCTTTGTCACTTTGCTTGGCTCTATAATGCGAGTGGACGCGTCGGCAAGCGTCCAGACCGGCTCAATCCCGGGAATCTTGCAGCAGCGAATTGCTGATATCGCCCTTGCTGAACGCTGAATTGAGCCTGATGGAGCCGATTCGTGTGGAGCCAAAGCAACAGTCTGGCCAAGACTCGCAACCCAACCTTCAGAAAGGTTTGCGGGAAGCATGCTCAGGATTCTACAAACATGTGATATGAAGTGCGACTCAGGCCCTATTCATTTTGAAATTGCATTGTGCTGAGTTGGACGAATAGGTCGAAGACAGGGGATTCAAGCCCAGATGGCAAGGATTGGAGCCGAAACAGCGATGAAGCAGCACAGGCTGCCGCTGGTTGCGGCTGTCGGCGCTCTGGCGCTCGCAATCCCGTCCACCGGTCTTGCCCTGGTTTCTTTGAGCGACGGCGGCAATTCGATCGAGAATGTCGCGCTCGATTTCTTCACGCCCGCATCTGTGGATCCAGAGCTTGCAGCCCGAATTGCTACCAAGGCTCGCGAGAAGGGATTGCGCTTCACTCCCGCCGGTTCGCAGTCGATCCAGGGCGAGCGCACGGTGACCGTGGCGGTGCGGATCGACGACGAATCAGCGCAGGCAATTTCGGTTCGTTCCGCAATCGAGAGCGTTCCGAGCGCAAGCGAGAATCTCTCGGCGCTACAGCCGAGCCGCTACAATCTTGGCACGGCGCGCGGCTACAAGAGCTTCGCTCGCCCGGTCGAGCTGCCTGACACCGTCCGCGATTTGAGCGTGCCTGATCTGGCCGAATTCGAGCCCGCCCGCCCGACACGCGTCGACAAGCCCAGCCGCCTGCAGCCGCGTATTGCGCTCGAAGACGAGAAGATTGCCGGCCGGTCCGAGAATACGCTCGACTCTCTCAGTGCGCAGACGGTCGATGTGGGCGGATCATTCCGACTTTCACCCAATCTCGATGTGACCGCCGGCGTTCGCCTGTCGCAAGAGCGCGACCGTCTCGATCCGCTCACGAATTCGGTGCAGGATAGCCAAGCCGTCTATGTTGGAACGCAAATTCGCTTCTGAGCCAGTCTGCTCTAGTGAATTCGTATGATACGACCCCGCTTCGGCGGGGTTTTTGTTGCCTGACGCTACGGCACCGCTAGGCTCTGGTCACACATGCGAGTCAGGAGAATCTGCAATGAGCCGGGTAGCAATCGTCACTGGAGGGACACGGGGTATCGGAGCAGCAATCTGCAACCGGCTCAATCGGCAGGGGCATACCGTGATTGCCAATTACGGCGGCAATGACGATGCGGCCAAAGCCTTCTCGGAAGAAACCGGTATCGCAGCGCTCAAATGGGATGTGGGCGATCATGAAGCTTGCCTCGAGGGCTGCGCCAAGGTCGAAGCGGACCATGGCCCGGTCGACATCGTCATCAACAATGCCGGTATCACTCGCGACGGAACGCTCCACAAAATGAGCTTCGACGACTGGAACGACGTGATGCGCGTCAATCTCGGCGGATGCTTCAACATGGCCAAAGCGACGTTCCCGGGAATGCGTGAACGCAAATGGGGCCGGATCGTCAATATCGGTTCGATCAACGGCCAGGCGGGGCAGTATGGCCAGGTCAACTACGCCGCCGCGAAGTCTGGCATTCACGGATTCACCAAGGCGTTGGCGCAGGAAGGGGCCAAGTTCGGGGTCACAGTCAACGCCATCGCGCCGGGCTATATCGACACCGACATGGTTGCAGCGGTGCCGGAGCCGGTGCTTGAAAAGATCGTTGCGAAGATTCCGGTCGGGCGTTTGGGGCAGGCAGAAGAGATCGCGCGTGGCGTGGCCTTCTTCACGTCGGAAAACGGCGCGTTCATGACTGGATCGACGATGAGCATCAATGGCGGCCAGCATATGTATTGATGCATCGCGCCAGGCGCTCCGCCCCAACGTTCGCACTGCGCATCGACAACAAGCGCGCTCTTCGCAATTCGTTAACCACGTTGGGTTAGCTTCGATTATCCAAGATTGAAGCGAGCGAGGAGCTCTGGGGCAAATGGCTGAAAAGGCAGAAGCGACGACAGCGCAAATAAGTGACGTGGAAGCGGGCACGGAGCATCGCACCGCCACTCGCAAGTCTGCAATGCTGCGCACGGCAAAAATTGTCTGCCAAACCGGCGAATATGTCTGCCTGATCCGCGACCTTTCGGAATTGGGCGTCGGTCTCAGTTTTCTGCACGAAGCACCATCCGAGCCGCGCATAATTCTGCAACTCACCAACGGACTGACATATCCGCTTGAGCGGGTCTGGGCCGGCAAGCGCCAGGCCGGTTATCGGTTTGGCAGCGAGATTTCGCTCGACGAGTTCCTGCATGAAGAGAGCCCATTCGAGGATCGCCCGATCCGGCTTGAGATTTCTGCCGAAGCGCGGATAACGGATGGCCGCGCCATCACGCGGGTACGGCTGGTCGACATCTCGCGCGAGGGTGCCAAGTTCGAAAGCGACGGATCGCATCCCGAACAGCGCCTGGTCAGTTTCGAAGCTCTCGGCCTGCCCCAGCGGCTCGGCCAGATTCGCTGGCACAACGGCAAGCAGTTCGGAATGCAATTCCAGCACCCGCTGCGCATTCAGGAACTCGCCGCCATGGCCATTCGCTCGCAGCCGCTTGATGCACCGGTCGCCGACCGGTTGGACGGAGCCCTGGCAAAGGCTCGCGCTGCCTGACCAGTCTAGGGGACCGAGAAGTTCTTCCTCGCTTCCTCTACCTTGTCGCGCACATCGCATCCGGGCATGTGATCATTCACCAGCCCCATCGCCTGCATGAACGCGTAGGCGGTGGTTGGACCCACAAAATTCCAGCCACGCTTCTTGAGATCTTTCGACATCGCCTTTGAAGCATCGGTCGACGCAATCGCTTCCCTGCCGTCCCAAAGGCGATCTTTCCGCTCATACTGCCAGAAATAGCGCGCGAGCGACCCCTCCGCTTCAACCAGTTCGATCGCCCGCCGTGCGTTGTTGATCGTCGCTTCGATCTTGCCGCGGTGCCGAATGATCCCGGCATCCTGCAACAATCGCTCGACATCGCTCTCGCCGAATCTGGCAACCTTGTGAAAGTCGAAATCGTGAAAGACAGCGCGAAAATTCTTGCGCTTCTTGAGAATGGTCCGCCAACTCAATCCCGATTGAAAGCCTTCGAGACAAATCTTTTCAAAAAGGCGGCGATCGTCGCCGACGGGAAATCCCCATTCTTCGTCATGATACCGCTCATATTCGGGAGTCGCGCAAGCCCAACCGCATCGTGCAAGGCCGTCTGATCCGGTCACCAATTGCATAAGTTCCGCGCTCCCATCCGCTCTGCCCTTTATTCGCGGGCTCGTGCTCCATTCGTCAATCGCCAATAGGCAACTCGAAGTTGCACAGGTACGCAGGGCCCATGAACCGAACGCCGCCGTATCATCCTCCCGAAAAGCGATCGATCCAGATTTCGGGACACAAGACTTCGATCAGTCTGGAGCCGGTGTTCTGGGACATGTTGCGCGCAGCTGCCGAAGAGGAAGCGCTGCCAATCAACGCGATCGTCGCTCGGATCGATGCCGAGCGGATCCAGGCCGCCAACCCGCCCGGATTGGCGGGCGCCATTCGCGTTTGGTTGATTCATCGCGTTCAAGCGCGCGACCCATCGCTCTAACCCGCGAACGAACCGCGTCAGTCGTCGCCGACCCGTTCAATATCCGCGCCGATAAGCTGGAGTTTTTCCTCCAGACGTTCGTACCCGCGATCGAGGTGATAGATGCGCCTCACGGTTGTTTCGCCTTCGGCCGCGAGCGCCGCGATGATCAGGCTTATTGAAGCGCGCAAATCGGTCGCCATGACTTCAGCACCAGTCAAATCGACCGGTCCCTTGACGATCGCGGTGCGGCCCTCGGTCGCAATATCCGCACCCATCCGTGCGAGTTCGGGCACGTGCATGAAGCGGTTCTCGAAAATCGTTTCCTTGAGCACGCTGGTGCCCTCAGCCCGGCACAAGAGGCTCATGAGCTGAGCCTGCATGTCGGTCGCGAGGCCTGGAAACGGAGCGGTGGTCAGGTCGGTGGGCTTGAGTGCGCCGTTGGCCGCTACCGTAACACCCTTGGCATCCTCTTCGACATGAAGGCCGATGGCCCGCAACGCCGCCAGCGTGGAAACCATGTCCTCGGCGTTTGCACCCTCGAGACGAACATCGCCGCCCGTAATCGCCGCTGCGCAAGCATACGAGCCCGCTTCGATCCGGTCGGGCATCACCTTGTAGGTGGCGCCGTTGAGCCGCTTGACCCCATGGATCGTAAGATCGGACGTACCAATTCCTTCAATTTCTGCGCCCATCGCCGAGAGCAGATTGCACAGATCGACAATTTCAGGTTCGCGCGCGGCATTGAACAGGCGGCTCGTCCCGTTGGCGAGAACTGCCGCCATAACCGCGTTCTCGGTCGCCCCTACCGACACGACCGGGAAATCGAAGTCTCCACCCGGTAGGCCGCCATCGGGCTGCATCGCTTTCACATAGCCCTGGGTCAGCTCGATTTCGGCGCCGAAAGCCTCAAGCGCCTTGAGGTGCAAATCGATCGGCCGGTTCCCGATCGCGCACCCGCCCGGCATCGACACCGTCGCTTCGCCCATCCGCGCCAGCATCGGGCCCAGCACCAGGATCGAAGCGCGCATCTTGCGCACCAGATCGTAGGGAGCGACGGTCGAAGTGATGCGGGTCGCCTCCATCGTCATCACTCTGCCGAAATCCTGCGGGCGTGTACCCTGGATCGCGGTTGTGACCCCAAACTGGTTCATGAGATGCTGGAAGCCATCAATATCCGCCAGCCGCGGAAGGTTGCGCAAAGTCACCGGTTCTTCGGTCAGCAGTGCGCAAGGAATAAGAGTGAGCGCAGCGTTCTTCGCGCCCGAGATCGGAAGTGTGCCCGAAAGGCGCTTTCCACCTTTGATAATGAGTTTGTCCATGGGGCAATTGCCTTAGCGGATCGCGGCTTTCGCGCAACTGACGCAGAACCCCACCACAGTGATCATTGACCAAGCTGGCACCACGCGGCACGACAACGGAAACGAACGGAGTGGCTTTGGATGACATTGCACAAACCAATCAAGAAGGCCGTCTTCCCCGTTGCCGGGCTGGGCACGCGATTCTTGCCCGCGACAAAGGCGATCCCGAAGGAATTGCTCCCGATCGTGGATCGGCCGCTGATTCAATATGCGGTCGACGAGGCGCGCGAAGCGGGGATCGAGCAGATGATCTTCGTCACCGGGCGAGGAAAGACCGCAATCGTCGAGCATTTCGACGTCGCCTACGAGCTAGAAAGCACCATGAGCGAACGGGGCAAGGATATGGGCGTGCTCGATCCTACTCGTGCGACGCCGGGCGATATCATTACTGTGCGCCAGCAGGTGCCGATGGGACTGGGACATGCCATCTGGTGCGCCCGTGCGATCGTCGGAGATGAGCCGTTCGCGATCTTCCTGCCTGATGAACTGATGATCGGAAAACCGGGCGGCACGGGCTGTATGAAACAGATGGTCGATGCCTATGAAGAGGTCGGAGGAAATGTCATCAGCGTGCTCGAAGTGCCGATGGAAGACGTTTCAAGCTATGGCGTGGTCAATCCCGGCACGGAGCGGGGTCGGCTGACCGAGGTAAAAGGTCTCGTCGAGAAGCCGCCGGTCTCGGAAGCTCCTTCCAACAAGATCATATCGGGCCGCTACATCCTCCAACCCGAGGTTATGCGGACTCTGGAAAGTCAGGAAAAAGGTGCCGGCGGTGAGATCCAGTTGACCGATGCGATGGCCAAGATGATCGGCACGCAGCCGTTCCATGCCGTGACATTCGACGGCAATCGCTACGATTGCGGCAGCAAGGTCGGATTCGTCGAAGCAACCCTGGCCTTGGCGCTGGCGCGAAAGGACATGGGGGCAGAGGTGCGCGCAATGGCTCAGCGATTGCTGGGCTAGTCCTTCTCGCCCTTGCCGAAGATATCGCTGGTAAACCGTGCGATCATCTCGTCATCGAACTGCCAGTCCTGAATCATATATCGTGGATGCAGAGCTGCGTTGAGACAGGCGAGGTGCGCGCAGCCTCCCTGGCTCACGCCCGATTCCGGATCGAGCGTGACGTTGATGGAGGTGAATTCCTCGCCCATCGGCTTGCCGCAGAACCAGCATGGACTGGAATTGATTGCTGCTTCCTTGGTCGGCAACGGTCCCTTCGAAGCGACCGGCTGATTCAGCCGATCGATCAAGTCGGTCATTGCCCGATTGAATTCTCCGCGATCGTCGGAGTCCGCCCAAAGGTCGCTCAATTCGCTGTTGGTGATTACCATCGACAGGCTGTCACGTGCCTTGTCATAGAGATCATCGGACGGAGGATCGAAAGCTTGGATGGCTTGCGCCAGACGGTCGGGAATGTCGGGGTGGCGATGCCCTCTCATTGCCGCCACACACTCGCCTACGACGATCAGGCGGCAAGCCTTGTCGATCGCGATTTCACCGCCAACTTCTTGCAGTCGGACCTCTTCGATTAGGCCGTCAACGCCCTGAATCTCTGCAACGAAATCCAGCGCGTTGTCGTTCTCGAACGGTCCAGTGCCCCATACGCCCATAAAGCAAACCTCCCGGATGGCGGTGCGCTATCCGGGAGGTCTTTTCATATGGTGAAGACCGGGTGAATTTACTCGGCGGCTTCATCCGTAGCGGTGCGCCCATGGCTGTCATTTCCCGCGTCCACTTCGCCGGTACCTTCGCTGGTAAGCTTCAGATCTTCGGCGATCTCGGCGGCAAGTTCGGAAGTCTCCGCGGCGGCTCCTCCGACGAGGCTGCCGAGCGAGGAACCATTGAGGCCTAGCTCCTTCATCAATCCGTCGAGTACCGGTGCCTGCGCCCGATAAGCGAGAGCGGCCGAGACTGCGTCGGTTGCCAGATTGCCCGACCCTCCGCCAGAGCCATTGGCGCCGCCGCCACCCGATCCGCCCTGGGTAAGCCCGTCGACCTGGACGATCTTGATCGAATCGATCGCTTCCATCGGCTTGGCGCTTTCCTTGATGACCTCGGGCAGCACTTTGAGCAGCGCCAGTTTGGTCTGCAGGCTGATCTGATCCATCGACAGGATGTTGGCCGCTTCGTTGACCGCTTGCTGACCAGCCGCCTCGACTTCGAACCGTACGCGGTCCGCTTCGGCACGAAGGATTTCCGCATCGGCGTCACCCTTTGCGGCCAAGCGCGCGGCTTCGGCGCGGTTTATCGCCGCGTCCTTTTCTGCTTCGGCTTCGACCTTGATCTGGATCGCATCGGTTTCGGCCAGTTTCGCCGCTTCGATCAGTTCGATCTTCTTCTGACGCTCGGCGACTTCGCTTTCACGCGACGTTGTGACCTGCTCCTCGGCGGTAACCGCGAGAGCACGCGCCGCGTCAGCTTCAGCCTTGGCCTGGCTTTCTTCGCGCGACTTGTTCTGAACCGCGATCTGCTGTTCCTGCCGGGCGATCTCGAGCGCGCGGGTCTGGTCGATCCGCGCTTCCTCGACGAGCCGGTCGGCTTCGATCTGCTGCGCGTCGACTTGCTTCTTGGCTTCGATCCGCGCGGCATCGGCTTCGCGCTGGCGCTCGGCCTGCTCGCGTGCGATTTCCGAAGTCTGCGCGGCGCGCCGGACCTCGACTTCGCGCTCCTGCTGGAGCCGGGCGTATTCGGTGTCGCGCCCGATCTCGAAAGACCTTTGATCGGCTTCGAGGTTTTTGGTCTCCATCTGCACGCGCGTATCCTGCTCGATGTCGTTGCGCAGCTTCTTGCGCGCTTCGATCTGCTCGGTGAGCTTGGTCAGACCTTCGGCGTCGAATGCGTTATTGGCGTTGAAGTGCTCGATGCTGGTCTGGTCGAGTCCGGTCAGCGAGACCGATTCGAGCTCAAGACCGTTCATAGCCAAGTCGTTCGACGAAACCTGCTGCACCTTTTGCACGAAGTCCGCACGTTGTTCGTGCAGCTCGTTCATGCTCATCCCTGCTGCAACCGAGCGTAGCGCGTCGACGAATTTACCTTCGACGAGATCCTTGAGCATCTCCGGCTGCATCGTGCGTTGGCCAAGCGTTTGCGCTGCCATGGCAATGGCTGCCGCATCGGGCCTAACGCGAACATAGAACTCGGCCTTCACGTCGATGCGCAGGCGGTCGAGCGTAATCAACGCCTCGGCGTCCTTGCGCACTACACTCAGCACGAGCGTGTTCATATTGACCGGCATGGTCTCGTGAAAGACGGGAAAGACGAGCGCGCCGCCGTTCATCACGACCTTTTCTCCGCCGACCCCGGTACGGACGAAGGCGATTTCCTTCGACGCCCTCCGATACAAGGTGGTCAGGAAAAAGAAGATCCCGAGAATGGCAACGAGGCCGAGCCCGATATAGATCGAGAGTTCGATTAATAGGTCCATATTTCCTCCTGTTTCGTATGGTGCGCGGCTTGGCCGTCGGGGTTGGCCGTTCGCGCGTGATCAAGGGCCCGCTATTCGAGGCCCAGCAATGGGTTTTCGTATTGAACGGCAAAGAAGGTCTCACCTTCGCGCCGGACAAGCAAAACGGTTTCGCCCTCGCCCAGCTCTGCCGACGGGTCGTTCGGCTCGACCATGACAAAATGCGGGTGTCCGTGCCGATCGAGGACTTTGGAGCGCGCCGGCGACCCTTGGCGCGCGGTACCGATCTGGATCTCCGCGTCGCGGCGAACCAGGCTGTCGAGGCCGACCGCCGACGTTTCGTCTTGCGGGAGAAGCTTCGCCAGCGGCCGGGTGAGAACTCCGTTGACGGGCACTGCGCCGATCAAGGCCAAGACGCCTGCAAGGACGGGGTCCAGGGGTGAACCGAGCAGCGAACTGGCCAATTGTTGGCCGGACACTCCGATAACCGTGAAAAGGAACAACAGCACAATCAGCCAGACGAGAAACGGAACGCGGCCGATTCCGAGCAGGCTGAACGCCGTTTCGACAAACCCGCTTGGCCCGAGACCGTCCGGACCGTCTATGTCGACGTCGAAATCGATATCGGCATCGCCGCCGTCGAACATGTCTCCAACACCGATGACCTGGATGATCGTGATGAACACCAGCAGGATCGCCGCGGCGGCAAATGGCAGGTTGTACGGCTCGAGCAGGGTCATGTCATTTCACCCGCAACGAAGCGCGCCGCAAACACTGCAACGTCCCTGTTCCTGATTTTTCCCATGAACAGGGTGTTAACACATGTTTCTTTGAAATAACAGGAAAATCGCACATCGTTTCGATATCAACCCCATATTGAAACAATATTTTCTCTCGCCCCTTGTATTGTTGCGCAGGCTCCCCATATCGGGGGCTTAGGTGGCAGACTTACTTGGTCTGAATTCGCAGTGGCAAAGTCTTTAGTCCGCCCACGAAGGTCGAGCTTGAGCGCGCAGGCTCTCCGGCCAATTCCACCGCCTCAAGCCGATCCAGCAACGCTTCAAACAGAATCCTGATCTGCAGGCGCGCAAGGTGTAGGCCGAGACATTGATGCGCGCCTGCCCCGAATGCCATGTGGCGATTCGGGCTGCGGCTTGCATCGAACTCGCGCGGATTCTCGAATTGCGACGGATCGTGATTGGCTGCGACGTAGTTGAGCATCATCCAATCGTCTTTCCTGATCAGCTGCCCGCCAATCTCGACGTCTTCGGCTGCGGTGCGCATGAAATGCTGGACGGCTGTGGTCCAGCGGATTGCCTCCTCGACCAGACCGGGCAACAGCGAGCGATCCGCTTTGACCTTGGCGAATTCTTCCGGATCGCGCGCGAGCGCCAGCATCGCTCCAGACATCGTCGCCGAAGTGGTGTCGTGTCCCGCCGCGGCCATGATAATGTAATACCCGGCCATATCGCGATCGGGCAGTGGCTCGCCATCGACAGTCGCATTGGCGATCACGCTGGCGACATCATCTGTCGGGTTGGCCCGGCGTTCCGCAGCGATGCCGGCGAAGTAATCTTCGAAATTCTTGACCGCGCCGGACACCAGCTGAAGCACCTGTTCCTGCGTCATGTTTTCCATGCCGGAACCCGAAAGATCCGCGTCCTGCCCGCCGAACATCTGCTGCGTCAGCATCAGCATGCGCGGCTCATCCTCCTCGGGTATGCCGAGAATCTGCATG
The DNA here is from genome assembly GCA_964550495.1 of uncultured Porphyrobacter sp. Classification (GTDB taxonomy): domain Bacteria; phylum Pseudomonadota; class Alphaproteobacteria; order Sphingomonadales; family Sphingomonadaceae; genus Erythrobacter. Next base: position 357 of record CAZJZO010000117.1, on the reverse strand, counting down.
ATGACGCGCAGCGGCATCGGCGCAGCGACACGCTTCACGAAGTCGACCTCGGGACCATCGTCGATCATCGCCTGCACCAGCTTGTCAGCCAGCCCACGGATTTCGGCTTCGATCTTCCCGAGATTGCGCGGCATGAACCAGTCTTGGGTCAGCTTGCGGTACTTCGGGTGGATCGGCGCATCGAATACGACGAGCGAATCCACCAGCATGTTCGAACCCGTCGCTGCCTGCGCGAAAGCGGTCGCTTCGCGCGTCGCGAACACCACCGGCTTGGGATTGTTGAGGAAGGTCTTGTTGTCCTTCGAAATCCGCATCACGTCGTCATCGCGCGTGATCAGCCAGAACGGTTCGAACGAG
>CAZJZO010000116.1:0-12311 GCA_964550495.1 uncultured Porphyrobacter sp. | reverse complement strand
AACTTCGTGCTGATGGATTACGGCACCGGCGCTGTCATGGGCGTGCCGGGCCACGACCAGCGCGACTTCGAATTCGCGACCAAGTACGATCTGCAGATCACGCGGGTTGTCGCCAGCGATCTCTCGCAGGCCGATGCGCCGATGGCGGGCGAGGCGGAGCCGGGCGACGGTGTGATCGTGAACTCCGACTTCCTTGACGGGATGAGCGTCGAGGACGCCAAGGCCGAGGTAATCGCACGCGCTGAGCAAGGTGGCTGGGGCAAGGGAACCACAGTTTGGCGACTGCGCGATTGGGGCGTTTCGCGCCAGCGCTATTGGGGCACGCCGATCCCTTTCATCCATTGCGATAAATGCGGTGTGGTTCCAGTGCCCAAGGACCAGTTGCCGGTAGTCTTGCCCGACGACATCGACTTCGAAACGCCGGGTAATCCGCTGGTGCGCCACCCGACCTGGAAACATGTCGATTGCCCGAAATGCGGCGGCAAGGCGGAACGCGAGACCGATACTTTAGACACCTTTGCGGATAGCTCTTGGTATTTCCTGCGCTTTGCCAGCCAGCCCGATGCAGTGCCCTTCGACGCGAAAGAGGTCGCGGCGTGGCTGCCGGTCGACCAATATATCGGCGGCATCGAACACGCGATCCTGCACCTGCTCTACGCCCGGTTCTGGACCCGTGCGCTGGCGCATATCGGCAAGCTGGACGTGAAGGAACCGTTCGCGGCTTTGTTCACTCAGGGCATGGTGACGCATGAAGTGTACACTGTCACGAGAGCGCCGACGAAAGAAGAGATTGACGTCTTCGGATGGACCGATGAAGCGGCGCATCAGTCGGTAACACAATATCTTTCGCCATCGGAAATCGAAAAGCGAGGTGAAAGCGCCTACTGGATTGCACCCGACGGGGGTGAAGTCGAAGTGGCTATTGGCCGCGTCGTCAAGATGTCGAAGTCGAAGAAGAACGTCGTCGATCCCGACAACATCATCAATCAATACGGCGCCGATGCAGTGCGCTGGTTCATGCTGTCCGACAGCCCGTCCGAGCGCGACTTGCCGTGGTCCGAAGCCGGGATCGAAGGGTGTTGGAGATTTGTGCAGAGGCTGTGGCGATTGTTCGACAGCTTCGATGCGAGCGCCACCGGCGAGGACAAACCGCTCGCGCGCAAGGCGCATCAGACGATAGTTGCTGTTGCCGAAGACATTGAGGCGCTGAGCTTCAACAAGGCGGTGGCGCGGATATACGAGTTGACCGGTGCGGCTGAAAAGGCCGAGCCCAGCGAAAGCCGCAACTTTGCGATCCGCATGATCCTCCACCTGGTCGGACCGATGATGCCGCATCTTGCCGAAGAGGCCTGGTCGACGATGGGTGAGCAGGGACTGATCGCCGATTCCGCTTGGCCCGAGCATGACCCGGCGATGCTGATCGAAGACGAAGTGACCATTGCCGTCCAGCACAAGGGCAAGCTGCGCGATACGCTTTCCGCGCCCAAGGGGGCGCCCAAGGAAGATCTCGAAGCGCTTGCGCTGGCGAGCGAGAAGGTCCAGCGTTCGATCGATGGAGCGGAGATCCGCAAGGTGATAGTCGTGCCCGACAGACTGGTGAACATCGTTACCTGATGCGTATCCTGTTCGCCTTGGCAGCGTTGCTTGCGCTTTCTGCTTGCGGGCTTCAGCCGCTGTACAACGGCGCAGCCGGCAATGGCGTCGCACAGGGCCTCGCTTCGGTCGACGTTCCTGCCATCCCTGGTCGCGACGGCTGGCTGGTCCGTAATGCGTTGCAAGATCGGCTCGGTGTGGCCGGCGACGCGTCGCCGGCCTACCGGCTCGATGTGCGGCTCGACGACGCGCTTGAAGCATTGGGCGTGCTCAACGATGACACGATCAGCCGCGAACGCCGCATCTTGCGTGCGCGCTATCAGTTGATCGAACTTGCGACAGGAGAAATCCTGCTCGACGCGACCGTCGGAGCGGATGCCGGTATCGATGTGGTATCGAGCGAGTACGCTACCATTGCCGCCGAGCAGACTGCGCTCGAAAACCTTGCCAAGGAAGTCGCAGACCGGATGACGACCCGAATTGCGCTGGCCCTGCGCGAGCACAAGGGCGAGCAGGGTACGCAGTGAAGGCAACGCAGAGGGATTTTGCTCGCGGAGTGCCGCGCAACGCGGCCCAGGCCTCGATCTTCTTCTTCTGCGGACCCGACGAAGCCGGCGCCTCTGCTGCTGCCAAGGCGATCGTCGAAAGCCTTCCCGAAGCTGGAGAACGGGTCGACGTCGCTGGGGCTGACTTGCGCAAGGATCCAGCCATGCTCGGTGACGAAGCGCGATCGGAATCGTTGTTCGGGGACAAGCGGCATATCCTGGTGCGGGCTACCGGCGATGAGGCCCATGATGCGATCAAGGCCATGATCGAAACGAGCGAGGCAGGGGCTGGCGATGCCGCCCCCGTGCTGATTGTCGCGACGTCCGCGACCGACAAGTCGCGCACGGCCAAATTGCTCGAAAAGCGCGCCGACGCACTTGTCGCGATGTTCTATCCTCCGGACCTGCAGTCGGTATCCGCATCGGTTCGAGCAATGGCCGACGCCGCAGGCTTGCGGCTTGGTGGTGACCTCGCTGAGCGCATTGCCCGCGGGGCGGGGCTCGATGTCCGGTTGGCCCAGTCCGAAGTGACAAAGCTTGCGCTCTATTGCGATGCCGACCCGCAATCGCCCAAGTCCGCGACGCTCGAAGACCACAACGAAATTGGTGCCTCGACCGAGGAAGACGGCTTCCAGCCTCTGGTCAATGCCGTCATGGGAGGGGAATTGAGTCGCCTGGATCGTGAGATCCGCAGAATGCGGGAGCTGGGCCTCAATCCGGTCGGCCTGTTGCTGGCGCTAGAGAGGCGAGCCGCGCAATTGGCTCAAATTTCGGCAAAGCTTGGCCCTCGCGGTTCGCTCGACGCTCTGGGCAAAGGCGAAAAAGCCCAGCTCGGAATCTTCTGGCGCGAGGAGCGCGACATTCGCCAGCAATTGGCACGCTGGAGCAGCCGCAAGCTGGACAGATTGATCCCTCGACTGATCGATTTGCACCGTACGTTGCTGGCCAACAGCCAGGCCGCCGAAGTGCTGCTGGCGCAGAATTTGGCGCAAATCGCTCGGTTCGCCGCAAAGAGATAGTCGTTTTATCGGGAAAACTCTCTTCGCAGCCGCAAAAAATTCGCCAAACATGTTAAATCGGTGTCTAAGGGAAACTACGTGCAACGTGGCACTGGGGCGTAAGGCTGCATGAATACGCATTCCGGGACTCTGCTAACCGCAGTCCAACCCGATATCGTTGAACAAAAAATCGCACCTTCGCGTGAACGTCGCCGTTTGCGCGCCTACGCGCTCATGCTCCTGATCGATGCGGTCCTGCTCCATCTCGGCTTTGCATTGGCTTCGCTCGTCTACGAAGGTGTGTGGTGGGAGAAGCGCAGCATGCTGGCGGTGCAGACGATGTTGCCGCTGTTCTTTACCATCGCACTGTACAATTCGAGCTATGGTGTCACGGCGCTGAGCGACTGGGTGTTTGCGACGCGCAAGGCCCTGATCGCATTGGTTGTTTCGGCCGGCTTGGTGAATTTCATCGCCTTCTACACCAAGTCGAACGCGCAATTCTCGCGCATATCCGTGACTCTGGGCCTGCTGTTTGCAGCGGTCGCGTTGGTGGCGTTCCGCCGGCTCGTGCCAATCATAATCGATCGGTATTGGGATGGGCGAGTTCGCAATCAGCTCGTCATCAATGATGGCGGCCCGACATTTTCGCTTAGCAAGTGCACGTCGATCTCGGCCGCCAAATACGAGCTCGATCCGACCAGCCACGATCCGTTCATGCTCGATCGGCTCGGCAAGCTGTTGCGCAACCAGGACCAGGTTGTCGTCAGTTGCCCGCGTGAACGACGCGAGAGCTGGGCTTTCCTGCTCAAATCGACGGGTGTGTACGGCGAGATCGTCAGCGAGCCGGCGCATACGCTGGGCGCGGTGGGAGTGAACCGCTACGAAGGGCAGGAGCGGACAACCCTTGTGGTTTCCACCGGTCCGCTGGGCTTGCGCGCGCGTATCACCAAGCGCGCATTCGACTTTGTTGCGGCGTTGCTCGGATTGATCGCGCTTTCGCCGCTGTTGCTGGTTGTCGCTGCGCTGATCAAGCTGGAGGATGGCGGCCCGGTGCTGTTCGTGCAACGACGCCTCGGGCGGGGCAACCAGTTCTTCGACATGCTGAAGTTCCGCAGCATGCGCCAGGAGAAGCTGGATCAAGACGGCGTGCAGTCGACTTCGCGCGACGATGATCGGATCACCCGGATCGGCGCATTCATCCGCCGGACCAGCATCGATGAGCTCCCGCAGCTCATCAATGTCCTCAAGGGCGACATGTCGATCGTCGGGCCACGCCCGCACGCGCTTGGCAGCCGCGCGAACAGCAAGCTGTTCTGGGAAGTCGACGGCCGGTATTGGCGGCGCCATTCGCTCAAGCCAGGTCTGACCGGGCTGGCTCAGATTCGCGGCCACCGTGGCGCGACCGAGCATGAGAAGGACTTGACGGACCGGCTGCAGTCGGACCTCGAATACATTTCGAGCTGGTCGTTGCGGCACGACGTGGCGATCGTGTTTCAGACCCTATGGGTCTTGCGCCACGACAACGCCTACTAGCGCCTACTCGCTCTCTTCATCCTGCGGGACGGTGAAGCTTCCCGTCACTCGTCCTCCCCCTCCGGCGTCGTTGCCGCCTGGCAACGAGCTGCCGGAAGCTCGTCCATCGACGCTCGACAAACCGGTGCGCAAGTCGATGGTCAGGCGCCCGCCATTAAGCGTATCGGACCCGCGCCGCAGCCGGACATTGCCCGCCATCGTGATGATCCTGCGGTTGAAATCGTAAATCGCGACATCGCCGCTGGCGCGCTCATTCCCGCGAGTTACCACGGCCCCGCCGGTGGCGGTGATGCGATTGATCTCCAACGTCCCGGCATCGTTGTAATTGATCAGCGTGCGCGCCGAGGTCAGCCGCAGATTGGCCTGGTTGATGACGACATTGCCCGACAGGATCACGCGGTTCTGTCGATCCTGCAGTTCGATCCGGTCGGCCGCGACATCGACCGGCGCGCGAGAATTGTGACCGGCGATCGACTGCGCTTGCAGACCGACGCCGCCCGTCACTGCCGCGGTGAGCGCAAAGCCACCGACCGCCCAACCGAGCGCAATGAGCTTCAGCGACTTGCGCGGCGTGCGCGCGGGATTGTCGTTCGATGTCGTCATCACGGTACTCTCAATTGCCCCGGAACCATGGTTAGCCTTGCATTGCCCTCCAGCGAAAGGATGCGGGCATTCAAATCGGCGCGGATCGCCCGGGCCGAGAAAGCGCCGGCGGGAACTTCGCCTTCGACTCCTTCGTCACCCTGCATCGTCCGCGCGTCGAGATCGACCGACACTCCGCTGGCGTTCATCGTATACCCGTCAGCCGCGACCAGGCGGACCGTGCCGTCTATGGCCACCACTTCCTCTTCGAGATCGTAGGTGCCGCCGGGGGCGCTGATCCGCGCCGGTCCGTCCGACAACAGCAATTGCGCGATCAGATCGTCCATCCGCACCAGCCCTTCGGCGCTCGATCGCTGGATCGCTTCGCCCGCGGTGATCGAGAACGGCCTGCCACTGTCGTCGCGCCCGCGATACATCGCGTTGTCGACGCTCAGGCGCTCGTTGATCATCGCCACCTTGTTGCGATCGAGCAGAAAGCTCACTTCACCGCGCGGCGACAGCGGGGTGATCACCATAAAGGCCGCGACGATGCCGACCAGCATCGGCAACACCCGCCCGAGAAATCCGATCAGCCGGTCATGCGAGCCACCCGGCGCGGCAAAATGCTGACGCCGGTTGCGCAATTCCTTCGCTTCGCTGGTTTCGATGCGGCGCTTGATCACCATGGCGGTGTGCTTTGCTTCCTCCCGCCTTACGAGTGGCTGAAGATGTCGTGATCCGCCCACCCGGCAATGTCGAGCTGCGCGCGGGTCGGGAGGAAATCGAAGCAGGCCTGCGCGATCTCCGTCCGCCCTTCGCGCTCGAGCCGGACAGTCAGTTCGTTGCGCAACCGATGCAGGAACCTGACATCCGAGGCGGCATAATCGCGCTGCGCTTCGGTGATGTCCGGTCCGCCCCAGTCCGAGCTTTGTTGCTGCTTGGAAATGCTTTCGCCCAGCAGTTCGTCGGTCAGGTTCTTGAGCCCGTGCCGATCGGTGTAGGTTCGCACCAGCTTGCTGGCGATCTTGGTGCAGAACACCGGCGCGGCCATCACGCCGAGATAATACTGGATCGCGGCAAGATCGAACCGGCCATAGTGGAACAGCTTGGTGCGCCCCGGATCGCTGAGGATTGCGGTGAGGTTCGGCGCCTCGTAGTCGCTGCCCGGCGAAAAGCGCACAAGGTGCTCGTCGCCGGAGCCGTCGCTGATCTGCACCACGCACAGCCGATCGCGATGCGTGATCAGGCCCATAGTCTCGGTATCGACCGCCAGATCGCCGGTGCCGGTCAGCACCCCATCGGGCAGATCCTCTTCATGAAAATGCACTGTCATCGTCGAAGTCCCTACGCCGATTGGGGAAAGAGGGGAAGGGGCCGGGGTGCGCTTTGACGCTATCGTGTGTAGCATTTGCGGATGGCGAACGAGGATATTCCCGAAAGCTGGCGAGCGGCGCTCGAACCTATGCTGGCGACGCCGGAGGCACGCAAGTTGGGCGGTTGGCTGCGGGCCGAGGAGGATGCCGGTCGCACGATCTTCCCGCCGCGCGGCCAAAGGCTGGCGGCGCTGGCCATGACGCCGCTCGACCAGGTGCGCGTCGTCATTCTCGGCCAGGATCCGTATCACGGACCGGGACAGGCGCACGGGCTTGCCTTTTCGGTGCAGGACGGAGTCAAAGTGCCGCCTTCCCTCGTCAACATCTTCAAGGAGCTCGAAAGCGATTGCGGCATCGCTCGACCGTCCACCGGCAATCTCAGTCCGTGGGCGCAGCAGGGAGTGCTGTTGCTCAACAACACGTTGACGGTGCAATCGGGCAATGCCGGGAGTCACGCGGGCAGAGGATGGGACGCCATCACCGACGCGGCTGTGGCAGCGGTGGCGGAACGCGGTGAAGCGACCGTGTTCATCCTGTGGGGCAGCCATGCGAAGAAGAAGGCTGGCCGCGTTCGGGCATTGGGCAACGGAGATCATCACCTCGTCCTGACCTCTCCGCATCCCAGTCCGCTTTCGGCGCATGGCGGGTTCTTCGGCTCGCGACCCTTCAGCCAGGCTAACGCGTTTCTCGAGGCAAATGGACGCGGCGTGATCGACTGGTCGCTAGGGTGAGACGTGCCTTGTATGGACCGCTCAACCCTATGCTTTTGAAAAGTTCGCGATCCGCGCAACATCATGGTTTTGCGATGGAAAGCGCGGCATTCCTCTTTGGATTTGTCACCTTCCATTCGAGCTCCGATCCTACCCAGCGCCGGGTGAGCGTGAATGACCGGTTTGCCCGATAACGGCATCTGTAGGAAAGCTGTCGTGCGATGACCGAAGACGAAGCCCGCAAAGCCCTGTTGGAACGCCAGGCGCAGCTCGCACAGGAAGACGCCGCCAATGCGGATTCGCGCGATACGGTCGAACTACAGCAGGACAGCGTCGGGCGGCTCTCGCGCATGGACGCGATGCAGCAACAGGCAATGGCGCAGGCACAGGAACGTCGACGCGTGCAGGAACGGGTGCGGATCAAGGCAGCGCTCGACCGGCTCGAGGAAGGCGAATGGGGCTATTGCCTGACTTGCGGCGAGGAAATCGCCGAAGCCCGTCTGCGGCACGATCCGAGTGTGGCGGTGTGCGTGGGGTGTGCCGGGTGATGGCACTCTGCTCCGACGGGTTCGTTCCATTGGCATGAGCAGGAGGGAATGTAGACTGCCGCGCGGACGAACCTCTTTGGACGGGAAGAACTATCTATGGCGTCGATCCTGCGAAAAGCGCTCTTTGTCGGCGTGCTGCTGACAATCGGGACCGTGTTCGGTCCGTTGCTCATCGCCGTCGGTGGTGCGGCAATCGTAGCCAATCAAGGCGACCACGATCTTGAGCGGACGAATGAGGCTTGGGCTCTAGTCGAAGCCTACGGCGACAAACTGCGGCCAGGTCTTCTTTTCCTCACGGTCACGCCGCCACCCGACGGAGAAGAGTGCGGCTACGATCCAGGGATACTCTTTCCCGACAGATCGAACGACATCGCAAAGAGCGTCGATGAACGGAAGTTCAACGACTATGTCGGCTACTATGTCCTCGATCACTGGCGGAACGAGACCAGAGACGCAGAATATCTCTCGGCGATCGCGCAGCGCATCGATGAAGATATGAATGACTTCGAGATCGCGTTTCTCAGGCGGTGTATCTCGTCCACGTTGTTCAGCTCAATCTGTATGGAACAAATCTCCGGGTTCGATGAAAAGGTCGAACGCTACGACCACGAAAGAAGTGCCTATCCGATCGTGGGCTGGGGCATCGAAGACGAAATTGTCTGCACCTACGCTGACGGCGTCGCAGCGCGCAGGGGCATTCCACTCAAAAGTCCTGAATAGCTTGTTCTTGTCCGCCAACGTCTGTGCCCTGCGACGTCAACACGCACCATCCTATTCAGCCGCGGGTTTGGGCGGCAGTTTCCTCAGCTCCAGTGGCCATTCTCCGCCCACCAGCTTGAGCTTCCCGTCCTCGAGCATGCCCGTCACGCCGGTGAAATCGGCGACGCCCAGATCGTTGGGATCGAACACAATACGCACGGTTTTTCCCGGCTCCCATCCGAGCTCGGCAAGATCGAAAGTCTTCGAGCGGATATTGTAGCTGTTCTGACGCACAGCGATGGATTCGGGCTGATCGCAAGAGATTTCCTCTTGCTGTTCGTCTGCGACAGCTTGCGGCGGCGGACCGGTATTCTCGATCGCCCGAAAGGTCAGCCCTTTGGCAGGAACGGGGAGAGAAAGCGTCCAACCCTCGGCGCAATTGATCACTGCGGAAGCATGGTAGAACGGTTCTTCTTCGTCGCCCTCGACCACTCGGAGCAACGGCGCGCCTTCCAACGTCTCGAGCCCGGAGAACCTGAATTCCGGTTCGACCGGCTTGGGGTCGCTGGTAAGACGGATGATGTCGCCGTCTTGCTGCCATGTGCCTGCCGCTCGCAAGTCGAGCGCTCCGACCGATAGGCCCCAGACGAACGTGCCGTCGGCGCGGATCGCCATGCCCATGGCCGTTTCGAACGAGTTGCCGTTATAGCGGCCGACGAATTCGGACTGTTCGGTCGATGTTGCGTCTTCGGAATCCGGTTCATCATTAGCAACCAGGACGGTCGCCATCGCGAGAAGGATCAGACGCTTCAAATCAGAACTCCGCTGTCAGCCGTGCACCCACCAGGACACCCGTATCGCGGAATTCGACGGCGCTGTCGATCAGCTGGGCGTTGAGTGTCAGTCCGAAATTCTTGTGGAAGCCGAGCGTGTAGAACACTTCGACGCCCTGCTCGTCCTCGATCGGCAGGCGGAAGGCAATGTCGTCGACCAGCTCGTCGGTGAGCGAATACTGGAAGTAGGCGAGCCCGAAGCGATCCTGCGGACGTTTGCGCGGATTGCCCGAAATGCCGAAATAGCCCGAATAATCGAGGAAGGTGGGATCGCCGCGCGACGCCTGGAAACGGGCGAGGATGCCCCAGCCCTTGCCTGGCGCCTCGGGATAGAGCTTGAAGAACTGGTAGGCCGACAATTGCAGCGCAAGCTCGCCGCTTTCATTGCCGAAGCTCGCAATCGGCTGCGGCGGCGGAGTGAGCGCGCGGGGGAGGATATCGACCGCAAACGTGTCACGGGTCGAACCCACCAGCGCGACATTGTAGATCCCCGGCATCTTGCCGATCCGCGCCTTGTAAGCGGCCGCAGCCATGAATGCGACGCCGCTTTCGAACGCGGTTTCAAAGCCGGTCCGCTCGTATTGCGAATCCGGATCGAACACCCAGAAGCGGTAGATGAACTTCTTGGTCGGAATCTCGAGCTGAACGCCTGTCAGAGTGTTCGGCACCACCGCAGTCGGCGGCAGCGCGAGGCCGAGATTCTGGAACCCGAAATGCCCGTCGCTTTCGACCACCGGCAATGCGCCCGAAATGTCCAGCACGTTGATCTTGCCGATGGTAAGCGTGGTGCCCGATTTCCAGCGTTTGGAGATACTCGCCGAGAGGTCGAAGTCGCCCGCGCCTTCGGGACGGAACAAAGCGGTGTTGTTGGGGATCAGGCCGATCGCGCCATTCGACGTCTCGCCCCAGGTGAATTCCGGCCGAAGCGTGATCTGCCAGCTGTCATCGAGCCCGAAATTGCTGCCGCCAATATCGATATAGGCATCGGCCCTTCCGCTATAGCGGACCGTATCATCGGCATCGCCCGCCACCGGAACATCGACGAATTGGGAAACCACGAAGCGGGTGGAGATCGGCTTGGCCGGACCGGGCGGGATAAGCGCCTTGCCCTGCAAGGCGGCGAGCGTTGTGCCCGATGACGCCAGGTTGACACTGGCTTCCGGCGCGAATTGTTCGACATCTTCCGCGAGCAGGGTGACGCCCGAAAGCGGGCTGGCCTGATTGATCCGGGATCCGAATTCGGCGTCGAACTCGCTTTCGAAATCCATCGGCTCGGAGCCGCTCTCGGCCAAAGCCGGGCCTGCCCAAATCAGGGCGCCGCTGCCAAGTGTTGCGATGGCAAGCACGCGAAGGCCGGGTGAATTGTGTGAAGTGGTCAGCGAGACCCGCATGTATTCTTCTCCAGTGGTTCCTGCGCCTGATCCGCACTGAGCCACTTTGTTTTCGATGTCCGCTCACGTATCCGTGTGGCACCACGCCCGCTTGCTGAACACCGTCTCCCAAACTTTGACTACGAAGAGCTTAATTCACTCGCGATTGGAGCTAAACGCAACGCACAAATCGCGTTCTGCCTCCAAATTGGAGGTTTCTGTCGGGGTGGATGAGCGAATTGCCGGTTAGCGCGGCAATTCGGACACACCCATCAGAGCTTCGTCGACGGCTCGTGCCGCTTGCCTGCCTTCGCGGATCGCCCAAACAACAAGGCTTTGCCCGCGTCGCATATCGCCGCAGGCGAAGACGCCGGGCACGCTGGTGCGGTAGTTTTCGGTGCTGGCTTCGACATTGCCGCGCCCGGTCAGTTCCACTCCGGCCTGTTCGAGCAATCCGGACTTCTTGGGACCGACGAAGCCCATCGCGAGCAGGATCAGGTCGGCTGGAATCGTGAACTCGCTGCCGACAATCTCGCGCATCTGCCCATCGACCCATTCGACGCGCGCGCATTCGAGGCCGGTGACGGTCTCGCCATCGCCGATCACACGCTTGGTCAGCACGGCCCAGTCGCGTTCCACTCCCTCTTCGTGGCTCGAGGAGGTCCGCAGCTTGAGCGGCCAGTCGGGCCAGGTCAGAGCCTTGTCTTCCTTCTCCGGAGGCTTGGGCATGATTTCGAGCTGAGTCACGCTCTTGGCGCCCTGGCGGTTCGATGTACCGACGCAGTCGCTGCCGGTATCCCCGCCGCCGATCACGACCACATGCTTGTCGGTCGCAAGCAGGCTGCCCCGGGGAGCCGCGCGCAATTCGTCGTCGCCGGCATTGCGTTTGTTCTGCTGGGTGAGGAATTCCATGGCGAGCCGCACCCCGGACATTTCGGCGCCGGGGATCGCCAACGCACGGGCGTCTTCGGCCCCGCCGGACAGGACGATGGCATCGAAGTTTTCCTGAAGGCTCTTGAACGAGACATCGACGCCGACTTCTTTCGAGGTTTTGAACTCTACCCCTTCGGCTTCCATCTGGACGCAGCGGCGGTTGATCAGGTGCTTTTCCATCTTGAAGTCGGGGATGCCGTAGCGCAGCAGTCCGCCGATCCGATCGCTCTTTTCGAACAACGTCACGCTATGCCCTGCGCGCGCGAGTTGCTGCGCGCAAGCCATGCCGGCAGGGCCGGACCCGACCACAGCGACCGACTTGCCGGTCTTGTTCTCGGGCACTTGCGGCTCGATCCAGCCTTCCATCCAGCCGCGATCGACAATCGCGCATTCGATCGATTTGATCGTCACCGGCTGGTCGACAATGTTGAGCGTGCAGCTCGCCTCGCACGGAGCAGGACAGATGCGACCCGTGAATTCGGGGAAGTTGTTGGTGGAGTGCAACACGTCGAGCGCATTGCGCCAGTCGTTCTCGTAAACGAGGTGGTTCCAGTCCGGGATCATGTTGTTCACCGGACAGCCATTGTGACAATA
>CAZJZO010000115.1:0-12317 GCA_964550495.1 uncultured Porphyrobacter sp. | reverse complement strand
GCACGCAATTGGTGACCAAGGGCTTTCATTTCCCCGAACTGACTTTGGTGGGGGTGGTCGATGCCGATCTCGGGCTTGAAGGCGGAGACCTGCGCGCCGCAGAACGCACCTATCAGCAGGTCGCTCAGGTTGCCGGACGCGCAGGCCGTGGAGCCAAGCCGGGCGAAGTACTGATCCAGACCCGCCATCCGGAGGCGCCCGTCATCGCCGCACTCGCCAATGGCGACCGCGATGCCTTTTACGCCGCCGAGACCGAGGCTCGCCGCGATGCCGGCGCTCCGCCATTCGGCCGCTGGGCGGCGATCATCCTGTCGAGCGAAGATGAGAAGGAAGCGCGCGAGGCGGCAGTCAGACTGGGCGACAACCGCCCGCACCAGGACGATCTGTATATCCTCGGTCCGGCCCCTGCCCCGCTGGCGCTTCTCAGAAACCGTTATCGCTACCGGTTCCTCGTCAACGCTCGGCGCAGCGCCAACTTGCAGGTCGTGCTGAACCAATGGGTCGGCGGTCAGGACTTCCCGCCGGGCGTTCGGGTCGGGATCGATATCGATCCGTACAGTTTCGTCTAAGGCACCAATTGCTGTGCCGAGCATTGGTGCGGCATGTCCTCCACCGGCCAAGTTCTCGTCCCGATCCTCGGCGATCAACTGTCTCGCAATCTTGCCAGCTTGCGCGGGCGGACCAGGGACGACACCGTAATCCTGATGATGGAGGTCTGGGACGAGGCGACCTACGTCAAGCATCACAAGCAGAAGATCGTGCTGATCTTCTCGGCCATGCGCCATTTCGCCGAGGAACTGCGCGATGCTGGGTGGACGGTCGACTACGTCAAGCTCACCGACACCGCCAATTCCGGCAGCTTTACAGGCGAAGTCGCTCGCGCGATCGAGCGGCACGATCCTCGCGCGGTTCACGTCGTGGAAGCAGGCGAGTGGCGCGTCCAACAGGCGATCGAGGAATGGCCAGCCAAGTTCGCCTGCAATGTCGATATCCTTCCCGACGACCGCTACCTCTGCTCGCATCGGCAGTTCCAAGACTGGGCCGAGGGCCGCAAGCATCTGACGATGGAGCATTTCTATCGCGAGATGAGAAAACGCACCGGCCTCCTGATGACCGATAATGGCAAGCCGGTCGGCGGCGACTGGAACTACGACAAGGACAACCGCGAACCGCCAAAGGGTGATCTCGACCCGCCTCCAGTGCCGAAGTTCAGACCCGACGCCATAACCCGCGAAGTGATCGATCTGGTCGAGCGGGAATTCGCCGACCATTTCGGCACGCTCGAACCGTTCGAATGGCCGGTCACACGCGACGAAGCCGTGGAAGCCGCCGACGCATTCTTCGCCGAGCGGATCGAGAAATTCGGCCCCTACCAGGACGCGATGGTGCATGGCGAAGACGACATGTTCCACTCGATGCTCTCAACCAGCATCAATTGCGGCCTGCTCGATCCGCTGGAACTGTGCGAACGCGCCGAGCGGGCTTACGAAGACGGCCGCGCGCCGCTCAATTCGGTCGAAGGGTTCATCCGCCAGATCATCGGCTGGCGCGAATATGTCCGCGGGTTCTATTGGCTGCACATGCCGGGCCTCGAGAGCGACAACCAGCTCGAGGCCACACGCGCCCTGCCCGAATTCTTCTGGAGCGGCGAAACCGACATGCGCTGCCTCGCCGATTGCGTTCGCTCAACCCGCAACAACGCGCACGCACATCACATCCAGCGGCTGATGGTGCTCGGCAATTTCTGCCTGCTCGCCGGGATCGATCCGCGCAAAGTGCAGGACTGGTATCTCGCGGTCTATGCCGACGCCTATCAATGGGTCGAGTTGCCCAATGTGTCCGGCATGATCCTTTATGCCGATGGTGGCAAGCTGGCGACCAAGCCCTATGCAGCGAGCGGCAATTACATCAACAAGATGTCCGATTATTGCAAAGGCTGCCGCTACAAAGTCAGCCAGAAGACCGGCGACGATGCCTGCCCGTTCAACCCGCTCTACTGGCATTTCATGAACCGCCACCGCGACCGGCTCGAAAGCAACCATCGGATCGGACGGATCTTCGCCACCTGGGATCGGATGGGCGATGAAAAGAAGCGCGATTATCTCGACAGTGCGGAGAAATTCCTCGACTCGCTCGAGCCCGCACGCAAAGGGTGGGCGCGCAACGAATAGGGAGAGCCAAGACCGATGCTGACCGTCCACCACCTGCGCATTTCGCAATCCGAGCGTATCGTCTGGCTGTGCGAGGAATTGGGGCTCGACTACGAGTTGAAGCTTTACAATCGCGATCCCGATACGCGGCTGGCTCCGCCCGAGCTGAAGGCTTTGCACCCGATGGAGGTCGCGCCGGTCATCACCGACGGCGACCTTGTGCTCGGAGAAAGCGGCGCGATCGTCGAGTACATCATCGGCAAGTATGCGCCCGACACCGATCTGGTGCCCGGCCCCGACCACCCCGATTTTGCCGATCACCTGTATTGGTTCCACTTCGCCAACGCGACTTTCATGACCAACGGGATGATGCAGATCGCGGTCGGTGCCATCGGCGCGGAGATGCCTCCTCCACTCGCCAAGCGCGTCACCAATGCGTGGGCGCAGATCGAACGGCGGCTTGGCGAGGCGGACTATTTCGGCGGATCGCAACTGACCACGGCGGACATCATGATGGGTTTCCAGCTGACTACGTCGCGCGCCTTCAACAACATGACGATCGACCACCTGCCGAACCTCAAGTCGTATCTGCAAAGGATCGGCGCGCGGGAGGCCTATCAAGCCGCCATGGCAAAGTGCGAGCCGGGCTTTCCGCCGAAACTGGATTGAGGTCGGTGGCGACGGAAGACCATTTCGATGCGGAAGTGGCGCTTGGCTATGATGCCGAGCACACCGATGCCGGCGATTTGGATCTCTGCGTACAATTTCTCACCGACCTGGCCGATGGCGGTTCGGTGCTTGAGGTTGCGATCGGGACGGGCCGCGGCGCACTGCCTCTCAAAGCCGCAGGCCTGGATGTTGCAGGGATCGAATTGTCCGAGCCGATGGTAGAACAACTGCGCGCCAAACCGGGCGGCGCAGACATTCCGGTGACCCTCGGCGACATGGCCAGCGCCACTGCCGACGGACAGTTCGCCTTGGTCGCGCTGGTCTTCAACACGATCTGCAACCTCACATCGCAGGAAGGGCAAGTTGCATGCTTTCGGAACGCTGCCGCGCACTTGCAAACGGGCGGGCACTTCGTGATCGAGACCTTCGTCCCGCCGCTGCAGAAACTGCCTGCTGGCGAGACAAGACTCGCCTTCGATTTGAGCGACGATCACTGGGGAGTCGACGAATTCGACACGGCGTCCCAGATGTTCACTTCAAACCATTTGTGGGTGCGCGGCAACGAACTTGTCCGCCGCTCGATCCCGTTCCGCTATGCCTGGCCTGCCGAGCTCGATCTGATGGCGCAACTCGCGGACATGCGGTTGGTTGGACGCTGGGAGGACTGGAACCGCGCACCGTTCCAGCATTCGAGCGAACGGCACGTTTCGGTTTGGCGAAAGACATAGCTCAATAGAACGCCAGCTGGTTCGAAATCGCCAATAGTTGCCGCTCTGCCGACCATATCCGCGTCGTCTGCGCGAACCGGCTGCGGCTGACGCGGTCCGAAGTCGCTTCGATCAACAGGAAGTCGCTGCCCTGCGCCGACAGTTCTTCGCGGGTGCAGAAGATCTGCAGATCGTATGTCACCGTCGCGCCGAAACGCGGGGTTGGATCGAGGAAAAAGGTGCGCGGCATCGGCGTGTCGGACACCGCCAGAAGCGCCTTTTCATCCCACGGCCGATCGGCGGAATCGCGCACCCACAGCGCCGAGTGCGGACGCTCCTGTTGCGAAAACGGCGTGCCAAGCGCGACCCGCTGTTCGTAGCGGGAGAGAAACTTGGGGCCGGGACTGTCCGGCAAGCGCGGACTGTCTGCGGGCGCCTTCACGTCCGGAAACGCGCAGGTGTAGTCGAGCGCCTTGTCGCGAATGTCGGAGAACACCATGTCGGTCGCGAAAATCGTTTCGTCCGGCATCTCGCTGTCATGAAATTCGGCGCGATAGAAATTGGTTCGCCGCCCTTCGCGCATGGTGCGGACGTCGATCATGAGGCCCGCTTCGGGCAGCGGCTTGAAAAAGGTCGCCGTAGCGCTGGCGAGCAAGGCGTCCTGCGGCCTCGCCTGCTGGATCGCAGCATTGGCCAACGCGAGCGCCCAGCCACCGAAGGCTGACTGGAAGTTCCAATAGGCCGAGCCGCCGTTCGACTGGAAGCGCATGGCGTGGATTGCGGTCAGTTCGGTCGCCGCGTCGAGCGGGTAGGTTGGCATGAGGTGCGTCCATTTGATGTCGATCGCCGGACCGCGATCACATTAATGAACGATTGAGTTCAATATCGTTCCCGCAAAATGCGCGATCAACCGGAAAACGCGCTCTTCGCCGCTGCCTTCACTCCCGCCATCGCCGCGTGCCAGGGCGCGCCGCCATAGCTGATGCGGGCAACACCCAGCCTCGTAAGCTCGGCATTGCTCACCATTTCGGGCAGGCGCATCACATTGACCGGAAGCGCAACCGCATCGCACACCTGTGCGATCATGTCGGGATCGCTAAGGCCGGGGATGAAGAAGCTCCCCGCCCCCGCTGCGCGATAGGCGGCAGCGCGTTCGATCGCGGCGTGCACCAGTTCGATCTGGTTGGGGTCTTCGCCGGCCATCATGGGCCCCAGAAACGTATCGGTGCGGGCGTTCACGAACAGCCCTTCACCATCGACCGCGGCGATCCGTTCGGCCTGTTCGTCGATCGCGCGCAAACCGCCTGCGCGGATCAGCCGATCTTCGAGATTGCAGCCGATCGCCCCGGCATGCGTCAGCGCGTCGGCATTGCGGGCAAGGTCGCTGAGATTGGTCGCGTAGCCGGCCTCGATATCGACCGTAACGGGCAGGTCGACCGCATCGGCAATCTGCCGCGCGGTTTCGACCAGCCGCGCGAACGGAATGTGCTCGCCATCGTCATAGCCCTGCGCGCCAGCGAGCGAATGGCTGCCCGTTGCGATCGCCTTTGCCCCGGCTTCGGCCACGGCGACGGCGCTGCCAGCGTCCCACACATTGAACAGTATCAGCGGATCGCCGCTGCGGTGAAGGCCGGCAAAGTCGTTTTTGGTCATGTCAGAACAGCTCCTTCTCGGCGCTGCCTTCGCGTTTCAGCAACTCCGCCTTGATCTCCGGCCCGTAGGCATAGCCGCCCACGCCGCCACTGGCCGGGACGACCCGGTGGCACGGGATCAGCACCGCAATGTTGTTCGCGCCATTGGCGCTGCCGACCGCGCGGCTCGCCTTGGGATTGCCAAGCATCGCTGCCTGTTCGCCATAGCTTCGCGTTTCGCCCGCCGGGATTGTGCGCAGCGCTTCCCAGCAGCGCTGCTGGAAAGCTGTGCCCTTCACGTCGAGAGGGATATGCGAATTGTCGAGACCGGGCTGTTCCACAGCGGCGACCACCTGCTCGAACAAGGCCGAGAATTCCTTCCCCGCTTCGAGCAACTCCGCATTGGGAAACCGTTCGCGCAGCTCGTCCTCGCCTTCGTTGAAGCTCAGGCAGCACACGCCGTTTTCGGTCGCAGCCACCAGCATGGATCCGAGCGATGTTTCGATCACGCTCCAGTGGATGACCCGACCTTTCGCACCGTCCCGCCAATCGCTCGCCTGCATGCCAAGTTTCCCCTTCGTATCCGCATAGAACCGCGATGGGGCCGAATAGCCGGCCTCGTACAGCGCGTCGGTCACTGATGCTCCTGCCGCCAAGGCTTCGCGCACGCGTTCCTCGCGCAGGGCTCTGGCGAAAGCCGCCGGTGAAAGGCCGACGGTGCGCTTGAACAGCCGTTGGAAATGGGTCGGTGAATAGCCGGTCAGATCGGACAACTGGTCCAGAGTTTGTGCGCCATCAGCGCGGATTGCCGCGATCGCGGCCAGCACGCTGGCTTCCTCGGCGCTCTGGGTTTTGGGGGAGCAGCGCTTGCAAGCCCGCAGACCCGCTGCCTCCGCATCTTCAGGTGTGGCGTAAAAGCGCACATTCTTGCGCAGGGGCGCTCGGGCCGGGCAACTTGGACGGCAATAGATACCGGTGGAGTGCACGCCGGTGACGAAAACGCCGTCGAACCGGCGGTCTTTGGCCATTGCGATGCGCCAGCGCTCATCGTCATCGAGGGCTTCGTTCTGGATATCAATCTGTTTCATGGCCCGCTTGTGTCATACGCCCCGGCCTGCTGCATCCCGCTCCTTGCGCTCAATCTACGCCCGCATCACTTACGGATGATTGCCTTTGCCATCGTGCGGCTCCGCGCTTTCAACGCTTCAACCGATTCGCCGCCTTCGCTGGAATTGTAGGAGTGAATTGTGAGGTTGCGCGTGCCGACCAGGGTGAGGCAGCTCCCGGTGCGGACCAGATTCGTCTCGTTCCCGGCACTGACCCGCAATGTCCCGGCAATATAGGCGCAATCCTCGTCGAAACCGGCATAGCTGTAGGAAGCGGGATCGACCGAAACCTCTCCCCCGGTCATCTGCTCGACATCCTCCTGCCCCTTGGTCATGCCCTCTTGCGCGCTCTGCGTGCTTTCGAGCTGCTCGGCGACCATCTTGACGAAGACCGCTTTCGGCATCGGCACAGCGGGGAGATCGCGCGGCGTCTTGATGACGATGTAGTCCGAACCGAAAGTGCCGCAGCGCTGCAGATCTACCAGTGTTTCGTTCTGCGAATCCCCGGCAGCGATCTGCGCGGAAAGGGCGGCGTTATCGCCGCTCGGAGTGCAAAACCCCTGCGGGACGGCGACTTCGAAGGTCTCTCCGGCGAAGCTGAACTCGATTGCGCTGACTTGTACCGGGCCGGGCGGTTGACGCTCTTGCGCGCTGGCCTGCGCACCGATGCCGATTGCGCATGCCGCCAGAACCCCGATGCCATATCTCATTTTAAACCCCCGAAATCGTTTGGTTCCTGAGCCGATGTCCACAGCGCCGACCCGTCTGGAAAGGCTATTGTATAACCCGATCTTCAAAACCATGGCTATAGAACAAAGGTGATGATCGATTCTCGCTCTTCGCACCGACTGCGCGGTGTTATGCCTTTTGTGATCGCGCTTGCTTGCGCGGTATTCTGGCTGGCTGGCCCGGCCTCAGCCGACCAGGGCGACGTCGATGCCGCGGCACGCGGCGTGGTCCGGGTCGTCATCATCGGCCAGAGCGGCGAAGAGCTGGAACCGGTCAGCCACGGAAGCGGCTTTGCGGTCACCCCGACCCGGATCGTCACCAACGCGCATGTGATCCGCGAGGCCCTGCAGGACGATACATTGCGGATCGGCATCGTTCCCAGCGAAGGGTCCGACGCAGCGTTCGCCAAGCCTGTCGCAGTCAGCCCCCGCAACGATCTTGCGCTGATCGAGTTTTCGGAACCGGGCGTGCGCCTGCCTCCGCTGACGATCGCGGGCGGCGTCACCGGCGACATGAGCGAGGTTTCGGCGGTCGGATATCCGATGAATGTCGATCTCGCGCAGGGCCTCGAGATAAGCGACATCTTCACCGCGATCCCGCCGGTCAAGACGCGGGGGTTTCTCTCCGGAGAACGGCCGAGCCGTCAGTTCGATACACTGCTTCATACGGCATCGATTGCACGCGGGAATTCGGGCGGACCGCTGCTCGATGGTTGTGGCCGGGTGCTCGGCGTCAATTCCTTCGGTGCGGATTCGGACGGGTCGGATGCCGAGTTCTACTTTGCCGTCTCATTGCGCGAACTGCTGCCATTCCTGCGCGAGAACGAGGTTGATCCGCGCACCAACGCCTTGCCATGCCGGTCGATCGACGAATTGAACGCCGCCGAACGCGTCCGCTTCGACCAGCAGCGGGCCGAAGCGCGCGAGCGGCAGGAAGCTCGCGAAGCCGAACTGCGCGAGAAACGCGCCGCCGCGATGGTGCAAGCGCAGCTTGAAGTGATGGAAGCGCGCGAGAACGCCATGGCGCTGGCGATGGTCCTGCTGCTGGTCGCGATCGGCTGTGGCTATGCCGCGTTCCAGCTCCGTCAGAACGAATCCACCCGTACACGCGCGATGCTGTTTGCTGGGATTGCCGGGGCAGCCTTGATCGGAGCGATGCTGGCGTGGCTGACCCGCCCCAGCTTTGCCGAGATTGAGGAGCGCGTCGCAACGGCGATGGCCGACGGCGAGGACGATGACGACGACGGCGGACCTACAACTTCGCTGGCGGGCGACGGGACGCTCATTTGCACGCTTGTGCCCGAGCGTAGTCGAATAACCGGCGCGCGCACCGACGACGTCGAATTCGACTGGTCGGCCGATGGCTGCGTGAACGGCCGAACGCAGTATGGGCTCAGCAATGGGCGCTGGACGCGGGTGTTTGTCCCGAACGACGAGCAAGCCGTTTCGGTCAACATCTACGATCCGCAGACGCGGATATTCCAGACCGACCGGTATCTGCTGCGACAATCGCGAATGGCGGAGGCACGCGACGCTCGCAGCGCCTACACGCCACCGGCATGTGGCGTGACCGACGGCGCACGGATATTGGGCGAACAGCAGTCGGCTGTCGTGTCGCAATTGCCCGATCGTCCCAACGAGCGGCTTGTCTACACTTGCGAAACCAAAAGCCTTACCGGTGGCGGCGGTGGTGGTGGAGAGGAATAGCCCAACAAAGTGATGGTGTTGGGACAGATCAACCGGCATAATCATCGTTCGGTTCAGTCATTTGGGGGCGGCCAAATGCCGGTAGTGTCCAGTTTCGACGAAAAGGTTGTCACGCGATTGATGCGGCTCGTCATGCTGGCGGTGATGTGCATCGGCGCATTTGCAGCCACGCCCGTTCTCGCCGACCAGAAGGATATCGATGTCGCGGCACGCGGGGTTGTTCGCGTGGTGATCATCCAGGTCACTCCCGAAGGCCCGCGCTATGTCACCCATGGCAGCGGCTTCGCGGTCGAGCCCGACAAGATCGTCACCAATGAACACGTGGTTCGCGATGCCGCCCGGCGCGCCGATCACATTGCCGTGGTGGTTCCTTCCGAAGGAACCGACATCACCGCGTCGAAGATTCTCAAGGTCGATGTGCGCCGCGACCTCGCCTTGCTCGAAATGGTGGGCGACTTGCGCCTGCCCCCGCTGGTTACGCTGACGAATTTCGTGCCGAATGGGGACGAGGTGGTGGCGCTCGGATACCCGGGAGTGGTCGACCTGCCGACGACCGAATCGGTCAATGACCTGTTCGAAGGCGAACCGCCGGTCATGACCCGCGGCGCGGTTTCGAGTTCGCGCGAGATCAATCAGGCCAAGGTGTTCGTGCATCAGGCCGATATTGCCGGCGGGAACTCTGGTGGTCCGCTGGTCGATGAATGCGGCCGGGTGCTGGGCGTGAACCGGGCGGTGACCTTGTCGCAGACCGGCGAAGGAGAATTCTACTTTGCCGTTCAGCAGGTGGAGCTGCTGCCATTCCTCCGCAGTGCCGATGTCACGCCGAGGACCACCGATTTACCGTGCCGCAGCCTCGCGGATCTCGAGCGCGAAGAAGCCGAGCGCGACGCCGCTGCGCGAGCCGAAGCGGAGGCTCAAGCGCAAGCGCGCGCGACCGAACTCGCGGCTGAGCGCGAACGGGTCGAAACCGAAGTGCGCGAAGAACGCGAAAACATGATGGCGATCGCGGCCGTGCTGCTGGTGATTGCGGCGGGTGTCGGCGTGTTCGCGGCAATGAATCTGCAGAACCAGTACAGTCGGCCCCGCGGCATCATACTGTCCGCCATTGCCGGAGTTGCCGCGATTGGTGCGGCAATGGTCTGGCTCGCTCGCCCCGGCGACAGCGATGTCGAGGACAGGCTGGCTGCGGGCACAAACAACGACTCATCCGTCGACGAGGACTCCGGTCCCGCCTTCGCCGCCGGCCCGGTCATCTGCACGCTCGACATCGATCGCAGCCGCATTACCGGCGCGCCCGCTCGCGATCATGAGTTTACCTGGAGCGATGCTGGCTGCCACGGCGAAACGCAATACGAGCTGCGCGGCGATGCGTGGCAACGCATCTTCGTCCCGCGCGAAGACTATATGGTCCGCACCGCGTCGATCAATCCAGCCACCGGCGAATACCGGGTCGAACGCTACCTCCTGCCGCGCAGCCAGTGGCAGATCGCACGCGACACGCGGATGAACTACGATCCACCCAGCTGCGGCGCTCTCAATGGCTCCGAGCGTCTGGGCGAATTGCAGGACAGCGTCTTTGCGTTGCTGCCCGATGAGCCAGACGAGCGCCTGATCTATACCTGCAGGAACAAGTGATCAGGGGCAATTGTTGAGGAGCGTGATGCGGACGATTTGGATCCTTTCAGGTCTGGCCGTGATTGCTGCCGCCAGTTGGCTTTTCTTCCAATCAGGACCACGTGGAGCGGGGAAGGGTTTCACCGATGCCGTTTTAGGTACGCTCCCGACTTCAAGCGAAGCAGGTTTCGCCGGTTTTCGCCAAGCTGCGTTGGATAGTTGCATGTGCCGACGCGAACAGCGATCCGATCAGGAATGCGAAGCCATTCTCGATGATGCCCGCACAGCCATGCTGACTAGTCTCTATGGTGAAGGAGAACCGCAATTGGATGGCGGTGCCGCAACTGCATGTGCTCCGATATCGACGACAAGCGAGTGCTATGAATTCGCCGATGGAGTTCAATGCGTGACGACAGAATATAACGTAGTTGGCGCTTCCAGGGACTTTGCCGTCCGCGAAGTCTGCACGGTCGAAGAGGCGCGCGCGGTCGAGCAGGCTTACGAAGATGGTTGGATTGGTCCCGATGGCCAAAAACCCGATCCGGAGGATGCGGCGGAATGGAGTGCGGCGAACGACAGATCCAACGCAGCGCTGAACGCCATGCTGCGCAATATCTTGGATGGCGGCGATGTTCCGCCTACGCAATCGAACAATGGTTGCGCGGGATAGCGGCGCTTAAGCAGCCAAGGCTTCCCCGCTCAACGTAATCCGGTGCATCTCGCGGCGGTGACCCTGATAGTCGTTCATCGCATTGTGCCAGGTCGTGCGGTTGTCCCAGATCGCTACCGTGCCGGGCCTCCATTGCAGACGGCAGTGGTTGTCCTCCATGACCGCCGCGTCGAGCAGTTTTTGCAGCAGCGGCAGGCTCTGTTCGCGGGTCTGGCCGACAAAATGGATCGTGAAGCCGCCATTGACGTAAAGCAGTTTGCGCCCGGTCTGCGGATGACGGATCACCACCGGGTGGATCGCGCCGGTCTTCAGATCCTGCCCGCGCAGGTTCTTGCCCATGTCGGTCTGCGCGTAGAGGCCGTCAGCCTTGTAGACATGATCGGCGGTGTGGAACGCTTCGAGCCCTTCGATCTCTTCCTTGATGTCGTCGGGCAGCGCATCATAGGCCGCACCCATATGCGCCCATTCGGTGTCTCCGCCGCTCGGAGGAAGATCGCGTGCGACCAGGATCGAGCCCATGGCCGGGATCTGGTCGTAGGAATGATCGGTGTGCCAAGCGCCGCCGATATTGGTGACCTCGTCGGCTTCCTTCTTGACCAAAGCGATCTCGGGATAGGCCTCGTTCAACGGGAAATAGTTGTTGATGTCGATCCCGCCCCAGCGCTTGGCGAAAGCGATATGATCCTCCGGCGCGAAGTCCTGATCGCGAAACACCGCCACGCCGTGCTCATAGATCGCGTTCTTGATTTCCTGCATCTCGGAATCGCTGCAATTCGCAAGCGAAACGCCCGAAATCTCAACCCCGCATTTCGGAGCCATCGGTGTCAGTTGCATTAGTTCCTCTCCCACAGGCGTTCACGCCGCTTGAGCACTGTTGTGCCTGACGCACGAGATGATGTCCATAATTCGGCACCCCATCGGCTTGCACTCTCCAAGGCTCGGTGCTAGGCGCGCGCCAGCTTCGCCGGGAGGCCCTTTTCGCATGCCCGGAAATCCGAAGTTGAACATCGTTTTCCCGGATCCAAGAAGGACCAAGAGCGCGTGGATATTTCCGCCGGTATTCAGGCTAGCCTGGCAGGGCGTTACGCCTCGGCACTTTTCGAACTCGCCAGCGAGAATGGCACGGTGACGGCGGTCGAATCCGACCTCGAATCGCTCGCCGCCGCACTCGAAGAATCGAGCGACCTCACCGCCGCAACCACAAACCCGCAATTGTCGCGCGCCGAGCAAGGTCAGGCGATTGCCGGGGTTTCGGGTCTTCTGGGTCTTTCGGATTTGACCACCAATTTCCTCGGCGTGCTGGCATCGAACCGTCGGTTGTCGAAACTTCCCGAG
>CAZJZO010000114.1:0-12321 GCA_964550495.1 uncultured Porphyrobacter sp. | reverse complement strand
ACCAGTCTTGCGATCCGCTCATTCCTCGGTCCGGATCAGCACGGTCTCACCCACCTGCTGTTCCTGCTGGTGGGTGAGACCGTGCTGATCCGCTCATTCCTCGGTCCGGATCAGCACGGTCTCACCCACCAGCAGGAACAGCAGGAATGGCGCCCAGGCGGCGAGGAAGGGTGGGTATCCGCCAAAGCTTCCCATCGCCAATGCGGCGTTGTCGACGACGAAATAGGCAAATCCCAGTGCCATGCCGATGATCGCGCGGACGAACAATTGGCCGGACCGGGCAAGGCCGAATGCCGCAATCGATCCCAGCAGGGGCATCAGGAAAGCCGACAGCGGCCCGGAGATCCGGTGCCACCATTTTGCGCGCATCTCGGTCGTGCGACGGCCCACCGCTTCGAACGCGTCGATTGTGTCGGCCAATTCGAAGAAGGACTGCGAATCCGGATCGACCGCCTGGAGATCGATCCGATCGGGTGTCAGCATTTCGGCCACCACCATGGTTTCCAGTTCCTCGGTCTCCGCGCTGCCGACATCGAAGCGGACCGGATTCTCGAGTTTCCAGCCGGGAGCGGCATAGGTCGCACTGGTCGCTCTCACCTGCTGGCTAATGATGCCGCCCGGTGCGCGCTGATACCAGGTAACGTCGTCCAGTTCGAGCGTCTCGCCCGATCCCACCAGCGACGAGGCGGTGAGGATGTTCCTTCCGTCGGTCAGATAGACATTGGCGCGCACGCCCGTCGCCTCGGGGATAGGCCCGTAATCGACCGATTCCCACGCTTTCAAGGTGGCGTTGGCGCGGGTCACGATCCGCTCGTTGAAGGCAAAGCTGAGCAGCGCGACGGCTCCAGCGGTCAGCAGCAATGGGGCCAGCACCTGGTGAGCCGAAAGGCCGGCGGCCTTCATTGCCACCACTTCGCTGTTCTGGTTGAGCGTGACCAGCGTGATCAATGTTGCCAGCAGCACCGAATAGGGCAGGAAACGCGCGATCAACTGCGGTATGCGCAGGCTTGCATATTTGAGGATTTCAGCCTGGCCATTGCCGTCGGGTTCAAGGATTTTTCCGGTCGATCCGAGCAGGTCGAGCGCCAGCAGCACCAGCACCAGCATCACCAGCACCGCCAGGATGCGGACGACGAACATCTTGGCAAGGTACGTCGTCAGCGTCTTTGAAGGAAAGAAGTCGAGCTGCATGGAGCGGGCGTGCCGGGTCTATTCCGCCGGGGCCATTTGCGTGTCCCGCAACGGTGGCGTGGGCTTGCGAGGGCCTCCGCGCGAGAACAGTTTGCCAAGCCGCTTGGTCAGTTTCGCAAACACGGTTTCAAGCGCACCGATCGGCTGACCGCCGGGCACGTGCGCGACTTGATGATACATCCACAAGATCAGCGCCGCGAATATGAAGAACGGACCCCATAGCGCGACGATCGGATCGAGCCGGCCGAGCGCAGCGATGTCCTCCCCGTACTGGTTCACCTTGTGATAGGAGACGACCATGATGATCGACACGAACACGCCGAGCGCGCTGGTCGATCTCTTGGGCGGAATCGCCAGAGCAAGAGCCAGCAGTGGCATCAAGAACATCATGACGATTTCCACCAGCCGGAAATTGAAACTGGCCTGGCTCGCATCGCGTTGCTCGGCGTTGCTTTCCTCGCTCCAGCCGATCTGCAAGAGCTCCGGTAGGATGTACTCTCGCGTGGCATCACCGCGCTCGCGGAATTCCTCGATCGCGGGCAGATCGATCGGCAGGTCGTGGCGGCTGAACGAGAGCACGCGCGGGGTCTTGCTGCCGGTGTCCTGAACGATCGTGCCTTCGCTCAGGCGCAGGATGATCGTGTCGGGGTCGTCGCTGGTCGCCAGAAACGCGCCTTCGCGCGCGCTGATCGAAAGCACCTGGTCGCGGTCGTTGGCGACGCGGGCAAAGATGCCGACCAGGCGACGCCCGTCGTCTTCGCTTTCCTCGATCCGCAGCGCCATGCGGTCCGCCAGCGTGGTGAATTCGCCGACCTTGATCGAAGCGCCAAGCGCACCCGAGCGTAGCTCGTATTCCATCTGCTCGTAATAATAGCGGCTGACCGGTTGGATGTAGAACACCAGCGCGACATTGATTGCCACCAGCACCAGCGTGATGGCGTAGGGAATGCGCAAAAGCCGCCAATAGGACAGGCCGACCGCGCGCATCACGTCGAGTTCGCTCGATGTCGCCAGCTTGCGGAAGGCAAGCAGCACGCCGAGCAGCAGCCCGAGCGGTATTGCGAGGCTGGCATATTCGGGAATCAGCGCGCCGAGCATTTTGAACACGACCCCGATCGGGCCGCCTTCGACTGCGACGAAATCGAACAGCCGCAGCATCTTGTCGAGCAGCAACAGCGACGCGGCGAGCGCAAACACCCCGAGCATCGGGAATATCACCAGCCGGAAAATATACCGGTCGACACTGGGAATGAAGCGTAGCACTTCAGTATCTGGCCTTAGTTTTCGCAGTTGCGGGCCGCGCCATAGCGCGATTTTTCGCCGCGGTCATGGGGTGATGTGCGAGCGGCTGTTGACCAATGCTGAACCCGCCCCGCGCTTACCAGAATTGGCTGCCCGGTACGCCCTTGAAGGGCCCTGCTTCATACTGGCTGATCCAGCCGCCATAGAAGCTGCCCGGTTGCGGGGTGATGACCTCGCCGTCGACGAGGCATCGGTCGAGCGGGTCGGGATAGAAGGCGAGGTAGTCCCTGACCGGAGCGAAACTCGCTGTGGGACTGGGATAAGACCAGGCCACCGCTTCGAGAACCTGGTCGCCGATCGCGACATCCCAGTAGTTTGCCTGACCCTTCCATTCGCAGATTGTGCGGCGCGGATTGGGGCGCAAGTGCTCCATCGCAATGTCGGATTGCGGGATGTAATATGTCGGCGGATGGCTGGTTTCGAGCGTGCGCCAGGCATTGCGGCTGTCGACCAGTTCCACACCGCCATGAACGATCTGGATACGCCGGTCGGTCGATTCAGCAATTGCCGGGCGTGGATAGTCCCAGACGCTTTCCTGACCAGGACCAACGGGTTCGGGTTCGGGGTGGTGAGCTTGCCTCATCGCAAGCGGTCGCTCACGCCTTTTCGAGCGTGCATTGCAGCGGGTGCTGGTTCTGCTTGGCGAAGTCCATCACCTGGTTCACCTTCGTCTCGGCGACTTCATACGGGAATATGCCGCAGACGCCGACACCCTTCTGGTGGACGTGCAGCATCACCCGGGTCGCCTGCTCGAGATCCATGCTGAAGAAGCGCTTCAGAACCGCGACCACGAATTCCATCGGTGTGTAATCGTCGTTCAGCATCAGCACCTTGTACTGGCTGGGCTTCTTGGGCTTGGTCCGGGTCTTGGTGGCCAGACCCACTTCGCTGTCGCTATCATCCTTGTCGTTGTCACCGGCGGTTGCAGCGAGCGGCATGATCGGCTGCTCCGCTGCGTAGAGTTCGACGATAGAGGTGCGGGCGAGGGTCATTGGCTCTCCATTATGGGATTCGTTTGCGTAACCGCAAGCTTTGTCCGCATGCAAAAATCAAAGGGCCGGATGGACCCATTCGGTCCATCCGGCCCCTGCGCTTATTCAGCGCGCTTTCGTAAACCGGGATAGGGAGAGAGAGGAGAGGCCCGGCTTAGAAACTTGGTGCTTAGGCAGCCTTCGAGATCTTCTCGGCAGCCACGCTCACGCGGTTCGAAATCGGAGCGAATGCGTCGTTGTAGAGCTTCACCCAGGCTTCGGTGCGCTGCGAGCCGAAAGAAACAACAGCGTCGAAGTTACGGCGAGCCAGTTCGCCCTGAAGCTGCATGAGCTCGGTCGGCGACTTGATGGCCGCCATCTTCTTGGCGTCTTCGGTAACGGTTTCGACGACGGTCTTGCCGGTCTCAACGTTGTCCTTCACGAGTTCCTGAGCGCCGGCGAAGAAGATCTTGCCGCTTTCGACGACAGCTTCGACGTTGGCTTTGTTGAACTCGTTGGCTTCAGCGGCGAACTCGCCAGCCTTCGAATAGGCGGTCTTCACGCGCTCTTGCACGTCAGCAGCCATTTCCTTGGCGGTCGCGGTGATGTCGGTCTTTTCGGCAGTAGCCATGATAGTATCCTTGAGCTTGGTAACTGGATTGGTTGCAGTTTCGGTTTTCGGAGCCGCCTTCTTTGCAGCGGTCTTGGTCTTGGCGGCAGCAGCCGGCGCCTTCTTGGCGGCAGGCTTGCGAGCCGGGGTCTTCTTCGCAGGCGCTTTCTTCGGTGCGACTTTCTTTACCGGAGCCTTCTTGGCGGCCGGCTTCGCTGCGGTCTTGGCAGCAGCAGGAGCTTTCTTCGCATCAGACTTCTTGGCCGGAGCCTTTTTGGCCGGTGCGGCTTTGGGAGCGGGCGCAGCTTCGGCTTTCGGCGCGCTCGTGGTCTTGGCGGCTGCGTCGGCGTATGCCTTTTCTGCAGCGGCGTCGATCTTGGATTGAGTGTTGGCGTCAGCCATAGTTTCCTCGCTTCATGTTGCACTGCACAAAATAGCGATTGCAACTGCGAAGTCAAGGATTTTTTGTGCACCGCACAAAAATCGGCTTTCCGTCGGAAAAACAGATATTTATCGAGTTTTTACGTACCGGCCTGGCGCATCTTCAATAACTTTATCCCCGCGTCCGCCGGGTTTTCTTTTGCCGGTCGCAGGCACGCGCTTGTCGTCCTGTTGTTCGAGCCAGTCGAGCCAGTGGGGCCACCAACTGCCCGGATGCTCTTCGGCGCTTTCGACATAGGCCTTGAGCGACGAGGCATCGCTGTCGCCTACCCAGTACTGGTACTTGTTGGCGACGGGAGGATTGACCACGCCGGCGATGTGTCCGGACCCTGCCAGCAGGAACTCGACGGGTCCGGAAAAATGCTCGGTCGCGCGCCAGACGCTTTCCGCCGGTGCGATATGATCCTCGCGGCCGGCCTGGATAAAGCACGGAGTCTCCACCCTCGTCAGGTCGATCGGCGTGCCATCGGCCGACAGCGCATCCGGAACCACCAGCTTGTTGTCGCGGTAGAGGTCGCGCAGGTAGTCGTTGTGCCACTTTGACGGCAGGTTGGTGACGTCGCCATTCCAGTGCAGCAGGTCGAACGCGGGGTAGTCTTCGCCAAGCAGGTAATTGTTTACGACGTAGTTCCAGATCAGATCCTTGCCCCGCAACGCGTTGAACGTCGCTGCAAGGTAGCGCCCGTCGAGATAACCCTTGGGCGAAAGCTGCCCGATCATCTCGAGCTGCCCGTCATCGATAAAATGCTTGAGCTCGCCGCTCTTCTCGAAATCGACCTGCGCAGTGAAGAAGGTCGCTGACCTGACTTTGTCCGCTTCCTCGCGCCGAGCAAGGATCGCCAAGGTTGCCGCCAAGGTGGTGCCGGCCACGCAATAACCGATCGTGTGCACATCCGGCACCTTCAGCCGCTCTCGAACATTGTCGATGGCTTCGACCTGCGCGCGGATATAGTCGTCCCACACCACATCGGAGAGCGTCTCGTCTGCCGACTTCCAGCTGACCACGAAGACCGTCAGCCCCTGATCGACCGCCCATTTGATGAAGCTCTTCTTCGGTGTCAGGTCGAGAATGTAAAAGCGATTGATCCACGGCGGGAAGATCACCAACGGCACTTCGTAGACGTCCTTGGTCGAGGGCGAATACTGGACCAGTTGGTAAAGCGGTGTCTCGTGCACGACCTTGCCCGGCGTGGCGGCGAGATTTTCGCCCAGCGTGAAGGCGTCGCTGTCGGTGTGGGTCAGCTGGCCGCGCTTGAGATCATTGATGAGGTGTCGCATCCCACGCACCAGATTCTGACCCCGGGTTTCGACCGTGCGCTTCATCACCACCGGATTGGTCAGCAGGAAGTTTGCCGGGCTCATCGCTTCACTGAGAGCATTGATCGCGAATTCGAGCTGCTTGCGCTTCTCCTTGTCCAGACCCTGCATCTGTTTGATCGATTGCTGAAAGTACTCCGTCAGCATCAGATAATTCTGGTGCAACAGGGCAAAAGCGGGATGTTCGCTCCACGCCGGATCAGCGAAGCGGCGGTCCTTGCGCGGCAAGTGCGAACCGCCTGCTTCCTGCCCGCTGCCAGGAATGGCCATGCGACTGAAAACCCCCTGCCACATTTCAAACGATTCTTTTGCCAGCTTCGCCGGGGCCGGGATTCCCGCTTCGGGCAATTGCTTGAGCATGCTCTGCGAGATCATCAGCCAGCGGGCCGGATCGAGCGCGCTTGCCCCTTCGCCCGCGCTCGAAGCGGCCTTGCGTGCCTGATCGGTGACGAACTCGAACCAGATCTGCTGCAGTTCGGTGCTTGCCTTGGCCCATGCCGCGAGGTCGCCGGGAGACAGAGCTGCAGCCAGCGATCCGGCTATGCCGGCATCTTTCGTGTCGCCGTCCGCATCGCTCGTTCCGGGTGACTGGAACACCGTGCCGAACATTTCCCGCATTGTTTCGCCTTGGACGTCGAAGAATGCGCGCAACGGATCGCTTGGATTGATGGGTTCGGACATGATCAGCCTTGTTCCTGGGCAGGGTTTACTTGCATTCGGCGACTATAAACAACGTGTCCACCAATGCTTAGCGAAAACGCCTTCCCACATCGATAGAGAATGCCCTAGACTGATCATTGCGCCACCAATCATATAGATTGCGCAAAAGAGGGTGTGGATCGCAATGAACGACCAATTCTACCGCATGAAGCGTCTGCCGCCTTACGTCATCGCCGAGGTGAACGCGATGCGCCATGCCGCCCGCCGGGATGGTCAGGACATTATCGATCTCGGAATGGGCAACCCAGACCAGCCACCGCCGCAGCATGTGATCGACAAGCTCTGCGAAGTCGCCAGCAAGCCCGATGCGCATGGCTATTCGCAGTCGAAGGGCATTCCCGGCCTGCGCCGGGCTCAAGCAAATTACTACTCCCGCCGGTTCGGGGTCGAGCTCGATCCCGAAAGCGAAGTGGTCGTTACGATGGGCTCGAAAGAGGGCCTGGCCAGTCTCGCCAATGCGATTACCGCGCCGGGCGATGTGATCCTGGCTCCGAATCCTTCCTATCCGATCCATACTTTCGGCTTCATCATTGCCGGGGCGACGATCCGATCGGTCCCGACGACGCCCGACGAGCGCTATTGGCAGTCGCTCGAAAGTGCGATGAACTTCACTGTGCCGCGTCCCAGCGTGCTGGTGGTGAGCTATCCATCCAACCCCACAGCCGAGACGGTCGATCTGGAATTCTACGAGCGCCTAGTTGCCTGGGCGCGCGAGAATGAAGTCTGGCTGCTGTCCGATCTTGCCTATTCCGAGCTTTATTACGACGGCAATCCGACGCCATCGATCATGCAGGTCGAGGGCGCAAAGGATGTCGCGGTCGAATTCACCAGCATGAGCAAGACCTATTCCATGGCGGGCTGGCGAATGGGCTTTGCGGTTGGCAACCAACAGCTCATTGCGGCGCTAACCCGGGTAAAGTCCTACCTCGATTATGGGGCGTTCACTCCGATCCAGGCTGCCGCCTGCGCTGCGCTCAACGGGCCGCAGGACATCGTGGAAAAGAATCGGGAACTCTATCGCAAACGGCGCGATGTGATGGTCGAATCGTTCGGTCGAGCCGGCTGGGATATCCCTCCACCCGCCGCCTCGATGTTTGCCTGGGCCCCGCTTCCGCCAGCGCTCGCTGACATGGGAAGTCTCGAATTTTCCAAGCAATTACTGACAGAAGCCAAAGTCGCTGTGGCACCCGGAGTGGGTTATGGCGAAGAAGGCGAAGGCTTCGTTCGCATAGCAATGGTGGAAAATGAACAAAGACTCAGGCAGGCTGCAAGAAACATAAAGCGCTATCTTGCCTCATTAGGGGTAAACAGCTCTGCTGCTTAGATTTGTCCGCACAAGGATTTAATTTTTGTGAGCTGTTTCGGGAGCTATACTTAAATCGTCGCGTTAACTATGGTTAGCTGCAAACTGCGATAGGAGAATGGGATGCCGTCCGCGGCGCCGCGGCAACTGACCGAACGTCAGCGTGCTGTGATGGAGCGAATAGATCGGAGAGTGCCGATCAAGTTGATCGCGCAGGATCTCGGCGTGTCCGAGACCCGAATCAATCAGCATATTCGCGCCCTCAAGGATATCTATGAGGCCGGGAGTCTGGGCGACCTGGTCGAGAGATATCGCGCAACTCTGCCTCCGCCCGGAGCGAATGACCAATCGTCCGATGGCCAAAATCATGATGAAAATCAGGGGTCTGCAAGTTCACAGAAGGGCTTCAGTGAAGCTGCATACAGCAATAGTCAGGTAGGCGAAGGCGATCCCGGTGTGATTAACCCGGATCGGGTCGACAACGGCGAACTCATCATGGGTGATGTAACGCCTTTGCTGGAACAGGCGCCGTGGCTGCGTACTGGCGAGCCGAAGGTCGTCCCCGGGATGCTCGACGGTGAGCATGCTGTCCTGTTTCGACTCGCTGCAATCATCATGATTGCGTTCGGATTCCTGGCGGCTGTGGTCCTGATGGTGACTGCCGCGATCACGATCAGCGAGGCGTTGGAGGGGCGAGCGACCGTCCCCGTAGACGAACAAGGCTTCACCTAAGGGGCAGAGGTGGGGCAGGAGACCACCAATGACCGACCGCATGCGGACCGATGCACAAAATATCAAAAAGCTGATCCGGGAAGCCGAAGCGCTCGCCGACGAGTCGATGATTGCATTTGCTCGGCTCAAGCAGGCTATGATTCAGGCACGTCAGAACCCGGGCGTCGAGGTGGATACGGGGCAACGCGCCCTCATGCGCCTCAATCAGGCAGAGAATCAGGCGATTGCGATGTCGACGAGCCTGCTCCGGGTGCATGACGAACTCAGTAAGGTCTCGCGCGAGAAGATGGGTGAGAATGAGACGGTCATTCGGCCCACGGCCATGGAGCCGCTCGTCGCCGAAGATGCTCAAGCCTAGCCGTCGAAACAATGATTGATGAGCTCTTAGCGCTGGTTCTCCGAGCCGAAGCTCAGTCAATCTATGCGTGGGTGATATGCGGCGCCGCTCTCATTTGGGGAGGTGGTCCCGAGCGCGTGATCGCGGGCGTGTGGTTGTTTCTCTTCAAATTCGTCGACGAGATCTATCACGCGGTTTTCGAGCGAGCCTACCAATTGGTGAGCGTCGATGTCGCCCACGCCGCTATCGACTCTGCGGCGGCATTCTCATGGATATTCATAGCCCTGTATGCGAACCGCAATTACCCGCTGTTCATTGCGGCTATGCAATTGCTGGCCGTGACCGCTCACGTTGCGCGCGGCGTCGCCGAGCCGATCTCACCCATCGCCTACGCGACCATGGCTTTCGCGCCCGCATACTTCCAGTTGATCTTCTTAACTGCCGGCCTCGCCAGGCATGTCAGTCGCAAACGGAAGCACGGCGCCTATCGCGACTGGAGAGCGCCAAGAGGTTGGAACAGCAAGCCGGCCGCCGCCTCTTTTCGCGGCAGGCTGGTTGCCGTCCTCGGCTACGACTTCTTCGGGAGGAAAGACCAGCGATGATCATCAGCCCCATCAGAGCCAGATCGCCCCGCAAGGATGTTCGCGAGACACAGCTCGCGGCCCTGATCGAATACCTCCGCAGCGTCGTGTTGACCGGAGAGAACCGGACCGAGCGATTTCATGCCGTGTTTGTCGATTCCCATCGCACATATATCGGCGATGAAGCCATGGGACAGGGAGATGTCAGTGCGCTGACCGTGCGCATGCGGGATTTGTTCGGACGTGCTCTCGCGCTGGAGGCAAGCGCGATCATCGTCGCTCACAATCATCCATCCGGCGATTGTCGCCCCAGCCGTTGCGACATCGAAGCGACCAAGCGGCTCGTGACGGTAGGAGAAGCGCTCGACATCACGCTCCTGGATCATCTCATCTTCACCCATCATTCCGTCTATTCGATGCGCGCAGGGGGCGATCTGTGAATTCAAGCGCAGCTTCAGGACTGTTTCCCGATAGCGACACGTTGATCCCGCGATTCAGGGAGGCAGGAGACCTGACGCTCGACCTCTTCCATCGCGACGGTCGGATCGAGGATCGCTGGCTTGCGCTGCATCCGCGCGAATTCGAACTGCTCTGGCGGCTTGCCGAACAGCTCGGACAGCCGATGACACGGCGGCAATTGCTCGCCGATGTCTGGCGGATCACTTACGAGCCCGAGTCCAACAGTGTCGCCGTCCACGTCGCGAGGGTGCGAGCCAAGCTGGCTCCATTCGGACTTTCCCGCATCCTCGCCACCCATCCCGAAGGCGGCTACTTTCTCGATGCGCCTCCGGGGCCGAGTGCCTTCTCGTTCGGGAACTCACCGCCGAAATGACGCCGCTCCGGTTTCGCGCACATTGGTGCCGAACGCGATA
This sequence comes from uncultured Porphyrobacter sp., assembly GCA_964550495.1. GTDB lineage: Bacteria > Pseudomonadota > Alphaproteobacteria > Sphingomonadales > Sphingomonadaceae > Erythrobacter. Next base: position 1,944 of record CAZJZO010000114.1, on the reverse strand, counting down.
GGCCGCACCGATTTCGAACTGGACTTGATTGGGCGCATCGGTCACGTTCGAGGCCAATCGAAAACAGCAAGAGATTGAGGAAAGCTATGTCCATGCCAGCGAATGACCGGGTTGCAATCGAATTGGGCGATGACGGTGTCGCTCAGGTTCGCTTGACCCGCGGCGACAAGATGAATGCGCTCGACCCGGAGATGTTCGCGCGCATTATCGAGGCGGGTCATACTCTTTACAATATGGAGGGGCTGCGCGCGGTCGTGCTGTCGGGTGAAGGGCGCGCGTTTTGTGCCGGGCTCGATACGTCAAGCTTCGCTCGCGAGCCGAGCAGCGACGAGCCGGAGCTGACTGAGCGCACCTATGGCAATTCGAACAAGTTCCAGCAGGTCGCGATGCAATGGCGCAAGCTTCCCGTCCCGGTGATCGCCGCCGTGCATGGAGTGTGCTTCGGCGGTGGCCTGCAAATTGCCAGCGGCGCCGACATCCGGATCGTGCATCCGGAAACGCGGATGTCGATCATGGAACTCAAATGGGGCCTCGTGCCGGATATGGGCGGCTATGCCTTGTGGCGCGGGCTCGTTCGCGACGACGTGCTGCGCGAACTGGTATACACCAATCGTGAGTTCACAGGTGCGGAGGCGCAGGCTCTGGGTCTGGCGACGCATGTGGAAGAGGAGCCGCTTGCCAAAGCGACAATGATCGCCAGCGAGATCGCCAATCGCAACCCTCACGCAATTCGGGCTGCCAAACGGCTTCAGGCCGGCATGGTCGAACGGGAGACCGACGCGATCCTGCTCGAAGAGAGCATAGAGCAGCACGCAATCATGCGGACCAAGAACCAGATCGAAGCGGTGATGGCGGGGATGCAGAAGCGCACCCCGAAGTTCGAGGACTTCTAGGTTTCCTTTCCCGGGCGCGGGTGGCGACGCTCGTTTTACCCAAACACCGCCACACATTGCAGGCCGTCGAGGACTCGGCGGCCTTGCGTGTCCCACATCCTGAGCCGTTCTGAAGAATAGCCCGCATCGGCATGCTGGGTGGCGTTCTCGGCCAGATACCAGCCACCTTCCGATCGGGTTTCGGGGTCGAGCACGTTGAACGACCAGTTGATCGAGCTGATCGGGCCCATCCGCTGCATGATCCGCATCGCGCCCGGCGGCATGACGTCGCCCATCAGGACAAGCTTGCTGACCGGATCGAGATCGTGATCTTCGGTCAATCTCGCCCAGCGCCGGATGGTTGCACCGTGATCTTCACCTTTGGCTTGGCCAAAGCGGACCTCGAAATTGTTCTGAATGAAGGACGGACCTTGGCCCTCCATGGCGCGCGCGTTGTCGTCCGGGGCGCCGGGCCACGCCTCGGGCGCATCTGCCCGATGCAGGGCATTGGGATCGCGGGCGGTCCCGAACAACCAGAAGGCGGTGAGCGCGACCTTGCCGTCCGATAGGATTTCGCTGCGCACCTGCGTGACGTTTCGACCCTGCCGGACGATCTGCGCGGTCAGTTCGATTTCCTCGCCGACCGGGGCGACGAATCCGATTTGCGCCGAACGTAGCGGTGGCAGGTCTGAAAAGGCCCGCACAGCCATCGTGTAGGCCACCAGCGCCGAGGCCCCGCCATACAGAGTGCGCCCTTGCATCCAGTCGCTCGCATCGTCGAGACGCGCTGCGCCCGGTTGACCGGTGATGGGTTCGAGGAGGCTGGCAATAGTCATGGCGCCGCTCTGCCTTGCCGTTGGTCGGCGGTCCAGACTGACGTTACGTAAGCTATCGATTTGGCCAAGTTCGCTCTTGCGGCGTCTGCGAATGGGCCGGTTTGCGATTGCCGGATTGCGTTTGTGTCGTCGAATCGCTAGGGCGCGCGCTCCGCCCACGCTGGTGGGCGGCTCGGCCCGATGGCGGAGTGGTGACGCAGCGGACTGCAAATCCGTGTACGCCGGTTCGATTCCGG
>CAZJZO010000113.1:0-12391 GCA_964550495.1 uncultured Porphyrobacter sp. | reverse complement strand
CCCTTGCCGCGCCGCTGCAGGTTGCGCGTGGTATCGGATCCACGATTGGCCAATGTTTCCCATTGCTTCTTGGTACCGCAGATCTTCTTCTTGAATTTGGAGCCGATCACGGCAGTGCGGCGGCAGATGATCTTGTCGTCCTCTTCCGCGACCTTTGCCGTGGCGACCTGCTCCGCCTTCGCCTCATCCGAAGCGGCTGGTTCTGCGCCGGGATTGTCTGTTGCCGGTACCGCCTGGGCGGTTGCTAGTAGCGCTGCGAGTAGCCCGATTGTGACAGTCATGATGCGAAGACCCCTTTCACCATCGCAAGGCCCGAGTATGCACCGTTGCCGGAAACTCGGCAAGGGAGCCCGTCGTCAAAGGCGCAAGGCCTTAGTTTGCGGGCTCAAATCCTCTGCGGCGCTGCATTTCGCGGGTCGAGTCCTCGCCGCGATTGTGCATGGTCGCCCACTGTTCCTTGGTACCGCAGATCTTCTTCTTGAACTTCGATCCAATCACCGCAGTACGCTTGCAGATGATCTTGTCCTTGTCCTCGTCGACCTCGGCAACTTCCTCGACTTGCTCGGCGGCTTGCGCGGTCGCTTCCGCCTTGGCATCTGCGGCTTCCGCAGTGTCGGCAGCCTGGGCCTGCATCGCAAGCAGCGTGGCAGCGATCGTGGTCGTAAGGTCGATCATGACAGCATTTCCCCTATTCTGACTTGGCGCAATACTGCGCCGCGTTCCCTTAACCTGCGCTTATTGCACCGCAAAAAAGGGCAAGTGGCAATTCATAATAGCCACAAACGGCCTAAATCGCTCGTTCGGCGTCTATTTGGCGGCGGTTCTGCCGCCTATGGGTTCCCCCGATCACCGCTCGGGCCTGATAACCGTGCTTCGGCTGCATCGTTTGAGGCGAGCTCGAATCCGAGTGGTAGCGCCGTGCCGTCCTCGTCGCAGTCTGGCGTTGCCGGTGCGCAGGCGACAAGCGCCGACGCAACCAGAACGAGGAGAGGCACGCCGCGCACGCGTTACGCCGCCAGCTTGCGGAGAACGTAGTGGAGGATGCCGCCGTTGCGATAATACTCCATCTCGTTCGCGGTATCGATCCGGCACAGAGCGGTGAAGCTGAAGGTCGAGCCGTCGGCGCGTGTGACGTCGATTTCGACATCCTGCCCCGGTGTGAGATCGGCAAGCCCCTTGATCGAGAAGCTGTCGTCCGATGTCAGACCCAGTGAAGTGCGGCTGTCGCCTTCCTTGAACTGCAGCGGGAGCACGCCCATGCCGACCAGGTTCGAGCGGTGAATACGCTCGAAGCTCTCGACGATGACCGCGCGCACGCCCAGCAGGATCGTGCCCTTTGCGGCCCAGTCGCGTGACGAACCGGTGCCGTATTCCTTACCGCCAACCACGATCAGCGGAGTGCCATCGGCCTTGTGCTTCATCGCCGCGTCGTAGATCGGCATTTGCTCACCGTCATAGGTGGTGAAGCCGCCTTCGACGCCCGGAACCATTTCGTTCTTGATGCGGATATTGGCGAATGTGCCGCGCATCATCACGTCGTGGTTGCCGCGGCGCGAGCCGTAGGAATTGAAGTCCTTCTTTGCGACCTGGTTGCTCTTGAGGTAGCTGCCGGCCGGCGAATCTTCCTTGATCGCGCCAGCTGGCGAGATGTGGTCGGTGGTGACCGAATCGCCGAGGATCGCCAGCGGCTTGGCATCGACGATGTCGGTCACCGGAGCCGGGGTCATCTCCATGCCTTCGAAATAGGGCGGGTTGGCAACATAGGTCGATCCTGCCCGCCACTGATAGGTGTCCGACGGCTCGACCGTGATCGCCTGCCAGTGCTCGTCGCCGTCATAGACGTTGGCGTAGCGGGTTTCGAACATCGAACGGTCGATATTGGCCGCGCGGTGTTCGGCGATTTCGGCGTTGGACGGCCACAAGTCGGCGAGCATCACGTCGTTGCCGTCCTGATCCTGACCCAGCGGGGTGGTGGTGATGTCTTCGGTCACCGTGCCCTTGAGCGCGTAGGCCACCACAAGCGGAGGCGAAGCGAGGAAGTTGGCGCGCACATCTTGGCTCACGCGGCCTTCGAAGTTGCGGTTGCCCGACAGGACCGAGGCGGCAACGATGTCGTTGCCGTTGATCGCCTGGCTGATCGGCGGGGCGAGCGGGCCGCTATTGCCGATGCAGGTGGTGCAGCCATAACCGACCAGGTCGAAGCCGATCGCGTCGAGATCGTCTTGCAGGCCAGATTTGACGAGATAATCGGTCACCACCTGCGATCCCGGTGCGAGCGACGTCTTTACCCAGGGCTTGGGCTTGAGGCCCTTTTCGACCGCCTTCTTGGCCACGAGGCCAGCGGCGATCAGGACGTCAGGGTTCGAAGTGTTGGTGCAGCTGGTAATTGCGGCGATCACCACGTCGCCGTCGCCGATATCGTGCTCTGTGTCGGCGACATCGACGCGAACCGGTGCGTCCTTCTTGTACACCTTGGCAAGGTCGCCGTTGAAAAGCTCGTCGACCTCTGGGAGGATCACACGGTCCTGCGGGCGTTTCGGCCCGGCAAGGCTCGGCACAACGCTCGACATGTCGAGCGACAGGGTGTTGGAGAAAACCGGCTCGGCGGCCGGATCGAACCACATGCCCTGCTCCTTGGCGTAGGCTTCAACCAGCGCCAGGTTTTCTTCGCTGCGCCCGGTCAGGCGCATGTAATCGATGGTCTTGTCGTCGATCCCGAAGAAACCGCAGGTCGCGCCATATTCCGGGGCCATATTGGCGATCGTCGCGCGGTCGGCCAGGGTCAGGTTGGCAACGCCTTCGCCGTAGAACTCGACGAAACGACCGACCACGCCGACTTCGCGCAGCATCTGCACGCAGGTGAGCACGAGGTCGGTGGCGGTCACGCCTTCGGCCATTCGCCCGGTCAGCTTGAAGCCGACCACTTCTGGGATCAGCATCGAGATCGGCTGGCCGAGCATCGCGGCTTCGGCTTCGATCCCACCGACGCCCCAGCCCAGCACGCCAAGGCCATTGATCATCGTGGTGTGCGAGTCGGTGCCGACGCAGGTGTCCGGATAGGCGACCATCGCCCCGGTCTCATCCTGGCTCGACCAGATGCCCTGCGCGATATGCTCGAGGTTGACCTGATGGCAGATGCCGGTGCCGGGAGGCACAGCCGAGAAGTTCTCGAAGCTCTTCGAGCCCCATTTGAGGAAGTCGTAGCGTTCGGCATTGCGCTCGTATTCGAGCGCCATATTGGCTTCCATCGCCTTGGGGTGGCCGAATTCGTCGACCATCACCGAGTGATCGATCACGAGGTTGACCGGAACCTGCGGGTTGATCTTCTGCGTGTCGCCGCCAAGCGTCTTGATCGCATCGCGCATCGCCGCGAGGTCGACGACGCAAGGAACGCCGGTAAAGTCCTGAAGCAGCACGCGCGCTGGGCGGTACTGGATTTCACTACCGGTGACGGGATTGTTCTGCCAATCGACGACCGCCTGGATGTGCTCGCGGCCAACCGTGAACCCTTCATCCTCGAAGCGCAGCAGGTTTTCGAGCAGCACTTTCATCGAATTGGGGAGCCTGGAGACGTCGCCCAATTGCTCGGCCGCCTTGGCCAGCGAGTAATAGGCGTATTCCTTGCCGTTCACATTGAGTGTTGATCGGGTTGCGAGCGTGTCCTTGCCGATAGCTGTCATCGGGGCGTTCCATCCTTTTGGCTATCCCTCGGCTCAGGGCGAGGGGGGATCCGGGTGATCCAGGTCCGGAGAGTATTCTCGCAGGGGCAACTGCTAGACTGCGGGCACAAGGTCAAGTGGAACACGAACTGTTGCGAGTCGATTGCCGATTCTGCGCCTCATTTTGGCAGCGAATAGCTGCGCTGGAAGCACAACCGGGATCACATTTTACGATTGTTAACTCGGGGAATCATCAGAGGCCGGGTAAAGGCCTGCCCGTGGCTGACACTCAGGGCAGGCGGGGGCGCTATGAGCGAAAATCGTGAGCTGGACGCACGCAGATCCAGCCTCTTGGCTGGTGTAGTGGCCGCGGCCGCCATGATTTTCGCCTGCTTTGGTGCAGCCATTGCCTTTTCGGGAGAGACGGCGAAGGCCGCAAGCTCCGAAACGCTTCAGATCGCACGCTGAAGGCGAAGAAGCGAACCAGCCCACAAAAGGGTCGCAGGGGAAGGTACGGCCTTGCCCGACATTCAAGTCCGAAAAGGTTTTGGCCGGGGCAGCGACGCCCCGCTGTCCCGGTCACTTTTTTTCGGCGGCTGCAATTGGTTTGGGTTCCGCCCCTCGAGCGGCGAGCCAGCATCCACTCACAATCAGGATTGTGCCGGCTATCGTCGGTGCGGTGACCGCTTCGCGGAAGAACAACCATCCGAACAGGCTGGCCCACAGGAATCCGGAATACTCGATCGGGACGAGCGCTTGGGCTTCTTCGCGGGCGTAGGCCCAGGCGATGGCCATGGCGCCGGTTACCGTCAGCACCGAAGCGATTGATATCGAGCCCAGCGAATCGATCTGCGGCACGGTCCACAACAAGGGCGCAAAGAGCAGCAGGACGACTCCGCCGACGCCACTGTGGAATGTGGCGATCTCGACCGGGCCTGCCAGCTGCGATTGCTTCCTTATGACAACGAAATTGTACGCATAGAGCACCGCCGAAAACATCAGTGAAGTGAGCCCCAGGGCGGTGTCACGGTCGAATTCACCCTGGCCGATCTTTCCGCCAACGATGATGATGGTCCCTACAAAGCCCAGGACGCTGGCGAAGATGGCGCTGCGCCGGATGGATTCGCCGAGCAGGATATGCGCAAAATAGAGCGCGATCAGGGGCGCGATGAAGCTGATCGCAATGGCCTCCGCGAGCGGCAGTTTGGTGAGCGAGTAGAAGAAGCTGAGCGCCATGAAAGCCGAAATGATCCCGCGTTCCAGGTGCAGCTTCATGACCGCGCGGTCGGGCCAGCCCTTGCGCTGCCATAGCCAGAACGGAGCGATGATGGCGGCGCCAATCAAGGCCCGCAGGACAGTTGCGGTATACGCTCCCGAAGCCAGCGCGGCTTCCTTCATGAATGCGTCCATCAGCGACAGGAAACCGACACCGGCAAACGCCACCGCAAACGGCAGCAGTCGATGCGAGGAAAGCGCTGCGGAGGAAAGCGGCGAAGTCATGCCGAGCCGCCCTAGCGGGGCAATCGGGCAAGGTCACGCCCGCGCTTGCGGTTCCGATGTGCAGGATTCATCCAAGCGAAAGCAGTACTGGTTGATAGTTCGGGCAATCGCGGAGTATGCTTCGCAAAGTCGCCGATCACGATCAGAGTGATCGCATGGGGTTGAATGAGAATGATTATGCGCAATTGGGTCAGCACATTGGCAGGCGGCGTCGCGCTCGCGGCGGTGGCAACAGGCGGCGCTGTGGCTCAAGACGAAAGCGCTACGCCCGAGACTGAGACAAGTGCCAACGAACCTGCGAGCTTCGATGAAGCGTTCCCGCAGATGGTGCCCGGCGAAGTCGTGCAAGGTGATCTGACTGCGCCCGGACCGCTGGTGCAGGAATGGATGGCCGACGATGCACAGCAACTCGTCGCGTTTATCGAGAATATCGGGGCTGAGGGACTCGACCCGGCCGATTACGATTTGCAGGCGCTCAAAGTGTCGCTGGCTTCGGGGCCGTCGGAAGAGCTCAGTAAGCTGGCATCGAAGAACTTCATCTGGCTGGTCGAGGATCTGCGCGATGGCCGCACGCCGATGGATGCGCGCGAGCAGTGGTTCGTGGTCGATCCCGATCGCGACAAGTTTCGTACCGGCGATCTGCTGACAGAAGCGCTGCAAACGGGCGACATTGCCGGGACATTGGAGCAGCTTAACCCGACCCACCCGGATTACGCACGCTTGCGGGAAGAACTCGCCAAGACGCCCGAAAGCGAGACCAAGAAGCGCAAGCTGATCCGTGCGAACATGGATCGCTGGCGCTGGCTCGCCCGCGATCTTGGCAAGCAATATCTGATCACCAACGTCCCCGAATATCAGCTGCGTTTGACAGTCGGCGACAAGATCATCAGGACGTACAAGACGATCGTTGGCAAGCCCGGTCGCACTGCCACACCGCAGCTGGCAGAGACGGTTTCAGGCGTGGTGTTCAATCCGACCTGGACGGTGCCGCAGTCGATCGTGAAGGGCGAGGGGCTGGGCAACCGAGTGCTCAACAATCCGGCCTGGGCCAAGCGCAACGGCTACAAGGCGACCAAGGGTGCAAATGGCTGGATCACAGTGGTGCAACAGCCGGGACCAGGCAATTCGCTAGGGCGGATGAAGCTGGAAATGCCCAATCGGCATGCGATCTTCTTTCACGACACACCGGCCCGTCACTTGTTCAACAATGACAGCCGCGCGCTGAGCCATGGCTGCATTCGCACCGAGCGGGCGCTGGAGCTGGCCATCACGATGGCGATCCTCGGCAAGGGCGCGACCAAGGAAGAGGCAGTGGAAATCGCCACTTCGGGCAAATACACCAAGGTGATGATCGAGAAGAAGATGCCCGCCTACATCACCTATTTCACGATGGCGTCGGACATCAACGGTGAGATGAAGACCTTCAAGGACATCTATGGTCGCGATGCGCCGGTGTTGGCCAGCCTCGACAAGCCACGCGTCAAGGATCGCAGCAATGTGATCGACGATGAAGTGATCGTGATCGAGAACGACCCGCGGGCAGGGGGCTAGATCAGGTCACTTAACTCGCGCGCTTCGATCACCGACTGGCGGTAGAAATGCGCTGCGGGTGCGGCATAGGCGAGAACCATAAAGAAGCTGTACCAGCTTTCGTCACGGCTTGGGTCCAGCCTGCCTCCCATGAGCAATGCAGAAGCAATCACACTGGCCACTAGTGCCGCCAATATAGCGAACGCGCGCCCTTCGATCCGTTCGATCCGCTCGCCCAGCAGCATCGCTACCGGTGATCCGAATATCCCGATGTAGAAGGCGCAGAACAGCGTCCCGAAAATTAGTCCGAAAAACATCAGTACAAAGGCGAACATGATCACGCCGGCGATGGAGACAATGCTGGGTTCGAGCATGTCGCCCGCGTAGGTTGCAAACAAAAAGGCCATGACCAGCAGCGAGCCGACAAAGGCTGACTGGACGCTCGCCGGCAGAATTCCGCGAATGGTCGAACCGATGCTGAACTCAAATCCTGCGTTGGAGGCGCGGTACGGCACGTGTCAGAACGAACCCGGCGCGTATCGCTGCGTGGAATTTGGTCGCTCGGGCTGCAAAGTCTTTAACTGCGGCCTTTGAGCAATGCTGCCGTCTTCCTGCAAGCCGAGGCTGTCTGCGAACAGCAAGCGACCGCCCGAAAGCGTTAGCAGCGCGACCCGAAAATCCGCTTCGCCCAAGACAAAGCAACCGTTCGAGCGACCCATGCGGCCCCAGCGTTTGAGATGCTCGGGTTCGGCATATTTAGCGCGGTGCATCACGATGTAGCGTTTGAGCGCGTTGTCGTTGGTCGGGTCGAGTCCGCCCAGGCGAACCGAAGTGCCATAACGGCCCTGATACCATTCCCATGTCACGTAGGCGCCCTTGCTGGTGGCGTTCGAGCCTTCGACATTCGAGTAATGGTTGAGCCAGCCATCATGCTCCGGATCGGAACCGGTGCCGTGGCTGACGTGATAGCTTTGCACTTCCTCGCGCTCGAGATTGACGAAGTGGAAACGGCGATTGGCCGAATGCACTCCGAAATCGGCAATTCCGACAATATCGCGTTTCCAGATCGCGTTGCCCGCCCGATCCAGCTCGCGTTTGGCAATGTCGAACAAGATGCGGTCACGCTTCGAACCGCGTCGCGGCGCGGCGGCGACACCGGCCGGCAGCGACAACGCTGCGCCTGCAACGAGACTGGTTTTCAAGAGATCGCGGCGGTTCATGACATCTCTACTATTACAGCAAACCTAGCGTTCCCGTGAATAGGCAATATTGGAGCTTTCCCGAACCGGGTCAGGCCTGATGCTCGCCTTCGTGGATCGCCTTGGCTTTCATGCCCAATTTGATCACGCCCGGCATATTGTCGCGGACCAGATCGCCGATCTTGCTCAAACCGGCGAGCCGCGGGTCGCCTTCGCGCATCATCTTGGCGATCGCCGGACCGGTCGGATGCAACCGGCTGCGATTGTTGAAATCGTTGGTCTTGGGATTGTTGGACAAGATGCCTGCGCTCATCAGATTGGCCATGACCGCATAGGGATAGGCATCGGTCGTGTCCGTCAGCGGGGCCGGCGGGCAAAGCGCGTTCTTTTCGGCGTCGGTGTCGAAATTGGTCTCGACAAATGCCGCCAAGGCCGCGCTGTAAGGCACGAACGGGGTCTGGACGAGTTGCAATGTGATACGGTCGCCATCGAAGAACGGTCTGGTATCGTCGCGGGTTTCGAACGGCACGGCGGTTGCGGTGCAATCTATGAACAGTGTGTTCTCGGGCAAATCGACGGTTTCGTCGGCGAAGTGCATCTTGCCCGGTTCGATCCTAGTCACTCGCCCTTGGCGATAGACGTTGGTGATCTGCCGCATCAGATCTATCTCACCCTGAGAGATCACCGCGAAGTGGAACATCTTGGGCGTTACGCTCTCGTCGATCCGCAGCATGACGTCGCGTTCGGCGAGTTTTGCCATCATTTCGTCACCGGTTTCCGACCCGTTCGCGCATTCGAGCAATGCGATCTGAAACTCCATAAGGCTTTCTATCGCGGCATGCGCCGGCTGCAGCAGCTTGCGGTTGAACATCCAAGAATCGCGCGGCCGTACCCACCCGATCTTGTCAGCCGACACGCCGGACTCGATCAGCCAGACCACTGCGTCCATGGCGGTCTTGCCGCCGCCCAGCACGATATACCGGTCGGGAAGATTTTCGCTTTCCTTCCACAGGCCGGGGAGGTCTCCAGGAATGCAGAAGCGTGTTCCTGCCGCGATTTCGAACGAAGGCTTGTGGGTCGAAGGCACCGAGGTCTGAAACCACGTTGCATCGACCAGCTTGCGGCGGACCGCAACCTTGCTCTCCTGGCCGGAAAGGATGCCCTTGATCGTGTGTGTATCGCCTTCGCCCGAGAGGTATTCGGTCAGCGGGTGGTAGGCGACCCTCCCGGTCTGGAGCATCCGTTCATTCATGAGTTTGCCGTAATAGGCGAGAATCTCGGCATGCTTGGCGAGCGGGTACATACCCTTGTTATGGCCGTCCGTGTCGACTTTGTCGGGGCACATTTCCATCGAATTGACCCCATAGGTTGCACTCGGCTGATGCAAAGCGACGAAGGAGTAGGCATCGTTCCAGTGCCCGCCCGGCTTGGCATGCTTGTCGACCAGGGTGATATGGCAATCCGGGTCTTCATCGAGCAGCGTATCGGCAAAGGCGAGACCTACAGCGCCGGCGCCAACGATCAGGTAATCGGTTTCGAAATCGGCCATGGAATAGCGGCGTCCTTGTACAAGTATCGCCGGTTCGGACATGCTAACCGAATCAGCGGAGAGAGGGGGGCGTGAATGCCGTTACCACGCAAACAGACAATTATCGCCTTGGTTTGCAGCGCCGGCCTGGCGTCCGTAGGCGGACCGTCCGTTGCTCAGGAGGCGCCGGTCGCGACCGAGGTATCGAGCGTCCGCGATGCGAACCGGCTGCGCACCGCGCAGGGAATATCGTTGCAGTGGATCGGCTGGGACCGGCGCGGGCAAGTTCATGTCTCTCGTAGTCCTGACGGAGTTTGGCGCGTCAACGGCCTGCAGCGCGGCGATGGCGGGCGGCTCGCGGTCGACGGCGTGATCACCGAGATTGGCGAGGATTACTTCCTGATGGATGGCCGGATCGTTATTTCCGGTGCCCCCGGACGTGGTCGGTTGTGCATGGATGACAAGGTCTGGCGGTTCGAAGTCACCCAGAACCGCACCTATTATCGGCTGCGCGAGTTCGAATGGTGCGATCGCCTGACCGACTATATCGATATCTACTTTGCGCCGAGCTTGAGAGGCTAGTTAGCGCTCATCACCATGCGGTCGTCGGCGATCTCGACCGCGCCGATCTGCGACAGATAGGACTGCCCGAGCAGTGAGACGCCAAGGCCTCGCGGGATGATGACGGCAGAAACGTTTCGCCGGGTAATCCCGCCGATATCGACCTCGTCGAGCCGGGTGTTCACGCCATAGACCGCGCCATTGGCTCCCTGGCCGATATGGCTGACCTGCGACTCGTCCCACTGAATGCCGATCGCGGCGGCGTCGCTGCCGGTCAGCGCGATCACGCTGGCCCCGGTATCGACCATCATGCGCACCGGAACACCGTCGACATAGGCCGAGGCATAGAAGTGCCCGTCGGACTGGCGATGCAGTGTATGATCGCCCGCATACCAATCGGAACCGGACCCTTTGCCGGCATAGGACTTGGGAATGTATTCCCCCGATCCTTCGTCACCATCGGACGATGACGGCACGACAAGAGCCGTAAAGCCGATCACGACCGCGACAAAGAAGATGGTACGTCCAAGCATGATGGCCGGAGTACAGGATGAAGCTTAAGGCTCCTTAAAGGGTCATTGAACTCGCTGAAAATACGGTGTTTTCATCCGCCATCGCCAGCATCGAGCGGGCGTGGCGATCGGCGACTTCGCGCTGGTCTTCGCCGTATCCCCCACCAAGGGCCGACGCGATCGGAAGGCCGCGCCCGCGCACCTGCGAAATGACAAAGCGATCGCGCGCGATGAGCCCGTCATCCGTCAGCGCGAGCCGCCCGAGCTTGTCACGGGCATGCGGATCGACTCCGGCCTGATAGAACACGAAATCGGGCTTGAAGCCGTCTATCACCTTCGGGATTTGGCCTTGCAGGGCCGCCATATAGCCTTCGTCGTCGGTTCCGTCCGGCAATCCGATATCCACGCTGGAGCGGGCTTTCCTGACCGGGAAATTCTTCTCCGCATGAACCGAAAGGGTCGCGATCTCCTCTCGCCCGGCGGTCAGGCTGGCGGTGCCGTCGCCCTGGTGCACGTCGAGATCGATGATCAGGATCCGCCGCGCGTGGCCTTCCGCGATCAGTCGGTTCGAAGCGACCGCGAGATCGTTGAAGACACAATAGCCAGCGCCGGTATCGGAAAGAGCATGGTGGCTGCCTGCTGCGCTGTTGGCGGCGTAGCCGTGCTGCATCGCCAGCTGCGCAGCAAGCCATGTCCCGCCATTGGTGTGGCGCACGCGGTCGCGGATCCGGTGCGTGACCGGAAACCCGATCCGGCGCTCTTTCTCGCGCGGGACTTCGGCGCGGAAGACTTCGTCGACATAGGCCGGGTCGTGCACCGCTTCGAGCCATTCGCGCGGCATCGGTTCGGGTGCATGTTCGGTGATCGCCGCGCCGCTTTCGCGAAGCGCTTCCATCACGAGGTAGTATTTGTCGAACTTGAACGACCCGCGCTCGGGACGCGGAGCCATGTAGTCGGCGTGGTGGACGACGTGGAGCACCTACTCGGATTCCTGCCAAATCTCACTCGCGTCGATCGTTTCAGCTCCCATTGTCTGGCGGAAGCGCTCGGCACACCAATCGTAGTTGATCTGATACTGTTTGCCGTAGCGCCACTTTGGCATCTTCTCAGCCTTAAGCATCAGGCGCGCGAATTCCTCGGCCGACAGTGATCCCTCTTTCGGAAGAAAATCATAGATGTAGGTGTCGCCTGTTCCGCAATTTCCGTAGATCACACAGGCGTCCCAAACGAGCTTCTCAAAGCGCTTTCCTGTGTTCATGCAGACTTGTCGGCCAGACCCACCAACTCGTCGTACATCGCGTCTTCCTCACGGCTTGCTGCGTTGCGCCACGTCGTGGCCGTGTCGGCGTTCACCAGTTCGCCTTTCGCGGTCAGCACGAGTAGGTTCGGGGTGCCCGGAAGCTCTTCCAAACCAAACCGCTGAGCGATGTCGAGATTATGCCCATCGCCCGATTGCGGCATGCCGATATTGACGAAGACCAGCTCGTACTTGTCTTCGATCAGCGCTTCGAACCGCTCGGTTGCCAGCCATCCGGCCAAGGCGCGGCTGTCGTGGCACCAATTGGCGCCCATCACCAGCAAGACACGGGTGTCGTTTTCGGCTGCGCGAGCCAGCGCGGCTTCGACTTCCGCCGCAGCATCTTTCGAAACGTCGTAGGACTCGGCTTCAGGGTAATCGTGCGACCCGCCCGCAACCTTGGTCGCTACGGTCGCGCAGCCGGCCAGCAGCAAAGCTGCAAGAATGCCTGAAAATAGTGCTTTGATCACTCGGCGCGGACCTCGTTGTCGATTTCGAGTGTGCCTACTCGCAGGTGATCAATCCGCGCCTCACGGATGCGCAGCCTGCCGATCCCCATGCGCCCGATTGCGAGAGCACCGATCGCGAGTGCACCGATTGCGAAC
>CAZJZO010000112.1:0-12441 GCA_964550495.1 uncultured Porphyrobacter sp. | reverse complement strand
CTTTTTCGCTGCGTGCAGCGTAGTCGATCGCCTCGTTGAAGGTTGCAAATTGCGCACGAATGCGAGGCAAATCGCAGTCGTTTGGCGTCGGCGTCAAAACGGCGTCGGTCATATTATGTCGCGATACCCGTGGTTTGCGGCGCAGCCCTGTGCGTCCTATCGTGTCCCGTATTACAGCCTGCGGGGGGAACAAGCTGCATCCCAATTTTTCCCATTTGATAAGGACTGTGGCACGAATAAGGCGAAATGGTTTCACGAGATACGAATTTGTCATCGTCGCGACGCGAAAAGAGTGGGCGTGGATCGTCCGGCAAGGCGCGCAAGAAGCGTCCGCTGGACGAAACGACGTTGCGCGATCTCGCGCTGCATTATGCCGCGCGCTACGCCACCACCGGCGCCAAGCTGGAGACCTATCTTGCCCGCAAGATCCGCGAACGCGGGGTGGCGGAGGACGAGGATGGGCGTGTGCGTGAACTGGATGTCACCGGCCTGGTCAGCCGATTGATCGAGCTCGGCTATGTCGACGATGATGCCTATGCCAGGATGCGGACCCGCGATCTCACAGCGCGCGGATATGGCAAGCGCCGGGTCGAACAGGCGCTATGGGTTGCCGGTGTGGAGGAGAATGTTCGTGCAGATAATGCTCCGTCCGAAGCCGACAGCCGCCGTGCCGCGATCCTGTTGGCGCGAAAGCGCGGCTTTGGCATGTTTGGGCACCGGATCGACGCTGCCGCTCCCGCAGATGTTCGGCGCGCCGCGAAGGAAAAACAGATTGCCGCGATGCTGCGCGCAGGCCATGACTTCGAGCACGTGCGGTTCATTCTCGATGCAGCGAGCGTTGCCGACATTGAGGATTGGCTCGCGGAAGCCGAAGCAGAAGCGGAGGACGGATCATGGTGAAGTTTTGGGCTCTGGCGGGCGCAGCGGCGTTGATGGCGTGTTCGCCGGCGGAAAGTGGCGGAGCCCTGGCGCAGGCGCCAGTATCCGAACAGCCGGCGCAGACCGCAATCGAGCGCCATCCGACATCGGGCCTGCAAATCATCGACGTCGTGGTGGTGCGCGGCGACAAACGGATCACCTTCAAGACCGAGCTCGCCAACACGCCCGAAGCGCAGGCACGCGGGCTGATGTTCCGCACCGAACTGCGCGATGACGAAGCGATGTTGTTCCCCTCCGCAACGCCACAAGCGCGCAGCTTCTGGATGAAAAACACGCCGCTGGCGCTCGATATCGTCTTCGTCGGCGTTGACGGCCGGATCAGCAATATCGAGGAAGGCGTGCCCTATTCGACCGATTCCGTTCGCTCGGTGGGATTGACTTCGGCGGTATTCGAAGTGCGCCGGGGCCTGATGGAAGAGCTGGGGATCGTGGCCGGGGACAAGCTCGAATACACCCTGCCCGAATAGGATACCCTACGCCTCGGAGGTCGCAGGAGCTTCCTGCTTGAGCCAGTCCGGCAGCGCGAGGAAATAGAACACCGGTACCAGGAGATAAGGACCGAAACTGTAGAGGTCGAACGTCGCCTCGCCCAGGAACTGGGGACCGAACGAGATTGCCGGTGCGCGCACAACTTCGACGCAGGCCACCGCCATGCGCAGGCCATGGCGCCGAGCACGCTGCGATTTGCTGACGGATGCGCTGCGCATGAACTTCCAATCGGACCACGCCATGACTGCATAGATCGTCGCTGCGAGCGGACCGAGTATCGCGAGGTAGAGCGGGACTTCGGGGAATATGAAAGCGAAGGCGATGAAGGCGACGTACAGCAACGCGATGGCTACCGGGATCAGGATCATCGCCCATTGCAGCGCGCGCTGCCAACCCGTGCGGTGGCGCACGGAAAGTATCGCCATGCCGATGCAATAGATCGCGCTCAACGCGGAAACCGCGACGGGTGGTGCCGGTCCGATCACCGCGAAGAACTGCATCGCGGTGAGCGCGGCGACGATCATCGCCACCGCAAACACCTGCCCGGCACGCCGGTGCAACTGGCCGCCTTTGCGGCTCGACAGGGCCAGCAGCGCGAACACGACCGTGCTGAAGCCAAGCACGACATGCAGCCAGTAAGCGAGTGGATTGAGCGGGCCTGGATCGAACATTTCACTCCCCCGAGTGCTTTAGCCCGGGCTGAAGGCCTGACCAAATGAAAACCCGTCTTGGCCTTGCGATGCCAATCGGCTAATTGGCGCGGCCATGGGATTCTTCGGAAAAATCTTCACGTGGTGGGATGGCGCAACGCTGGGCACGCATTGGTGGGCCACGCGGGTTGGCGGCGAGCATGTCGGCACCGACGCGGATGGCAACAAATATTACCGCAAGCGGGCCAAGGGCGGCCCGAACACAGGTTCCTACACCCAGAATGAAAAGCGCTGGGTGATCTACGCCGGGGCCAACGACGCGAGCCGCGTGCCGGCCGAATGGCATGGCTGGTTGCACGGGGCGTTCGACGATGTGCCCGAAAGCCATCTTCCCCCGCCCAAGATCTGGGAAGCCGATTACACGCCCAACGCGACCGGCACAGCCGCCGCTTATCGCCCGCAAGGTGCCCTTGAGCGCGGTGGCAAGCGCGCCCGGGCCGATGGCGATTACGAGGCGTGGTCGCCCGAGAGCTGAGCGCCGATATGTTGCGCCATTGTCTGATCGCGGTCGCTCTGGTGGCGCTTGGCGGCTGCGAAAGCGAGCCCGAAGAGCCCAATGATGTCGAGGTTCCGCTCGACGAGGCTGCGGCCGGAGAACCGGACGGCGATGCGCCGGCGGATGAGACCTTTCCGGCACAAGGAGGCGCAAGCGATGCAACGCCAATGGCCGAACGGGTCGCTACGCTCGGCCTGCTCAACAAGCGCAACAATGTCAGCGAGGATATCGAAATCCGTCCCGGCGAAAGCCGCGAGGTCGGCCCGGTGATTGTGCGGCTATCCGCCTGCGAGCGCACCGCGCCGTGGGAACTCCCGCAAGAAACCGGTGCGTTCGTGCAGGTCGATGTGCTCGAGCGCGGCGAGAGCAGCCACGCAAGAGTGTTTTCGGGCTGGTTGTTCAAGGAATCCCCCAGCCTCAACGTGGTCGAGCATCCGATCTACGACGTCTGGGTCAAGGACTGCGCGATGAGTTTTCCCGGCGACGAGTGATCTGTTCCGCTGTCAGCCGAACTTGCGAAAGCGGCATAAGCTTCGGGCAGCGACAATTGCGTTGAACCGCGCGCATCCCGCAGCAGTTTGAGATATGCCTTTTGCGGCATTTCCACCGCCCCGAGCGACGCGAGATGATCGGTCATGAACTGACAATCGAGCAATGCGAAATCCGCGCGGCGCATCATCGCGACCAGCCATGACAGGGCGACTTTGCTGGCATTGTCGGCGAGGCTGAACATGCTCTCGCCGCAAAACACGCGGTCGAACGAGACGCCATACAATCCGCCCGCAAGTTCCATCGGCGCGTCGGGCGCATCATCGTTTGGGAGCCAACACTCGATCGAATGCGCGTAACCGCTGCGATGCAGGGCGACATAGCTGGTGACGATTCGTTCGCTGATCCAGCTTTCCTCGTGGCCCGGCCTGGGTTCGGAGCAAGCCCGGATCACGCGTTCGAACGCGCGGTCGATTGTCACCCTGAAGCGATCCTGCCTCAATGCCTTGCGCAGGCTCTTCGAGAGATGCAGTCCGTCGAGCGGAATGATCGCGCGATCGCGCGGCTCGACCCAGAACACTTCCTTGTCTTCGCGCGCATCGGCCATGGGAAAGATCCCGCTGCGATAGGCCAGCAGCAGCGTTTCCACGGGGATCGGGGCGCGAACCGGAGAATGCATGGCGACATAATAGCAGCGCGGAATACTGACTCCAGCCGCAACCTTGCTGTTCCGCGATATCCTGTGTTGCCTATCGGCTGACGCTGGTATAGATGCGCCCGGCCCATGCAGGGGTGTAGCTCAGTTGGTAGAGCATCGGTCTCCAAAACCGAGGGCCACGGGTTCGAATCCTGTCACCCCTGCCATTTTCTCACAGACCTCCAGACAAGGCTCAGCGCGAAGCGGTGACCGTTCCGGTTGCGGCGTTGATCTGCAGGATCAGCGGACGACCGGGCCGGCTTCCTCCGGTTTCGTGGTCGTACTGCATCGTTGCAATTCTGACCTTCACACCCGTAGCCGGGTCGTAGCTGGACCGTGCGCTGTCGAGATCGAGGCCGGTGAAACCGGTGGCGGCATAGCAGTTGCGGTCGCCCATTGTGCTTTCGGGATCGAACATCAGCACGACCAGACCGGCTGACGCTGCCGCTGGTTCGACCTGATCGACCTGCAGCAACAGCACATTTCCTTCGTAGAAGCTGCGAATGCCCTTGCCGCGCGCAGAGATGGCCAAGTCGCGCAGGCCGACATTGGCATCTTCGCAGCTCTTGAGCTCGATCATGCCCGAGGCGGGCGCCTGCGCCATCGGCGCGCTCGCTGCAAATGCAGCGGCAAGTCCCGCAGCCGCCATCGCCGTCATTCTGATTCTTGAATTTCGCATGGTTCCATTCCCCCGACTTCGTTGCACCGATGCGACCGTACCGACGCTGTAGTTCATAAAGCGCCTACGTTATCTGTATGCAGGCGTTATCGCCGATTAAGATAGCAACGACAATGGCGCGCGCAGGATTGGCCCTACGCGATTGAAGAGCCTGTCCATCCGCATAAAACCCTAGTCTTGGGGTGAAACTTTCTCGACCATCACCTCGGCATAGCAAGGGCACTTGGAGGGCAGCGATCGCAGCCCGAAGTCTTGCTGGAGAAGTCGACATGAACGGTCGGACCGGTCGCCCCAATTCCGTATCGATCGAGGGTTTGCAGATGCCCCATAGCGACGCTGCGCTGCGCCGGCACAAGCACGGACCGATCCGTCCCATGGTGGAGCCCGGCCTGTTCGGTCGCTTGCTTGGGCGCCGTTGACAGAATTCTGTTCAGCTAGATGTCGATTTACATGAACGTTAGCTAACGTGTGCGGTCAGCTTCGCGCCAGATGCTCGGTGCCAAATCATCCTCAAGCCGAGCGAAGGAATCGCAACAGGAGGATGACTATGACCCAGTACAGTTTTCGGACGTCAGGCCCCGATGCCTGGAGCAGCCCGCGCCCGGTGCGCGACCCCTACATTCGTGCTTTGGCTTATGGCCCGATCCGGCCGATGCACGAGCCAAGCTGGCTTGAGAAACTTTTCGGACGGTCTTGAGTTGGGGGCAGGGGCGCTCTTTTGGTCTTTTGAGCGCCCCAAACCCCTGATCAGTACTCGACCGGCTCTTCCGGCGTTTCCCTGCCGAAGGTCTTGCCCGCAGTCTTGTCGCCCTGGGCAAGCTTGAACACCACGCCGGAAAGCAGCAGCAGCGCGACGAGGTTCGGCAACGCCATCGCCGCGTTGGAGATGTCGCCAAGGCGCCAGACCAGCGTCAGATCCTGGGTCGAGCCGACATAGATCACGACGCACCACAGAACGCGCCAGATGATGTGCAGGATCTTCTCGCCGCCGCGGGTCGAGCCGGGAATGCGGTCGTAGATGAAGGTGATCGCGCGCTCGCCGTAATAGCTCCAGGTCAGCAGCGTGGTGAACACGAACAGGATCAGCGCGAAGCTGGCGACCTGGGTGCCGATCGACTTATGGAACAGGCCGTTCCAGATCATGTCCCAGGTCGAGAAGGTCACGGTCAGCTGGCCATTCACCGTGACCACATCGCCGGTCGCGACCGGAACGCCGAGCATGCCGCCGATTGTGGACGGAAATGCCGAGCCGAACGCGCCGCTGGTCATAGCAAAGCCTTCAAGGTCGGAATTCCATGCATGCGCGACCGGCACACCGCCTCCGGTGAAATCGCCCTGCACGGTCAGGATCACCAGCGCGGTCATGGTGCAGATGATGATCGTGTCGATAAAGCAGCCGAGCATCGCCATTCGGCCCTGTTGGCGCGGATCGTTGGTCTGCGCGACCGCGTGCGCGATGGGGGTGGAACCCTGCCCGCTTTCGTTCGAGAACAACCCGCGCGCCACACCGGCGCGGATCGCCAGTGCGATCGCGGCGCCGACAAAGCCGCCGGTCGCCGCCTGCGGGTTGAAGGCGCCGTGGAAGATCAGGCCGAAGGTCGCCGGAATGTCTTCGATATTCAGAGCCAGCGCGATGATCGCCATGACGATATAGGCGGCGGCCATGAACGGGATGACCTTCTCGGCCACGCTGCCGATCGACTTGATCCCGCCGATAATCACGATGAACACCGCGATGGCGACGATCAATCCGCCGAGCCATTCCTCGATCCCGAACAGCTCGTTGAGACCGTCGGCCACGGCGTTGGCCTGGATCGAGTTGCCCGTGACCATCGCCGAGAACAAGGTACCGATGCAGAACAGGATCGCGAGCCACGTCCATTTCGGGCCAAGGCCCATCATGATGTAGCTCATCGGGCCGCCGCGATAGACCCCGTCCGAGGTTTTCTCGCGATAGCGAATCGCCAGCGACCCTTCGGCGAAGGCCAGCGCCATCCCGATCAGCGCGGTGATCCACATCCAGAAGATCGCACCGGGCCCGCCCAGCGCAATGGCAGTTGCAACCCCGGCAAGATTGCCGGTGCCGACCTGGCCCGACAACGCCGTCGACAAGGCTGCGAAGGGCGAAATCTCACCGTCGCCTTCGCCCTTGCGGCTCTTGAACAGCCCGGCAAAAGCGCTACCCAATTGGCGGATCGGATAGAATCTCAGCCCGAACATGATGTACAGGCCGGCGCCCAGCAGGATGATCACCATCGGTGGAATCGGCTGTCCGCCTACCGAGAGCCACGGCACCAATTCGCCGTTCCACGTCCCGCCCCAGATAAAGTCCGAGATGTTGGTGACGCGATCGATCAGGCTGACCGCTCCCGCTTCATTGGCTGCCATGTGTGTGAAATCCCTTGAATGCTGTCGCCATGTCGGCGGCTGTTATCTTGGGAGGACACGCTAACCATGCAGTTCGACAATGGCTAGTCCCCTTGCGATTTGAGCGTGATTCCATGTCTCCCACGCTTGATTTTGTGCAACACGAGGCGTAATGGCGCTGCTGTCTTCCGACATCGGCAGCAATCTGAGCCCCTCCCGGACCTTGTTCGGGGCGGCGCGGAGACCTACCTGAAACACGAAGGCATATTTGCATTGAAGGAAGTGGCTGCTCACATGGCCGAAGAAAAGAAGCGCAAGACATCGGTACCCGAGTTCGTGAACCAGGTTCGCACGGAGACCAGCAAGGTTGTCTGGCCGACCCGCGAAGAGACGATCCGCACCGCGATCTTCGTCTTCATCATGATGGTCATCATGTCGCTGTTCTTCCTCGGGATCGACAGCGCGTTCAATGCGATCGTCAATTTCCTGCTGTCGCTGATCTGATCCGCGTCCGCACACCCACTTGATTATTCAGGGATAATCCATGGCTCGCTGGTACATCATCCACGCCTATTCCGGCTTCGAAAACAAGGTCAAGGAAGCGATCCTGGCCGAAGCCGAGCGGCTGGGTCTTAGTGAAGGTGTCGAAGAGGTCGAGGTTCCGACCGAGACCGTGACCGAAGTGAAACGCGGCAAGAAGGTACAGGTCGAGCGCAAGTTCATGCCCGGCTATGTGCTGGCCAAGCTGCGGATGAACGACGACATCTATCACCTCGTCAAGAACACGCCCAAAGTCACCGGCTTCCTCGGCAACAACAACAAGCCGCAGCCGATCAGCGAGAAAGAAGCCGCGCGCTATTTCGGCGGAGTCGAAGAAGCCAAGGCTGCGCCCAAGCAGCAGGTCAATGTCGATTACGAAATCGGCGACCAGATCAAGGTGCTCGACGGACCGTTCGCCAGCTTCAACGGCGTGGTCGAAGAGCTCGATTTCGACAAGGGCAAGGTCAAGGTCAGCGTATCGATCTTCGGACGCGCTACTCCGGTCGAACTCGACTTCGAACAGGTCGAACTGGTCAAGTAAGGCAGCGCTTTGCCGAGAAGACGGAATTCGACCAGCGACCAACCGAGAGTTCGGTCGTCAGAATTCAAGGACAAGTCGCAAGTCCAATTGCACCTTGCAGTCGTGCCTAGGGCGTAGTCTACTCTCGTGTCCCAAGCAGAGGGAGGAAGACTATGCCTGACTGTAGTATGGAAGAAAGGCACCTTTCATCAGCGCGCAGATCGCTGGCAGAGGCTGATGGCGAGATCCGGCGTCATTATGAGGCAGCCAACGCGGCAGAACAGCGCGGCGACCACGACGAAGCGCAGCGTTTGCGCAACCGAGCTGCCGATGCCGAAAACAGAATGGGCGACCTTGAGCGAAATGTCAGCACCGCGGAGCGCCGACTCGAGGAGTGCCGCAACCGCTCGGACTAGGTCCGTTCGCTTCGCTCTTGGAGTGGATCGAGTTTGGCATTAGCCTGCGCTGCCAAAGCGGGAGAGGAAAATGCAGGCTGTCGCGGATGCCGACATCGGTACCGGCATTGGGATCGAGCCCTTTCTGGGCGGTCGTTCGTTTGCATCCTGGTGCGAGCAACTCGATTCGGACGGCTACATCATCTTCGAGAGCGTGCTCGACGATGCGGCGATCCAGCGTCAGATCGACGCATTGGAGGTCTGGCTGAGCAAGGATGTACGCGGACGCAACAATTTCGAAGGGGCGGATTCAAACCGCATCTACGCGATGTTGGCGAAAGATCCGGTGTTCGCCGATCTCGTATCGCATCCGTTGCAACTCGCATTCGGCGAGCGCGAATTGGGAAGCTCGATGCTGCTTTATGCGTGCCTCGCGATCAACCTGTTGCCGGGAGAGACCGCGCAGCCGTGGCACTTCGACGACAGCCATTGCGATCTCGCGCGCCCGCGCGCACCGCTCAGCATGTCGACTTTCTGGTCGCTCACCGAAACCACCGACGAAAACGGCGCGACCGAGATAATTCCCGGCAGTCATCTGTGGGGCGATGAGCGTCCGGATGGCGCATCGAAGCCGGGCGACTTCCTGACCGGCAAGACCGACAAGCAGGATGGCGACGGCGACACGGCGGAGGCAATCAAGGCGACCATGCCGCCGGGTTCACTTATGATCGCCAAAGGCACTTTGTGGCACCGCGGCGGCGCCAATCGGTCAAATGCCCGCCGTCTGATCGTCACCCCGCAATTCTGCAAAGGCTGGTGCCGCCCGCTGGAACAGCAGTTGATTGCCGTACCTCCCGAAAAAGCGGTCGAGCTGCCCGAGCGGGTGCAGGAACTGCTCGGCTACTCAATCCACGCGCCGTTCATGGGATACGTCGATGGAATGAATCCCATGCGAACCTTACAGCGCTGATCGTCAGGGGCAGATTGGGGGCAAGATGAGCAGCAACACTTACGTTTGGTACCTAATCGAAGTCGTTGGCCCCAACGAGCACACGCTTCGCGACGCGTTATTGGCGGCGAACAAAGAATCCAGCTGGCACGGCTATGTGAATGATGCCGCCGTTCCGTCGATAACGGTAACCGAATCGAAGAATGGTAGGGCGGTTCAGGTTGAACGCGTGTATCAGACGGGTCGCGTCCTCGCACAGCTCAAGGGCGACACAATTCTGAGATTCGTGAACAGCAACGATCAACAACGTCCTCTGGCTTTCAAGCAACCGGGCCGTCCAGCATTCCGCTTCAATTCGTACCGGTCGATCTCTGACGAAATGGCGGGTCGGTTCTTTGGAGTCGGGGCGAAAGCCAAACCGCTTCCTTCAAGCGCTTCCGATCTGGACTACGCAGTGGGCGATAGGGTCAAAGTGATGGCCGGAGCCTTCCACGATCAGTCCGGCTCGGTGAAGTCCCTCAACTTCGTAACCGGCGAAGTCACCGTTTCGATAGCCATATTCGGCAGGACTCAGCATGTCGAACTGTACTTCGATCAGGTCAAGCCATCGTCCTGAAGCAGCGGCGGTCTAAACCGGCCACATTGGTTGGCCTGCGCGCGCCTGCACGAACAGGAATGTCGCCAGCGCGATTTGAGCCGCCGCGGCGGCGATCACCACGATCCTGCCATTCCAGCCTTGCCGGTCTGCCAGCCAACCGACCAACGGAATGGTCTGAAGCATGTGCATGCTGACGAAATGGGCCGGGCGCAGATCGCCATATTCGCGGCTCCAGCCGAAAAACGGGATTACCTCGCCGCCACCGGTCAGCGGAGCGCCGACGAACCGTCCCACGCTCGACATATGGAAACCGAAGATGACAGTGGTAACGAAGGCACCGATGCAGCCGAGGATCGTGCCCAGCCACAGTCCTTGTCGCCCGCGATCGGCCTTGCGCCAGACCTGCACGGCAATCGCCACCGCTATGGTGAGCAGCAGGACCGCGCCTAGCCCCATCAGCGCGTACATGATCTGCTCGAAGGGGGAATCATAGTTGAAGTGCGAGCGCACCCCACGTGCGGCCTGGGTGTTGAGGTAGACGAATTCGAACACCAGCGCGATCCCGGCGAGATAGCCAAAGGTCATCACAACGGGTCCGCGACGGGTTTCGCGCGGCACCTGCTGGGCGAGCACAGCGAGCGTGATGAAATGCACCACGAAGGATAGATTGAATTTCTGCGGCTTGGTCCAGATCGCGGCGCTGTCGAGCACGCGCGCATCCATGACCCAGGCCGGGATGAACACCAGGAACGCCGCTGCCATGAACAGCGCGTAGGTCATCAGCAACCGCGTCAGCCGGTCATTGTCGAGCTGCGGGAGCAATGGGATCCACGCGGTCTGCTGCTGTGCTGCGGTGGTCATGCCATCGCTCCCGCTACCGGCTTGTCTTCCTGCACTGGCAAGCGGATGTATCCGGCGCGCATTGCCATGAACAGCGCGAGACCGAGCGGCCCGGCCATGAAGGTCGCCACCAGGATCGGGGCCTGCACCAGCCGCGAAACACCGACCTTGTCCGCCTGCACCGCGATCCAGCCGCCGATGAACAGGTCGAAGGCGAGATAGTGGATCCAGCCCGCGAGCAGCGCCCAGTCATTGGACAGCAGCGTCTTGACCTCGGCCAGCGAGCCGAACCCGCCACCTTCGACGGTCAGGATGTGCGCCATCGCCAGTCCCGCGTAGAGGAGCGAAAGGCCAAACGGGATGACGTAACGCGGCACCGCCGTGAGCAGTGGCCAGCGGCGCGGCAGGAAGATGAGGATCAGCCAACCCAGCATTGCCGCCTGTCCGGCCCAACCGAAAATCTGTTCTGGTAACGGCATGCTGACCCCTTCTGCTTGCGTTGGAAAAGCTCTAGGAGGCAAGCGTTTAGGTGTCTAGTGCAAGTAATACACCCCTGCGGCGGTTTTCCTACACGGGCCCGTCGCGCTACCCCTGTGATCGATGAAGCAACCGAGTTTCCTGCCCTTGGGTTTCCGTCCGCCATGACCGAAACGGAAGGTGACACGTCGGCACTGGCCGATCCTGTGTGGTCCCGCAGAAAACCTGGGTTTCACAGGGTTGGCCAACTTTTGCAAAACGCCCGCTTTCGTGGTCCATCCACGACGCAAAGCCGGTCGTTTCCGCTTGCATCGGACCGCAAAATCGCTATGTGCCGCGCTTCCCATCACATCGACGGGAACTCCATGCGGGAGGCCAAGTCCAGGAGACTGGAGACCGGGCTGCTCGACCGCTTAACATGAGAGTGCGTTTGACGGGTGTTTCGCCCGCGCACTCGACAGTGCGAAAGGAAAGGCCTCATGGCCAAGAAAATCGAAGGCTACATTAAGCTGCAGGTTCCTGCGGGCACCGCCAATCCGTCGCCGCCGATCGGCCCGGCGCTGGGTCAGCGCGGCGTCAACATCATGGAATTCTGCAAGGCGTTCAACGCCGCGACGCAGGATCTCGAAAAGAACGCTCCGATCCCGACCACGATCACGGTCTATGCCGACCGATCGTTCACCTTCACCTTCAAGAGCCCGCCGGCGAGCTACATGCTCAAGAAGGCGGCCAAGCTGAAGTCGGGTTCGAAAGAGCCGGGCAAGGTCTCTGCCGGAACCATCAAGCAGAGCCAGGTCAAGGAAATCGCCGAGGCCAAGATGAAAGATCTCAACGCGAACGATATCGATCAAGCCATGAAGATCATCGAAGGCTCCGCGCGTTCGATGGGCCTCGAAGTGGTGGAGGGCTGAACCAATGGCGAAACTTACGAAAAAGCAGAAGGCCGTTGCCGAGCTCGATAGCGAAAAGCTCTACTCGGTCGACGAAGCCATCGCGACCCTGCGCGAGCACAAGGCCAAGTTCGACGAGACCGTCGAACTGGCGATCAATCTCGGCGTCGATCCGCGCCACGCCGACCAGATGGTTCGCGGCATGGTCTCGCTGCCGGGTGGCACCGGCCGTGACGTGAAGGTCGCGGTGTTCGCACGCGGCGACAACGCCGACAAGGCGACCGCCGCCGGCGCCGACAAGGTTGGTGCCGAAGACCTGATGGAAGACATGCAGAACGGCAATCTCGATTACGACCGCGTGATCGC
>CAZJZO010000111.1:0-12465 GCA_964550495.1 uncultured Porphyrobacter sp. | reverse complement strand
ATTGGCGCGATCACCTTCTCGGGATCGGTCATCGCCTTCCTCAAGCTTTCGGGACGGATGAGCGGTGCGCCGATTCTCTTGCCATTGAGGCATGTCATCAATCTCGGCACGCTGGTCGCGATCCTCGGGATTATCGGCTTCTACGCCGTGTCACCCGAAGGCGGAGCGGGCGAGGGCTGGCCAATTATCGCCATTACCGTGCTCGCCTTCGCGATCGGTTTCTTGCTGATCATCCCGATCGGCGGGGCGGACATGCCGGTCGTGGTGTCGATGCTTAATTCCTATTCGGGCTGGGCCGCGGCGGCGATGGGCTTCACGCTAGGCAACACCGCAATGATCATCACCGGCGCGCTGGTCGGCTCCTCGGGTGCGATCCTCAGCTACATCATGTGCCGCGCCATGAACCGCAGTTTCATCAGCGTGATCGCGGGCGGTTTCGGCGCCGACGACAGTGGCGGCGGAAGCGGTGAAGCGCGCGAGCAGCGACCCTACAAGCAGGGCAGCGCCGACGATGCGGCTTTCATGCTCGAACAGGCCGAGAAGGTCATCATCATCCCCGGCTACGGGATGGCCGTGGCGCAGGCCCAGCACGTGCTGCGCGAGATGGCCGATGCGCTGAAAGAGAAGGACGTGGACGTGAAATACGCGATCCACCCGGTTGCAGGCCGCATGCCCGGCCACATGAACGTGCTTCTGGCTGAAGCCAACGTGCCGTATGATGAGGTTTTCGAGCTCGAAGACATCAACAGTGAGTTCGCGCAGGCGGATGTGGCCTTCATCATCGGCGCCAACGATGTGGTGAACCCGGCTGCCAAGACCGACAAGTCTTCGCCGATCTACGGCATGCCAGTGTTCGATGTCGACAAGGCCAAGCAGGTGTTCTTCATCAAACGCTCGATGGGCGGGGTCGGCTATGCCGGGGTCGACAACGATGTGTTCTATATGGACCAGACGATGATGCTGCTGTCCGACGCCAAGAAGATGGTAGAGGAAATCGTAAAAGCTTTGGATTAGGCTTCTGACCATGGGTCAGGAGGGGTCTTGATGGCTGAATCAGAAGGAGTGCGTCCAATTCGCTTCACGGGGCTTCTCGTTGCCATTGTGCTGCTTGCTGTCGGCGGCTGGCTTGTCTTCCGCGAAGGCGGTTTGCTGAACCAGGTGACCGAAGAGCGGGTCGAGGACGCGCTGATAGCCAAAGGCGTTCCGGTCGGCATGGCAGAATGCATGGCACCGAAGCTGACAGATCGGTTGAGCATTTCGCAGCTTCGCAAACTGGAAAAACTGGGCCCCGAAGAAGGTGAAAGCAGCATGCCGGGCTCAGCGAGCCAAGCATTGGAACGACTGCGCCGGGTGGATGATGACGAAGCGGTCGAGGCGCTTGCGGTTGTTGGCGCGCGCTGCGGGGTCGACAGCCTGATCGGCAATCTGGGACTTTAATCGGCGAGCATCCCCGACAGACTTGCATTGGCTCCCTCCCTTGCGCCACACTGCCTGTGGGAGAGGGAGAATTTCATGTTGAGATCGACAGTGGCGGCGTTGGCTCTGGTGATGGCTTCGCCGGCTTATGCGGAGACCCACACAATCGCCCCAGGCGAAGGTGCGCAGGAGCGTTTGCAGGAAGCGCTTATCCTTGCCGAGCCGGGCGATGTGGTTGTGCTGGAAGCGGGCCGCTTCGAGCTGACCGATGGCCTGAGCCTCGATGTCGACAATGTCACACTGCGCGGCGCTGGCATGAACGAAAGCGTGCTCGACTTCACCAATCAGGCCGGGGCGGGCGAGGGTCTTCTCGTGACGTCGGATGGCGTCACTCTGCGCGATTTTGCGGTAGAGAATGCCAAGGGAGACGGCATCAAGTCCAAAGGCGCCGACCAAATCATCTATCATGCCCTTCGCATCGAATGGACCAATGGCCCGGATGCATCGAACGGTGCCTACGGGATCTACCCAGTCGAGGCGTCCAACATCCTGGTTCAGGACAGCTATGTGCGCGGCGCATCGGATGCAGGGATCTATGTCGGCCAGTCAGAGAACATCATCGTCCGCCGCAATCGTGTGGTCGAAAATGTCGCCGGGATCGAAATTGAAAACAGCAACTTCGCCGAGGTGACCGAGAATCTTGCGACCAAGAATACGGGTGGCATTCTGGTGTTCGATTTGCCGGGCTTGCCGAAAGTGGGCGGCGGTTCGGTTCTGGTCGCTCGCAACGCCGTGATCGACAACAACACCGACAACTTCGCTCCGGAAGGCAATATCGTCGCCAGTGTTCCGGCGGGGACCGGCGTGATGGTCATGGCCAACAAGGGAGTGCAGGTGCTCGACAATGCACTCGTCAACAACTCGACCAGCCACGTCATGCTGATCGCTTACACGCAGGAATATGACGATGATCGCTACCAGCCGCGCCCGGTCGACGTGGTGGTGCGTGGCAATATCTACGGCTCGGGTGGAAATGCACCGGACTTCGATGGCGGCGACATGCTGTTGGCGGCTATGGGCGGAACGCTGCCGAGCATCTTGACCGACGGATTGCACGAAGGCCTCGCCGTCGAAGACCCCATTCCTGTGCTTTCGCTAGGCCTTACGAAGGTTGGCCAGCCGCTCGCGGAGGCCTCGCCATCGATCATCAACCCCGTGATTGCCGACCCGTCGGCTCAGCTGGCACAGGTTGAGCTTCCTGAAGGTATGGAGGCGCGCCTCCAGTGAAGGCCCATTGGGCCGCCTTTGCCGCCTCGTTGGCGATGCTGGCCGGTGCAGTATCGCACAGTTCCGCCCGCACGCCTGTTACGGTCAACGACGCGGCGGTGCTCGACGGAATGCCGCGCAATCTTTCGGAGTTCGGTTTCTTTGCCGATCTCCCGGGGCAAAAAGGTGCCGATAGGGTTGCCGCTTACTCGCTCAATACTCCGCTTTACTCCGATGGTGCAGCCAAGCAGCGCTTCATCTACGTTCCAGAGGGAAAACAGCTGCGTGAGAATGGCGGGCAGCTGCTGGAATTCCCGGTGGGCAGCGCGATCATCAAGACCTTCGATTTCGAGATCGACGGCGAAGTTCGCCTGATCGAGACCCGTGTGCTGTTGCACCGCTCCGACGGTTGGATCGCATTGCCGTACAAATGGAACGCTGAGCAAACCGACGCTCGGCTTGCTCTCGCCGGCGCGCGCCTGCCAATCACCCGATCCGACGGATCCGAGATCAGCTACCGCATCCCCAACAAGAACCAGTGCAAGACCTGCCATAGCAAGGACGGCAAGGTCATCCCGATCGGCCCGAAAGCGCGGAACATGTCGGGCCTCTGGCTCACCATGATGGATGAAGTGGGAATGTTGAACCTTGCGCCAAGCTCTTCCGATGGTGACCGACTGCCGAAATGGGGCAAGCGATACCTGTCCTCGGACGAGAATGTCGCTCGCGCCTATCTCGACGTAAATTGCGCGCATTGCCACCAGCCGGGTGGGAGCGCGTCGAATTCAGGGCTCGATCTGCGCTGGGAGCAGGAGGATCCGCACGC
Organism: uncultured Porphyrobacter sp.; assembly: GCA_964550495.1. Classification (GTDB taxonomy): domain Bacteria; phylum Pseudomonadota; class Alphaproteobacteria; order Sphingomonadales; family Sphingomonadaceae; genus Erythrobacter. Next base: position 8,957 of record CAZJZO010000111.1, on the reverse strand, counting down.
CATCGGTATCCGCAAACCGCCGGTCGCAGCCGGGCGTGGATCGGGCGGGCGGATGGTGTCCATCGAGCCGGGCAATCCTGACGCGTCGATTCTCCTGTACCGGATGAAATCGACCGAGCCTGGTATCGCCATGCCGGAATTGGGTAAGGGCACGGTCGACCCCGAGGGCGTCGACGCTGTGCACGCATGGATCGAAGGAATGCCGACATCGTGAAATGGGTTTTGCGTATCTTCTTCGTGCTGGCTGCGCTGCTGGTGGTGCTGTTCCTGGCGTTCCGCACGCCCGACACCGATGCAGAGCAAATGCTTGCCAAGTATGGCGAAGCACCCTCACAATTTCTCACGATCGGAGAAGGGACAACGGTCCATGTCCGCGATGAAGGGCCGCGAGACGGGTTGCCGATCATCCTGCTGCATGGCTCCAATGCCGATCTGCATACTTGGGGGCCATGGGTCGAAGGGCTGACAGACACGTATCGCGTTATCCGCTTCGATCAGGTGGGACACGGTCTGACCGGACCCGACCCGAATGACGATTACTCGCTGACAAGCTTTGTCAATGACATCGACGAGGTTGCCGATGCGCTCGAGCTTGACCGGTTCGTACTGGGCGGAAACTCGATGGGAGGAAGCCATACCATTGGCTACGCGTTGGAAAGGCCCGAGCGATTGCTGGGCATGGTGCTGGTCGATGCCGGGGGCGCGCCGATCAAGCAGGACGACGATGGCGGCAATATCGGCTTCACGCTGGGGCAGATGCCGGTCATCAACAAAGTGGTCGAACAGGTTACGCCGCGTTCGATTATCGAACGTTCGCTGCGTCAAAGCGTCTCCAATCAGGATGTGGTGACCGACGCCGTGGTCGATCGCTACTGGGAATTGCTCCGGTTTCCCGGCAACCGGGCGGCGACGCTCAAGCGTTTTGCCCGTGGATGGACCGGCTTCAATGCCGAGCAGGTGAGCTCGATCGACGTGCCGGCCCTGATTATCTGGGGCGAAGAGGATGCGCTAATCGATGTGGAAGCTGCACGGTGGTATGATGAGAAACTGCCACGTTCCGAAATGAAAGTTTACGCCGGAATTGGCCATTTGCCGCAAGAAGAGGCATCTGCCGAGAGTGTCACCGACCTGTTGAAATGGCTCAATAATCTCGACTTGGTTGACCAAGTATCCGAACCCGAGGAATAATTCGCGATCTCTGGACGCGGATCGACATTCCTCGCTAGACCGATCCCGAACCTATCAGGATTCGAGGATACGTCTTGCGCAAACTTGGAATGATCGGCGGCATGAGCTGGGTGTCGACCGGGATGTATTACGATCGGATCAATCGGATCGTGCAGAAGCGCGCGACGCCCATGGCGAGCGCGCCGCTTTTGATCGAAAGCCTCGATTTTTGTCAGCTCTATGCGATCCGCGAGGACAAGGACTGGCAACGTGCCGCCGCGGTACTGTCGGAAAGCGCGAAGAGGCTCGAGGAAGCAGGTGCGGAAGCGCTTATCATCTGCGCCAATTCCATGCACAAAGTGCATGATGAGGTCGCAGCCGAAGTGGACATTCCGATCCTGCACATTGCCGATTATGTCGGCAAATCCCTCAAAGCCGCAGGACACACCAATGCTGCGCTGATCGGTACGCGAAATGTGATGACCGAGAGTTTCTATCGCAAACGTTTGGTCGCTCACGGGATCGATCTGTTGCCGCCAAACATGACCAATGTCGAATTGATTGACCGGATCATTTATGAGGAACTGATGGTCGGCAAGGCCACCCGCGACGCCGAAAGAGCGTTGAAGACCATCATCACCAACAAGTCGCAGGAGGGCGCCCAGGCGATCGTCCTTGCCTCAACCGAATTGGCGCTCGTCGTGGACGTCGATGCCAATGTGCTGCCGGTCTTCGATTCCACCCGAATCCACTGCGAAGCTGCGGCCGAATGGATCCTGGCCGAAGAAATGGTGCATTAACCCGCAACTCACCCGCGCTTTGCCACCGATGACCGTAACTTGACGTGGGCCGGGGTGTATCCGCTTACGATGCAGGCTAGCGACCGTGCTGAGCTTGTCTTCGAATTGTCATAGACAAGCTCCGGACCCTCGGGTCGCTCCGATGGTCATCGGGGCCGCTCTAACCCCCCAAGTCATTGGCGGAGCGGCCCCGTCTGGCCCTCAATCGACAAATCGCTTCCCGAGCTAGGCTACTGTCCACGGCAATCATACGGTGTTGTCGTTCTGTTCCCGTTGAGAGCGTGTGAGGCCTGACCTACCTCTCTTGCCATGGTCCGAGCTCCCTACGCAGCCGATCCCGCAAACCATGGCGGTCGAGAATTCGGCGCGCAGCGCAGTGGCTCGGGTGCCGAACAGCGCGGTCCAAGGACCGATTTTCAGCGCGACCGGGACCGGATCATTCACTCGATGAGCTTTCGTCGGCTCAAGTCGAAGACCCAGGTCTTCATCGCTCCGGACGGCGACCATTACCGCACCCGGCTGACCCACAGCCTGGAAGTGGCGCAGATTGGACGGGTCTTGGCGCGAGCGCTTGGACTCGATGAAGACCTGACCGAAGCTCTCTGCCTCGCACACGATCTGGGTCACCCTCCGTTCGGTCATGCAGGCGAAAACGCCTTGTCCGACGCGACAGCGGAGCATGGTGGGTTCTGCCACAATGCGCAGGCTCTACGCACGGTTATGCGGCTGGAGTCGCCCTATCCGGAGCATGATGGACTAAACCTCACATGGGATCTGCTCGAGGGGCTCGCAAAACACAACGGTCCGGTCGACGAGCCGCACTGGGCGCTGTTGGAGCTCGACGCGGACTTTTCGTTGGATTTGCAGGCTTGGCCATCGCTTGAAGCGCAGATTGCCGCGATTTCGGACGACATTGCCTATGACAATCATGACATCGACGATGGCTTGCGTGCTGGCTTTCTGAAGCTGGACGACCTGCTCGAAGTGGAATTCCTCGCGGACCAGTGGCGGACGGTCGAAAAACGCTTTCCCAATGCCCCGCGTGAGCGCCAATTGCGCGAGCTCGTTCGCGATCAGATTGGCCTCATGGTCAATGACGTGCTCGAGCACACGCGTGCCCAGGTCGCAGGGTGTGCGTCGGTCGCCGATGTGCGCGCGGCCGGCAAGCAGCTGGCGGGCTTCTCGCCGATAATGACAGAACACGAACGGGCACTCAAAAAGTTCATGTATGACAAGCTCTATTACCACCCCGAGCAAGTGGCTGCTGCCGAGCGCGCTCGTGCCGTCGTGGCGCAATTGTTCGACGCCTATTCGCAGGATGCGAAGCTGATGCCAGAAGAGTGGCATGCTCGGCTTCCGGACAAACAGCCCGCGCGGTCGCGGGTTATCGCCGATTTCATTGCCGGGATGAGCGATCGGTTTGCGATCCGGTCTTGCGCAGCAATTTACGGCGTCGAACCGAACGGACTCACCAATGTCTGATCGGCGCCGCGTCAGGGGATTTGGTCCCAAGCAACAGGCAAGTCCAAGCGCCGCGCCAGTAAAGCACGGCCCGACCCGTATCGGATTGGTGGGTGCGACCGGACTTATCGGGACGCGCGTTATCCAGATTGCGAGTGCGAGCGATCAGGCGCGGATCGTCGGGATTGCCCGGCGTGAGGCCAAGCTTCCCGAAGGCGCGCGGATGGAGATGTTTGTCGCCGACGCCGACAAATGGGGAGAGGTACTCGAAGCAGTCCAACCGCGATCGCTGATATGCGCCCTGGGGACCACTATGAGCAAGGCAGGCGGGGATGAAGCTGCCTTTAGGGCGGTCGATCAGGATCTCATTCTTGCTACAGCAGAGGCAGCGGTTGCTGCAGGCGTTCCCAATATGGTTCTGGTCAGTTCGGCTGGGGCAGATCCGATGTCGAAGAATTTCTACCTCCGGGTCAAAGGCGAGACCGAAAAGCTGGTTTCGAAGGTTGGCTTGAAACGCCTCGACATACTGCGCCCCGGTTTGTTGCGCGGCGTGCGCGAAGATGACTTCCGCTTGGTCGAAAAGCTCGCGATCATCGCGAGCCCGATCACCGATCCTCTGCTGCCCCAAAAGTGGGCGATGTACCGTTCGATCGATGCTGATGTGGTCGCCGAGGCTGCGCTTGGGCTTGGAATGCGTCGGGCGGCTGGGCGGTTCACGCACGACAACGAAGGAATGAAACGCGCAGCACGCGAATGGCGCAACGCGGTCGAGAAGCAAGCGGCTGAGCAGGACTAGCCGATGGAATGGTCTCACGTCTTCGGTGCAGTGAACATGCTTGCGTTGGTTGCCTGGATTGCCCTGATCGCATTGCCGCGCAGGCCCGTCCTGCTCTCGGCTCTGACGTATCTTGGCGTTGGACTGCTTTGCCTTATCTATGCCGGAGCGCTCGTAGGTGTGGTGAGCGGATTGCTGCCGAACGAAGGCGGCGGCGGCCTGGACTTAACGATCGACGGTGTTCGCGGCTTCTTCGCCAGTGACGCTGGTGTGACAATCGGCTGGACACACTACCTCGCTTTCGACCTGTTTGTCGGGATCTGGATAGCGCGCGATGCCGATGCCAAGTTCTTTTCGCGCTGGGTGCAGGCTCCAATCCTGCTTGCGACTTTTCTAGTCGGGCCGGTTGGTCTGCTGCTCTGGCTGATGGTGCGAGAGCCGCGGGCGCGTTCGCGACGGTTGAGCTGATCCGGCGCAGCCCTAACGGAAAAGGGCTTTGAGCCGCCCACAAACTTGGCCTAACACAATCGCCGCAAATGCCTTGCGGGAGAGAACACGGCCATGGCGAACAACGCCTATCACGACTTTGTCACCTTCGATGAGATCCTGAACTTCTGGGCTGGCGAACGACCTGACGGTCTGGCCTTTGAGCAGGAGGGCAGGACCGCAACTTATCGCGAGCTCGACGACATCACCCGGCGATTGATCGGCTTCTATGAATCGCAGGGAATCGCCAAGGGCGACAGGATCGCGTGGCTGGGCAAGAACGAAGACATCTATTGCCAGCTCTACCTTGCCGCGGCGCGGATGGGCGCCGTGATGGTGCCGGTTGGTTGGCGGCTGGCCGCTCCCGAGATTGCCTACATTCTCTCCGATACCGATGCGAAGCTGGTGTTCGCGGGAGACGAGTTTGTCGAAACGGCTGTTGGTGTAGCGACCGAACTCGCTGCCAAACCGGCGGTCGTCGGCGCGGACCAGGCGCGCTCGCTTGCCACCACACACGACCACGGAAACTATTCTCCGCCCAGCGCAGACGAACCCATCCTGCAGCTCTACACCTCCGGCACGACCGGCAATCCCAAGGGCGCGGTTCTATCCAATGCCAACCTGTTGGGGCTGCGCAACCCTGGCAACGAAGCGGGACTGGCCTGGAACTTCTTCGATCCCGACGATTGCATGCTGATAGCGATGCCGTGTGCGCATATTGGCGGTACCGGTCTGATCAACATTGCCATTGCCAACGGCATTCGCAGCCTGGTGCAGGCCGAATTCACGCCTGTTGGCGTGCTGGAAGCGATCGAGAATGGCGCAACTCACCTGTTCATCGTCCCAGCTGCGTTGCAGATGGTGGTGCAGCACCCGCGCGCGGCGGAGACCGATTTCAGCCACCTCAAATATCTGATGTATGGCGCCGCTCCGATGCCGCTCGAACTGTTGAAGCAGGCGGTGAAGACGATGCCGAATGCCGGCTTCCTGCAGGCTTATGGCATGACCGAGACGAGTGGAACGATCTCGATCCTGCCACCCGAAGATCACACGCTCGAAGGCAATGAGCGGATGCGCTCGGCCGGGAAGGCATGTCCGGGCGCCGCGATTGAGGTGCGCGGGCCAGGCAACACAGAAGTGCCGCGCGGCGAAATCGGCGAAGTCTGCATAAAATCGCCTTCGAACACCGCAGGATACTGGAAACTTCCCGAAGCGACAGCGTCGACTATCGACGCCGATGGCTGGCTTCACACCGGCGATGCCGGGGTCATGGACGATGACGGCTATGTCTACATCCAGGATCGGATCAAGGACATGATCATCTCCGGTGGCGAAAACGTCTATCCGGCGGAAGTGGAGAACGCGATCTTTGGCCATCCGGCTATCGCCGAGGTTGCCGTTATTGGTGTCCCGTCCGAGCGCTGGGGCGAGGAAGTGAAAGCCTGCGTCGTATGCAAGCCAGGACATGAAGTGGATGAAGGCGAAGTGATCGCTTACACTCGCGAGCGCATTGCCGCGTTCAAAGCTCCCAAGAGCGTCGACGTGATCCCGGAAATGCCGCGCAATCCGTCTGGCAAGATCCTGCGCCGTCAGCTGCGCGAACCGTATTGGGAAGGGCAGGAACGGCAGGTCAGCTAGGTTTGAAGAAGCACGCGCCAGCCACGCTGCGCAATCGCGAGGCGATCTTGGCAATCCTGCGGCACGAATTGCCCGAATGGGGCACGGTGCTGGAGGTCGCAAGTGGGTCAGGCGAGCATGCGACTTACTTCGCCGAGCATATGCCCGCCCTTGCGTGGCAGCCGAGCGATCCCGATCCCGAGGCCATAGCGTCGATTGCGGCTTATCGATCTGAGTATGCGGGGGTGAACCTTCGTGTGCCGATGGTTCTGGATGCCAGCGATCTAGAAGGGATCAATCACGCCGACGCTATCTTGTGCATCAACATGGTGCATATCAGCCCTTGGCAGGCGACGACTGGGCTCTTCTTCGGCGCTGCTCAGATTCTCAGCGGCAAGGACGCGCCACTTATCTTCTACGGTCCGTTCTTCGAAAAGGAGACTACCCCTGCACCATCGAACGTGGAGTTCGACCAGAGCCTGAGAGCGCGCAATCCTGAATGGGGAATCCGCGAGGTCGAGAAGCTCGACAAACACGCCGTATTCCGTGGCTTCTCGCGCACCGCACGCTACGAGATGCCAGCCAACAATCTGATGCTGGTTTACCGGCAGACCGGAAACGGCGGGTCAGTCGAGAACATTCTCGCGCATTTCGAAGACTGATCGAAAAGGCACTGCCGAGGCTTCGATGACAATGCCGGAATTCGTCCCGAACCGTTGCTCGTCCTAGTTGATCACTTCTTCGCCCGTTTCGCCAACCGATTTGATGTCCTCGCCGAGCCCCTTCACGGTGTTGCAGGCAGCGCTGGTAAGCGTGAGGGCGGCGAGAGCGGCGGTGATCAAAGTCTTGCGAATCATGAAGGTTCCTTTCCCTTGCTCCCCTAGCGCACCGGAGATGAATTGAGCTTTGCCTGGGACAACACTCGCTCGCGATATGCGATGAGCAGCCCCGCACCGATGATGAGCGGTGCGCCAAGCCATAGGCTTGCCGGTGGCGTCTGCGCAAATACGCTGACCCCGTAGTAAGTGGCCCATAGCAGTGCGGTGTAGTCCATCAACAGGATCACGCCGGCAGAGCCAAACCTGAGTGACGATGTAAGCAGGATTTGCGCAAGCGCGCCGCACAAGGCCATGGCGAGGATGATTCCCCAGGTCTCGAGATCATGTGTTCCGACCACGAATGGCAGGACGAGGGCCGCGACCGGTGTCGTAAGCAGCGTGAACCAGAAGATGATACTCCACGGGCTTTCGGTCTTGTTGAGATCCTGGATCTGGAAGCTGATCAGCGCCACGAGAAACGCGGCGACCAGGCCGATTGCTGCTCCGATTGGATCGATAAGTCCCGAGCCGGGCTGGGTAATCAGCAGCACGCCGGCGAAGCCAAGTGCAACCGCTCCCCAGCGAAATTTTCCGACGCTTTCTCCGAACAGGACGACTCCGATCATGACCGCGAAGAAAGGGGCCGTGAAACTTATCGCTGTCGCCTCCGGCAAGGGGAGGAGCATGACCGCGCCATAAACGAAGAACATGCCAACCAGTCCGTAGATTGCGCGACGGGCGTGGGCGCCGAAACGGGTTGTCTTGACGCTGGCGAGCTTGCCCCAGGCGGCGAGCAATCCCGCGATACACAGCAGAGTGACGAGTTGCCGCCAGAACACCAGCTCGGCGAGGTGAACCCCGCGCGTACCCGCAAGCTTCACCAGCATCGACATGGTTGCGAGAGTGCCTGCTGTCGCAAGCCGCAATCCGAGCGCGAGCATCGGGCGGGGATTGGCAATCGAACCGTCCACGCGCTGGCGCTTGGCCCAGCAGAGGGGATTGCGCAAGCCGCGCGGCACTCTAAATCGCTCCAGTAATGGACCTGCTTACCCAGATTGCGCTTTCAAGCGACGCGGCCATACTCGCCTTGGTCGGAGCGGCATTCTGGCTGCTTGCAGGGGTTTGTGCCCTGATGGAGCGGAAGCGAAACAAAGGGCGCTCGCTGGAGCGGCTGGAGAATGTGGGTTGGGTGCCATGGACGCCGTTGTTTGTTGGCTGCATGATCATCGGCGGTGGATGCCTCGCAATGAGCCTGCCGGTGGTTCTGGGGGGTCTTTAGTTTGTGCGCAGCCCATCCGGGCTGCGATATCCTCGCTCACGCGACCTGAAGGTCGCGTCGCTGCGGGCGGGCGGTCGCCCTTGCGGCCGCTGCGCAGCCGACCAGTTCTTGGTCACGGCAGTCAAAGCGCGACTGCGCGTCGCCGCTTATGCGGCGAAGCCAAGCGGGCCGGATGGCCCGCGCCCGGCGTTTGAGGGTCGCCTGCCTTATAGGCAGGCTTCAAGAAACGCCTGGTCGAACCCGTATTGGCGCGCCTTCTCGAGCGTGTAGGGGCGCAGGCCCGATGCGCGGAATTCGCCGATGATCTTACCGTCTTCGCTCTCATCCAGATACTCGAACTTGAACAGGTTCTGAGTAACGATGACTTCGCCCTCCATCCCGATCACTTCGGTGATGTCAGTCGTACGGCGTGAACCGTCACGCAGACGTTTGACCTGCACGATGAGGTCGACCGATTCAGCGATCTGGCGCGAAATGGCTTCCTTCGGGATCTTGATGTCACCCATCAGGATCATGTTCTCCATACGGCCCAGGCACTCGCGCGGGCTGTTGGC